>DASXDR010000166.1:0-18999 GCA_036490535.1 Tepidisphaeraceae bacterium | reverse complement strand
CCGCTCGCGCGAAACCGTCAATGTGCTGGTTGAATGCGTATTCGACACCTGCTTGTGCGGTTTCCTCTACTACACCTGGGGATATGCCTTCATGTTCGGAGCTGGCAACGGCTTCATCGGCTGGCATGATCCCAATAACGCTTCGCAGAGCTGGTTCTTCCTCACTGGCATCACCGCTTTCACCACCTATGGCGCAAGTGGTGTTCCGGTTCTGGCGCACTGGGTTTTCCAGTTCGCGTTCGCCGACTGCGCTTCGACCATCTGCTCGGGCACGATGATCGGGCGTACCGATTTCATCGGCGATATTCTTTACTCGATTTGTGTCTCGGGCTTTATCTACCCGATCATTGGGCACTGGGCCTGGGGACCGGATGGATTCCTCAATACGATGGGGAATTTGAACCAGACTGCTACCTGGACCAACTACACACACTTTCTTCCCAACTTCGGGATGAACTTCCACGACTTTGCTGGCTCGACGGTAGTGCACTCCATCGGTGGATGGATCGCGCTGGCCGGCGGCATTATGCTTGGGCCCAGAATCGGGCGCCGGTTCAAACGCGATGGCGGTTCGCCCATGCTCCCCCACGATCTGGTCATGGGTGTGATCGGTGGTTTCATTCTGTGGTTCGGCTGGTACGGCTTTAACCCCGGTTCCTCGCTCTCGGCGATGGACTTCGGCGGGATCGGACGCATCGCCGCCAACACCACCCTCGCCGCTTGCACCGGCGGTTTGCTGGCGGAATTTGTGGTTTATTTCCGCAGCAGAAAATGGGACGCTGGCGCGATCACGAACGGCTTTCTGGCCGGTCTGGTCGCCATCACGTGCCCCTGCTATTGGGTCAGTCCGACCGGCGCTTGTGCCTTGGGCGCTATCGCCGGCGTGATCGTCATCCTGGGCATTGATCTGCTGGAATTTGTGCGAATCGATGATCCCATCGGCGCGTGGCCTGTTCATGGCCTCTGCGGCGTATGGGGGACTCTTTCGCTGGGTCTGTTTGCCTCCGGCCAATACGCAGCCGCCGGCTCCAGCCCCACCGGCATCCCCGTCATCGACCCGGTCAACAATCCTGCGCTGACTGGTCTGTTCTACGGTGGCGGGATGAAGGTCCTTGAAGCACAGATCATAGGTAGCTTTATCATCTGTGCCTCTACATTCGTCATCGCGATGATCGTCTTCGGCGTGCTGCATATGTTCGGTCGCCTGCGTGTCAGCAAGGACGGCGAAATCGAAGGTCTGGACCTTCACGAGCATGGTATTTCGGCTTATCCGGAATATGTCGTTGCTCCCTGGGCGGCGCCCTCGGGCGTGCCAGCGGAGCTGGTTAATGCCCACGCTTCCGTCGCTCGCACGGCGGGCAGTCCAGCCAATGGGCATCTCGGGATGTCCACAATGTAATGCAGTTTTGAAAGTTTGAATTCTTACCCCTTCGGCTTGACCGGCCGGCAGCGGCCAACCGCAACGAGCCACCAGTCAAGCCGAAGGTTTTTATGAAGGGTCTACTTATATGAAAATGATTATTGCTATTGTTCGACCTGACAAACTGGAAGCTGTGCAGAATGCACTTGATGCTCAGGAAGTACACTTGATGACCGTGTCAAACGTCTTCGGGTGCGGTAGTCAGCGCGGCTATACAGAAACATTTCGCGGCGGGCGAATTCCGATTCGCCTGTTGCCGAAGGTGAAGCTTGAAATCGCTGTGAATGATGGCTTCGTGCAGCGAACAGTCGCCGCGATTGAGCAAGCGGCTCGCTCTGAACCTCCCCGCATTGGAGATGGCAAGATTTTCGTTCTGCCGTTGGATGCGTGCTATCGAATTCGCACGGGCGAAGAGGGCACTGTTGCAATTGGGCCGTAAATAATTACGGATTCTAATAAAGTCACATGCCGATAATTGTTTAGGGTTAAGGGAACAAACCCTTACATTCCTCCCCTTGTACTCAGGGGGAGGGGTAGGGTGGGGGTCATTGCCAAACGCTGAACGATGAATGATGCCTTCGACTGCGCTCAGGCCAGGGAACGATGAAAAAAAGAACCCCCACCCCTGCCCTCCCCCTGAGTACAAGGGAGGGAGTTAAGACAAGCCGTCACGGTTTTTTCCCTTAACTCTTAGCCGCCGCGGCCTCGCGGCGGAATAATCCAAGCACTCGTAGCCCCGGATGTACATCCGGGGCTTCTTCTTTATCTCTTCTTGGCGAGAAATACTTTCACTTCTTCGATTCCCCAGCAATTCAGCACATTCATTTTCGTCGCCCAGGCGCGGCGGGCGACCCAGATGCCTTGCCAGATGGTTTCGAGTTCGCCAGTGGAATGTGAATCGGTATTGATGGAGAGCACACAACCGGCTTGCAGGGCGGCGCGGGCGTTGAGGTCGTTTAAATCCAGCCGTGGATAACCGGCATTAATCTCCAAAGCGGTTCCTTTCGCGGCGGCGCGTGGGAACAGCTTTGAAAAATCAAGCGGTAATCCCTCGCGCCGATTGATCAATCGCCCCGTTGGATGGCCGATGATATTCACGTAGCGCGTATCAATCGCTCGCTTGAGTCGATCGGTAGCCTTCTTCTCTTCCTGCTTCAACGAAAAATGCGGCGACGCAACAACGATGTCCAGTTCTTTCAAAATCTCTGGCTCATAATCCAGCCGCCCATCTGCCATGATGTCCACTTCCGCTCCAGCGAACAGCGTAATTCCTTTGATCTTCGCAGCTGCCTTGTGAATCGCTGCGATGTGTGTAATCAATCGTTCATTCGACAATCCGTTGGCAATCACCTGCGATTTGGAATGATCGGTGATGGCGAGATATTCATAGCCGAGGGCCTTGGCTGTTGCCGCCATGGCTTCGATTGTGTCGACTCCGTCTGAAGCTGTGGTATGCGTGTGCAAATCGCCGCGATAATCTTTTACTTCAATCAGCTTTGGTAATTTGCCCTGTGCAGCCAATTCAACCTCGCCTCGATCTTCACGCAATTCTGGCTCAATAAATTCCAAGCCCAATGCGGAATACACTTTTTCTTCTGTGTCCACCGCCTGCCTGTCGCGAGCTTTTTCCGGCGTTGATTTAGCCCCTTTCGCTTCTGCAACATCAAACCCCCATTCATTCAGGGTCAAACCTTTCTTCAATGCCAACCCTCGAATTTTCACGTTGTGTTCTTTGGACCCCGTGAAATAAGCCATCGCCGCCCCGAAGCTCTTGGCTGGCACAACGCGCAGATCGACTTGCATGCCATTGCCGATCTTCACTGATGTCTTCGTGGCCCCCTGCCCGATCACCTGCACTATGCCTGGCAATTTCGCGAAAGCTGCTCCGACTTTTTCGGCATCTTCGGCCACGGCCACGATGTCGACATCGGCAATCGTTTCTTTCCTCCGCCTTAATGAGCCGGCAATCTCCGCCTTTTCCACACCTGCTATTTTTCGCACGCGGGCTAGCAACTCTTCTGCCGGGCCCAGCGCTTCCATGATGCCAACACGATGTGTCCCCCCTACCGCAGCACCGGATGCACGCGCTGCGAGAGCTGCGATGCCGGCTTCAATTGCAGCAATCTTTTTTTCCCCCACCCCCTTCAATCCCGCCAATCCTCCGCCCGTAATGGCTTTTTTTAATTCCGCCAGGCTCGTGATGCTCCTCTCCTGCCAGAGCATGTGGATTGTTTTGGGTCCGAGACCTTCGATTCGGAGCAATTCGCCGAGACCTTTGGGAATTGTCGCGGAGATTTCTTCGAGAACGGTAGAGCGACCGGTGTTGATGTATTCCTCGATAATCTGCTGCGAAGATCTGCCGATTCCTTCAATCTCACAGAGCGTGTTCTCCTCCACGCATTTTTTCAGATCGAAATTCATCTCGCGGATGATGCGGGAGACTTTCTGGAAGGCGATCACTTTAAAAGTGTTTTCGCCTTTAAGCTCCATCATCGCGGCGAGATTGGCGAATAGATCGGAGATTTCCTGGTTGAGAGACATAGCTAACAGTCTAATAGCAATGTCATTGTGGAAAAACTCCATAAGTTTCGACGGAGTGCGTCTTGGCAGTGTAAAATGAGCGACCCTAAGCAAAGGATTGTTTGATGCCGGATTCGTTCGTTCACCTGCACGTTCACACGCACTATTCCATGCTCGACGGCGCTTGCCGGATTGGCGATTTGGTTAAGCGAGTGAAAGCGCTCAACATGCCGGCCGTGGCGATTACCGATCATGGCGCCATGCATGGCGTGATTGAGTTTTACAATGAATGCAAAAAGGAAGGCATCAAGCCTATCGTCGGCATGGAAGCTTACATGGCTCCGGGCGATCGGCGCGAACGCTCGGTTCCTGGCGGGAATGCGGGGGATGCGGCTTATCACTTGCTCTTGCTGGCGCAGAATCTTGAGGGGTATCGCAATCTGATCAAACTCTCGAGTATCGCATTTCGCGAGGGGTTTTATTACAAGCCGCGCATTGATAAAGAAGTCTTGCGCGAATTCAGCAAAGGAATCATCGCCAGCAGCGCATGCCTGGGCGGCGAAGTCTGCTCGGCGTTTATGAAGCGGGATGGAAAAGCCGCTCGAAGTGTCGCGGAAACATACGTGGAGATTTTCGGGCCAGATCGTTTCTACATTGAGGTGCAGAAGCAGGGAATTAAAGAACAGGATATGGTCAATCCTGAATTGGAAGATTTGGCGGCCAAGTTAGGCGTCGGACTGATCGCCACTAATGATGTGCACTTTTTGAATAAGGAAGATCACCACGCGCACGACGTTCTTTGCTGCATTTCGATGGGAAAACTGGTCAACGATGAGAATCGGCTGAAGTATCCCACCGAACTCTATCTCAAAAGCCCGGCGGAAATGAAAGTCGGCTGCGGCTCATTCGATCAGGCAATGGATAACACCTTGCGCATTGCAGAGATGTGCAATCTCGAGCTGGAGTTCGGCAAAAAATACGCCCCGGTTTACCATGTCCCCCCCGAAAAACTCAACAACGCACAACTGACAAAGGACAATGGACAATCGCCCGATGAAAAATACCTCCGCCAATTGTGCGAGGAAGGCCTGCAATGGCGCTACGGCACCGCTGACATTTCTAAAGACATCCGCGTGCGTCTGGACTACGAGCTGAAAATTATCTGCATGAAGAATTTCTGCTCGTACTTCCTGATCGTGTGGGATTTCTGCAATTACGCGCGCGACAATCGCATTCCCGTGGGGGCTCGCGGTAGCGGCGTGGGCACGATGGTGGGTTATCTGCTGGGACTCTGCAATGTCGATCCGCTGAAATACAATCTGCTCTTCGAGCGGTTCATGGACCCGAGCCGAAATGAGATGCCCGATATCGATATCGATATCTGCCAGGATGGCCGGCAGAAAATCATCGATTACGTGCGCGAGAAATATGGGCACGTCGCGCAGATCATTACCTTTGGAACATTGGCGGCAAAAGCGGCCTGCAAAGATGTGGGCCGTGTCATGGGCGTCTCGCTCGCCGACGTCGATAAAATCACGAAACTAATTCCCGGCACGCCCGGCATGACGCTCAAAAAAGCACTCGACCAATCACCCGATTTGCAGCGCATGTACGATGACGATCCGCAAACCAAAGCGATCATCGATGTCGCCCAGAAACTCGAAGGCATGTGCCGCAACGCGGGTTGTCATGCCGCCGGTGTCATCATCGCTGATCAGCCGCTGGAGAATCTCGTTCCGCTCTATCGCGATTCGGATGGAAACATTCTCACGCAGTTCGAAGGGCCGATCGCTGAAAAAGTTGGCCTGCTCAAAATGGACTTCCTCGGGCTGCGCACGCTCTCGACGCTCACGCGTGCGGTACAGCTCGAGAAACAAACCCGTTCTCTGCGCGGCGCACCGGAAAAAGAAAAAGGCGTTCCCTATGACAAAGATGGCTTGATCGACATCGAAGCGATTAGCTTCGCTGATCCCAAGGTTCTTGCTCTCTTCGGCCGAGGAGAATCGCGCGGCATTTTCCAATTTGAATCCGGCGGCATGACCGATCTCCTCATGAAGATGCAGCCCGACCGACTCGAAGACCTCATCGCTGCCAATGCTCTCTATCGCCCGGGGCCAATGGAGCTCATTCCGCTGTATTGCAACCGTAAGCACAAGCGCGAGGGTGTGCCGCAGGTGCATCCAATCATGGACAAAATCCTGGAAGAAACCTACGGCATCATGGTCTACCAGGAACAGGTCATGCAGATCTTCAATCAGCTCGGCGGCATCGAATTGTCAAATGCCTACAAGTTGATCAAGGCAATCAGCAAGAAAACCTCCGACGTCATCGCCAAGTTCAAGCCCGATTTCATCAAGGGAACGATGGCTAATGGCGTCAGCAAGGATAAGGCTGAGGAGATCTTCGATCTCATTCTGAAATTCGGCGGATACGGTTTCAATAAATCCCACTCAACTCGTTACGCCATCATCGCTTATCAAACCGCGTACATGAAAACCTATCACTCCGTCGAATACATGGCAGCGTTGCTGACGTTTGAAATGGGTTCAACAGATAAGGTGGTGGAATACATCGAAGAGTGTAAGCGGATGACCATGCCAGATGGGTCGCGGGGGCTGAAGGTTTTACCGCCGGATGTGAATGTTTCGGATGTGGATTTTACGCCGATCTATGAAGAAGGCGGCAAACGAAAACAAAGAGCGGGTGTGATTCGTTTCGGTCTCGCTGCGGTTAAAGGGGTTGGGGAAAAGGCAGTGCAGACTATCATCGCGGGTCGGCAAGGAAGTGGCGCGTTTCGCAGTATTTATGACTTTTGTGAACGTGTTGATCTGCGTGCGGTCAATCGCTCGACCATTGAAGCGCTGATCAAATGTGGCGCTTTTGATTCCACGAATGCTAAGCGCGCCCAATTGCTCACCGTGCTGGATAAAGCGGTCGAGATGGGCGCACAGATGCAGAATGATCGCCGTTCGGGACAGATGAATATGTTTGGCGGGGCTACTCAAACAGCTACAGCGACGACTAGCCGAATGCCGGAAGCACTTCCTCCGATGGAGGAATTTCCGCAGGCTGATTTGCTCAAGAACGAAAAAGAAGTTCTCGGATTTTACATTACCAGCCATCCTCTCACCGCGCAGCAATCCGCTCTCGATCGCTATGGCTCGCACACCACGCGTCAAGCGCTGCATCTTGCCGACGGCACTGAGGTCACTATTGGCGGGCTGATCGCTTCGGTTAAAAAACGCATCACCAAATCGGGTCGCTCGGCTGGCCAGCAGTGGGCGATCGTTACGCTCGAAGATCTCGAGGGCCAGCTAGAGTGCATGGTCTTCGCGGAAACACTTGCAGACCTGCAAAAGCGCGGCGATCTGCTCGCTCCGGAATCGATTGTTTTCATTAAAGGCAAAATCGACAAACGCCGCGAATCGCCGAGCATTGTGGTCAACGATGTCATGCCGCTGCCAGATGCGATCAGCAAATGGACCAAAGCCCTTTTGCTGAAACTCGATCGCACGCGCCATCCCATGACAGTGTTCTCGGAAATTAAGCCGGTGCTTAAAGCTCACACCGGACGCATTCCGCTTTATACCCAAATCGAAACCGCCGGAGGCAAAGCGACCATCGCTTTACCTTCGGAATGGTCCGTCAAACCGAGCAATCAGCTGGTCTCTGATCTTGACCGTCTTCTCGGAAATGGCACGGCGAATCTGATTGGCCCCTATACGCCACGCCGTACTGAACAAAAGAAACTTTTCCAAGAAGCTAACACGGAAGAAGCGCCGGTCGAAGCAGCGCCGATTATGGAACCGGAATTGGCGACGATGGAAGAATAAACCCTGCGATTATTTCGTGGCTGTTTTCCGCGAATCATCGTGCGATGAGAAGATCGCCAATATTGCCGGCCGCGGCTTTCGCACGGCTGGTACGGATTGATAATTTTCCCAACCACCACCGAGCGCTTCGTATAAATTAATGAATTCCAGAATCACCTGTTCCTGCGCTGTCGCATATTGCGCCTGCAATCCATACAACTCGCGCTGGGCATCGAGCACATCGAGATAATTGGTGAATCCGCGGTTATAGCGCTGCGTGACAACTTCCACCGCGCGATTAGCGGCATCGAGCGCCGTATCTAGTTGCTGCAATAATTGCTGCTGCGAATCGTAATTGTCAACGGCGTTATCCACCTGTTCTACTGCTATCAAAACTGTTTTCTGATAAGTGAGCAGCAATTCCTTGGTGCGGTAATCCTGCACCTGCACGAGCGCATCGAGCGTTCCAAAATCGAGCAGCGGCCAATAGGCGCTGGGACCGATCGAACCGATGAATGAGTTTTCGATAGGCGTGCGGCCCAGTCCCTGGCCCTGGAACCCTGCGCCGCCGGTGATGAACACTTGGGGATAAAGAGCGCTAATCGCGACGCCGATGCGCGCGGTTGATGCGGCCAGCTCGCGCTCGGATTGCTGTATGTCGGGGCGTCGCCGCAACAGCTCCACCGGTAATCCGGGGGTTATCGTTGCTGGCAATGTGGGCAGCGGTTCGGCATGACTCAACTCCGCCGCGAGCGCGCCGGGGAATTGTCCCAATAGCACCGCCAATCTCCGCTCATCGGCCTGACGAGCAGCTTCGAGCGGCGCGATTTCGGCTTCCACTTCCGCAAACTGGCGCTGGGCGAGCGCCACATCCAGCTCAGTGGTAAATCCGCGCTGATAGCGCGCTTTGACGACATCTGTGCTGTGTTGTTCCGAGCTGATGTCCGCCCCGGCGATTCGCAAGCGAAATTCCACGCCGCGCTGATCGATATACGCTGCGGCGACTTGCGCGATCAAGACCACTAATGCTTCGTTGCGCGCCTGAGCCGCTGCCTGTGTGTCGAAACGCGCGGCTTCGATCTGGCGGCGAAGGCCGCCGAATAGATCCATATTCCAAGCCGCGTCGAAGCCAGCGACTTCGGTAATTTCCTTTAATCCAGTAGTGTTTGTTCCTGCATTGAGCGGGCCCGGAACACGTCCCTTGGTCGAATTAGTTCCCGATCCGCGCCCCGCCCCGCCCGCTACATCGAGATATGGCAGTGCTTGACCGCTGGCGACATATTCGAATGTCCGCGCTTCCTGCAAATGCATCAGAGCAATCTGCACGTCGGGATTCGCATTCACGGCGCGGGCGATGAGTGAATTCAGCTCGGGATCATTCAGCGATTTCCACCATTGAGCGGTGTCGACGACCGCGGTTGAGGGTTGGGTCGTTGATGGTGCCGAGGCGAACGCTGCCGGCATGGTTGTGGCTGGGGGTTTGTAGTTTGGGCCTACTTCGCAGCCTGTGAAGAGAAGACATGCAACCACAGAGGCACAGAGGCACAGAGGCCAACTTCTGATTTTGTGCTTAGCGGCGTAGTAAATTATTTTCGTAAGTTTTTTACAGGAGAGCTGATTCGCCGGATTGGCTGAATATAGCGGGCGCGCCTCTGTGCCTCTGTGCCTCTGTGGTTGCATCTTCTTTTTTAAGATATGGATAATGCTCATGGCTGCCCCGCTGCGCTTGCTACCTGCACTTTTTCTCCGTCGCTAATCTGGCTGCTGAGATTCAGTGCTATGCGGTCGCCGTTCTGCAATCCGGAGCCAATATCCACGTTGTTTCCGTCATCCACAGCAATCTCCACCTCGTGGAAATCGATTTTTCCGTTAGCGTTCACCACGGCCACCTGCGGGCCGGCGGTGCGGAACATCAGGGCGCTGGCGGGAATCTCGAGCAGTCCTTTGCGCTGAACCTGGAAATTCACCGTTACGTACATCCCTGGCACGAGTGTTCCATCCGGATTGGGGATATCCACTTCCACTTTCATCTCGCGGGTGGCGGTATCGATTGCTCGGGCGGTGCGGGCTACGGTTCCGTGGAACACTCGGCCGGGGAAACTTTTGGATGTCATGGTTGCAGGCACACCAATCGTGATCTGGCTGCAGGCGTACTGTGGGACATCGGCGAAGACACGGATCACGTTAACCTGCGCGAGGTCATATAGCGGCGAGGTATTGGATGTGCTGCCGGCAGTTACCAGATTGCCGATATCGATTCGCCGCATGGTGATAATGCCGTCATATGGAACCGTCACATTTTTATAACTCTCCATGGCGCGCAGGCGATCGACTTCCGCTTCGGCCGCACTAACTTTGGATTGGGCTGCCTGTAATTCGGCGATGCTGCTGTCATAGGCGGCTTTTTTCTCGTCTGTCTCCTGCGGCGCCACTACGCCGGGCGGCGAATTGTGCCAGCGCTCATAGGTGGTCTTGGCGAATGCTGCGTTAGCCTGGGCGACAGCGATTCCGGATTGGGCCACGGCTAACTGCTGAATCGCCGCCTGCGATTGCGCATCGAGATCGGGCGTGGCGATGGTGGCGAGAATTTCTCCTTTGTGAACCTTATCTCCGATATCGACATTCCATTTATCGACGTATCCGTTTACACGGGCATAGATCGTGCTCTGATACCAACCATGTGTTTCGCCGGGCAATGACAGCGGATTGGAAGAGGGCGCGGATTTGACCAGCACCGTGTCTACTGTTGGAGCTTCTTCTGTGGTTTGCTGAGTTTCCGATTGCAAAAGAGATTCCTGATCGGCGCGATGATGACGCACGACAGCAAATCCAATTCCGAGGCCAGCGGCAAGGACCACTACGACTATCGCCAGCTTCCAACCCATTCCGCTGGATGGTGGGGGCGAATCAATTTGCTGGCGATGGGATGAACCATGTTCCATATGCGTGTTTCCGTTGCCGTTTTTTGGCGAGGTGGTGGTCTCCGAATGCGTGTTCATGTTAATCCTTTTCCTCGCTCACTGGCACGGGACGGCGCATCAGGCGATACATCGCAGGGACGAAAATCAGCGTGGCGCACGTGGCGAAGACCAAACCACCAATCACTGCCCGGGCCAGCGGCGCGTTTTGCTCGCCGCCTTCGCCGACACCGAGGGCCATGGGGATCATGCCGAGGATCATGGCGCCGGCGGTCATTAATACGGGTCGCAAGCGAGTGAATCCGGCAGTGATTGCAGCGATTTGCGGACTGTCTCCGGCCAACAGCCGATCGTTAGCAAAGGTCACTACCAGGATGCTGTTGGCGGTGGTCAGGCCGATGCACATCAGCGTTCCCATCAGGGCGGGTACACTTATGTGGGTTTGCGTGAGGTACAACATCCACATCACGCCGCCCAGTGCGAATGGCACCGCCATCAGAACAATCACTGGATCAATCCAGCTCTGGAATTTGATCACCATCAGCAGATAAACCAGCACGACCGCCAGGCCGATGCCGGTGAAGAGGCCGTTGAAGCTTTCGCGCATCGTCTCGGCCTGTCCAGCTAAGGTTGCTTTCATCGCTGAATCAGCGGAGGGTCGATCCTGGGCAAGAACGCGCTCGATATCTTCGCTGGCCCCTTTCATATCGCGGCCTGCTACATCGGCATTCACATCGAATACCGGGCGGATGTTCAATTGCGACATAACCATGGGCATCTTGCCGCGCGAAAAAGTCGCTACGTTCATCAAGATCTGTCCCTGGCTGCCGGTATCTGTCGGCAAGGGGAGCGTGCGCATGTCCTGCAGATTCTTGATGCGATAAGTCGGCGTTTGCACGACCAGCGGATAACTCACGCTGTTGCTGGGATTCACCCAGAAATTTGGCGCGACTTGCAAGCTGTTATTTAATGAAACCAGCAGATTTGACGCGGCCTCGCTCTGCGTGAGTCCCACTTGTTCGGCAAGCGTGCGATCGACATTCACATTCACCGTGGGTGCATCCGGGACTTGAAAGACATGCGAATCGACCACGCCGGGAATCTTGCGAATGTCGGCGGTGATTTTATTCGCCAGGGCATAAACCTTGTCACTATTCGGCCCGGTCACGCGAATATCGATGGGGGCGGGCTGACCAAAATTCAGCACCTGGTTCACGATATCTGCCGGCTGAAAGAAGAACGTCATGCTGGGGAATCGCTTGGGGAGTTCGCGCCGCAAATCCGCCATGTGCTCTGCGGTGGGCGTGTGCTCTTTCTTGAGCGAAATCAGGATTTCGCCATCCATCGGTCCCACCGTGGCTGAATCGCTCAGTGCGATGTTGATGCCACTATAGGGCAGGCCGATGTTGTCGAGGATCACATCGATCTGTTTATCGCTGACGATCTGGCGAATCGCCTCTTCAACGCGTGCGAAATTTTCCTGTGTGGTTTCGATGCGCGTCCCGGGAGGGCAGCGGACATGCAAGCGCATCTGGCCGGCATCTACCTGAGGGAAGAAATCTTCGCCTAAGGCGGGGAACAACAGGCACGAAGCCACCATGAGCGCGATGAAAAACAGGACCGTGGGAATGGGCTGGGACACGCACCATTCCACGGTCCTGAGATACGTGTCTCGGAATGCGCAGAACCCGTAATCAAATCCACGATGAATCAGGCGAAATGGATTATGCGTTTTGCGGTGCGCGTGCGATGCTTCATGATCCAGATGCGAATCCATGTGCGGGGTGATCAGATAAATAAACAGCACTGGCACGAGCGTAAATGACAGCACCAGGCTCGCCAGCAGTGAAATGCATACCGACATCGCCAGCGGTGAAAAGAGATATTTGGGCGTGCCGGTGAGAAGGAAAATCGGCACGAAAACGACGCAGATTGCGAGGGTGGAGAGCAGAGTGGGCACGCCGATTTCGGCAGCGCCGTCGAGAATCGCCTGCTTGAGTTCCTTGCGCATTTCTTTTTCGTGGCGCTCGATGTTTTCGATGACCACGGTGGCGTTATCGACGAGAATACCGACGGCCAGGGCGAAACCGCCAAGAGTCATCGTGTTGAGGGTTTGGCCCAGGCAATACATGACCAGAACAGCGGTGATGATCGACAATGGAATCGATGCCAGAATGATCAGCGTCAAACGCCAATTGCCTAGGAACAAGAGGATCATCAGCGCGGTCAGTCCCGCCGCCATCGCTCCGCCCATCAGCACGCTATTCAAAGCGGCTTTGACAAAAATGGATTGGTCGAAAATTGGCTTGATATCGACGCCGGCAGGCAGCAGGCGTTTTATCTCGGGCAGTATATCTTTCACCCCAGATACCACGGATAACGTCGAGCTTCCGCCGGTCTTTCGTACCATCATCAGGGCGCCGGGCTTGCCGTTCTCGGAAACTGAATTGGTCTGGATCTGATAGCCATCATGCACATGGGCAACGTCGCGGATAAAAACCATCCGTCCGTTGACCTCTTTGATCGGGAATGAACTGATCGCCTGGATTACATCCGGGCTGTTGTTCATATTGACGGCGTAATCCTTGTTGCCGAGCTTCACATCGCCAGACGGGAGGATCACATTTTGCTGCTGCAGGACTGAGCTGACATCGGCTGGGGAAAGATCGCGCGATTGCAGCGCATCCTGATCGAGATCGACCATGATCACGCGCGGCTTACCGCCGTAGGGATAGGGCACAGATGCACCGCGCACGACGGCGAGATCGGGGCGGATGATATTTTGGCCCAGATCATTCAGGCGCGTATCGGTGAGCGTGTTGCTCGACATGCTGAGCTGGATGATCGGCACGTCGGTCGCTCCGAAGCGCAGAATCAGCGGCGGGGTGATATTGCGCGGCATGTATTTCAGAACTACCAACGCGCTGCTGGCTAATTGTGAAACCGCGCGGCTGACATCGGCGCCTTCGGTCAGATAAACCTTTTCGACACCGACGCCGTCGTAACTATTCGCCTCAATTCGCTCGATATTGTCCACCAGCGACGCCAGCTGCCTTTCGTGCAGGACGATGATGCGGTTCTGAATGTCCTTGGCATTCATGCCGGCATAGGTCCACACCACACTGACTACCGGGATATTGATCTCGGGGAAAATATCCGTCGGCATGCGCAGGCCAGCACCGATGCCCAGCAAACAGACCAGGAAAACCACGGATGCGATGGTGTAAGGGCGATTCAATGCAAACCGAACAATCGACATAGAACTCCGCTGCGTTTACGTTCCAATCCGAATAACCCTGGTAGTCATAAAGGAATATAGAACGCAGGCACAGGTGGGATGCATGGGGATATTGCGTAATCGGCGGGGGAAAAAGTCCCATGGGGGGCGGGCGTTTATTGGAAGGGATAGAGGCCGGGGTTGGGGTCGGGCCGGAGACGGCCCGGTTCATCTGGAGTGAGGAAGAGTGCGCTTTGTCTTACGAATTGTTGACGGATGTTAATCCTTCGCGGATCGCGTATTTGATCAGCTCTGCCAAGTTGGAGACGTGCAATTTCTCCATCAAATGGGCGCGATGATTATCTACGGTCTTCTTGCTGAGATTCAGAGCCTTGGCGATTTCCTTAGTGGTTTTGCCTTCGGCCATCAGTTGCAGGACTTCGCGCTCACGCAAAGAAAGAGCGGTGAATTCGGCGGGGGTGTTGGCGGGCTTGCGGCGTAAGTCTTCCAGGACCGTGCCGGCGATTTGTGGGCTTAGAAAAGATTTGCCGTCGGCAACCGTGCGGATGGCCAGAAGCAATTCCTCTGCGGGGGCGTTTTTTACGACGTAACCCGATGCACCAGCGCGAAGGATTTCTACGACGGATTTCTGGTCTGTATGGCCGGACAGCGCTAAAACTTTTGGTGCTGGGGATAACTGGAGAATACGATGCGTGGCATCGATGCCGTTGAGGTCGGGCATGGAGATGTCCATCACGACGACTTGAGGGGATAATTTTCCTGCCAATTCGACGGCGCCACGGCCGTTTTCGGCTTCGGCGATAATTTCGATGTCCTTCTGCTGCCGAAGCATCATGGCGATGCCGGCACGCACGAGGCCATGGTCATCGGCTAAAAGCACGCGAATTGGCATGGGTTAATCTTAGCTTACCTCGATGGCGCAACAAGATGATTATTGAGTGATGCTGAAAAGTTCGACAAGATCAGTCGAGCGTACCACGCCGGCTTTGGTAATAGATTAGTCGGAATTGAATTTTTCCGTGACAGATGTGATTTCTTTATCGCTATCGTTCACGATCACGGGCAGGCGCACGACGAATGTTGCACCCCAACCTTCACCGGGGCTAGTAGCGGTGATGGTACCGCCGTGAGCTTCGATGATTCCTCGACAGATGGTCAATCCCAAGCCCATGCCGCCGAAGCGAGCGGTAATCTCTGCTCCGCCTTGCTCAAATGAATTGAAGATGAAGGGTAGTTTTTCTGGTTTAATCCCCTGCCCGCTATCGCGCACTTCAATCCCAATCATTCCGCCCGGCGTATCAAATGTCCGCACGGCAATTCTCCCCTCGGCTGGCGTAAATTTGATCGCGTTGGAAAGCAGATTCCAGAATACCTGGTGCAGCCGACTTGCATCGCCGTTGACATGTGTGTAGCCGGCAGTCAGATGCGTCTCCAGATGAATCTTTTTGTCTTCCGCCTGTGGCTGACATGAAAGAACTGCTTTCTCTACTACCGCGTGCACATTCACTGAAGATGAATTCACTTTGAATTTGCCGGTCGCCAGCCGGGCTACGTCGACCAGATCTTCGATCAGCCGAACCTCTTCTGCCACGCCGGCGCGGATCAGCTTCAATGGTTCGCGCGCTCGCGCCGCTACGACCGGGTCGCTCTCGGCGACTGCAAGCGCCATCAGGATCGGATTCAGCGGCCCCTGCAGATCGTGGCTGACCATCGCCAGCAATCGGGTCTTGGCTTCATTCTCCTTCTCGGCCGTTTGTTTGTCGCGCTTGGCCGCTTCCTCGGTTCGTCGCGCGGCCAGATGTACAGCCACCGCGATCATCGCTGTCAGTGTGAAGACCGATGCGCGCAAAAAATCTTCGCGATAGACCTGGCCGCCAATGTCTTTGGGGAGAATGTAATAAGCAGTTAATGTCGTCAGCACCACACCCAGGCTCGCCGGACCGATTCCGCCATACCAGGCTCCGACAATCAGCGCCGCAAACAATGGGGAAAATCCTGCATATCCCACCGCCTGGAGCAATTTGATCGATATTCCCGCAGCGATGATCGCTGCGCAGGTTACGGCATACCCGCGGATATGTTGCCAAATGCGGTGCATAAAAAAAGCCATCGTCATTATACGCTGGATATCTTGCTCAGGCGGCGCTTGCCTGGGGGCCAATGTTTCCTATCATCGGAGATATGACACAAGCTGCTTCGACGCAGGTGACGGTTCGCATTCGACGGCAGGAGATGCCCGATAAGAATAGCCAGTGGGAAGAATTTTCCGTTCCCGTTCGGCCCAACATGAACATCATCTCGGCGCTGCAATACATCGCAGCTCATCCGACCACAACCGATGGAAAAGCCACCACGCCGCCAGCGTGGGATGCGGGTTGCCTCGAAGAAGTTTGCGGCGCTTGCACGATGGTCATTAATGGCAAGGTGCGGCAGGCTTGCTCAGCGCTGATCGATAAGCTTTCGCATCCGATCACTCTCGAGCCGATGACTAAGTTTCCATTAGTGCGCGATCTCGTGGTGGACCGCTCGCGATTGTTTAATGATCTGAAACGAATCAAGGCATGGGTGCCAATTGATGGGACATATGACTTGGGGCCCGGGCCGACAATTTCGCATGATTTGAACGAAGAGCGATATCCACTATCGCGCTGCATCAGTTGCGGGTGCTGTCTGGAAGCGTGCCCACAATATACGCCGATTAATAAATTTGTCGGAGCTGCCGTCATATCCCAGGCGAGATTGTTCAACGATCATCCCACCGGAGCGGCGCTGAAGACTGAGCGATTGGACGCCTTGATGGAAGAAGGTGGCGTCGCAGACTGTGGCAAGGCGGGAAACTGCGCGGAGGTTTGCCCCAAGGATATTCCGCTCCTGGAATCCATCGCAGCGGTGCAGCGTTCGGCGACGGTTCACGCGATTAAGACATTTTTCGGTAAGTAAATTTACTTCGCGAAAAAAATAGCCGGCGGTCAACGACCGCCGGAATTTCGCTCAATTCCTTATCAAAACGGGCGGCTAAAGCCGCCCCTACATTAAATCAATTTTTACCGACGGCGGCGCAATAGTGCAGCCAAGGGAATTAGCATCGCCAATGCCGTGGGTTCGGGAACTACGGGCGGATCATCGTTTGGCAGATCGCCAGCGTCGATATCCTGGAACATGGTGTCGATCTGCGAGAGGGTGTAAGGAACCTCCGTAGAGTCAGTGGGATCGATCCAGGTTGCTTCGTCGATGCCGCCGGTTTCAGAATCGATGAAAATAGCGCCGGTAACGTCGTTGATTCCACCCGAACCATCATAGGGGATAAGCCAATCGCCCTCGGTGCTGCTTTCGCCGGGAGCTTGCATCATGGTGGCGTCGGCGATGTCGAAATTACCGCCGGCTAATTCGATATCGGATTGCAAAGCAGAATCAGCAGAGAGATCAGAAAGCGCATCGGCGTCGGCGGTCGAAGCATTGGTGATCGCCGAGGCAAGATCGGAAGTAATGCCGGGAATACCGTCATCCCCAGCGGGGTCGCCCGTGTCGGGAAGTTCCGGGCCTTGGGGCTCGACTTCGAATTTGTAGCCGGGCGCGGTGTATTGCAAACTCGGAGTGATCTGGCCCGGTGAGACGTTGAAGATTTTCGTCCAGGGTTTGAGCTTGCCATTCGGCAAATTCGTGCGCACGCCATTCTGATCGATGGTGTAGGCTTGCGCGACGCCGTATGCGAGATAGGTGTTGTAGCCGAGCCCCAGGCCGCCGTTGGCATTGAGCAGTGCGGGGTTGAAATTGCCTCCGTTCTGCTGCTGCACCGCCCAGCCGGTCCACGGATCGTGAACGTATACGCCGGTGACGGTGTAGTTTTGGTTGGGGGCAATCGCGCCGTTGGTTTCGACGCCATAGACGCTAATGGCGTGACCACCGCTGTTAATCGCGACAACAGCGGGGACTTGGTATTGCGAGAGGGCGTTGGCGATGGTGCGATTGGCCAGGCCCTGGCTGGCGAGGTTGTAGCCAGCATATTGATGCGAGCCGAAAGCCCAGGCGGGATTTGTCACACCGTTCCAATTGGGGTTGTCGAGAAGATTCAGATCCGCATCGACGCCCTGGCTATCCGTGCCGGAACCGGGCGGAGAGAAAACATTGTAATAACCGATGGCGTTGACGGTGTTCAGCCCATGATTCAGGCCATAAATAAACGCCTGCGCGCTGCCGGCTGTGACAGTGCCGAATCCGTTATTGAAATTAATTCCAGCGATCGGAGTTGGCGTGCCAGCAGCAACGGTGCCCCCATCACCGGCGGCGATGAGTTGGGCGACGATCGGATTGGCATTGGTGACGGCGGGTGTGTCCAGAGCCATTTCCACCGACGCAGCTGCGCAGAAATAATTGGTTACCTGCGCGTGATATCCGCCCGCCAATTGCACGGAATCCGCGGGTGAGCGATTGGTCGCCAATGCAAGAAATGCAGCAGCGGCGATGGCTGATAAGCATTTGATGCGACGAGCGCGCGAAAAACCACACTGCCTCATGATGGCCTCCTGTCCTTAAAACGAGTTGTGCAAAACGGGGTTATCTTGACAAATATTCTGAATCAACTTTTCGCAAAAGCAAATGAAAAATCGGCATAAGCGGAATAAACCCTACCAGGTCCATGGGTTGTAATACGGATCAGGAAAGAATTTGGATGCTCTTTTAATAAAAGCGCCCTGAATCAGGTGTACGGTAGTAAATCAGGAAATTATTTTTCCGAATCCGCTTTGGCAATGATGCGATGGCATTGCTCCAGCACATCGCCGGTGCCTGGGGCAGCAGATTGGATCGGCGTGCGAATCCATTTCTCCTCCCAATCTCGAATCGCGAATTCTTTGTCGTTCTTGATATCGTCAAATAGTATTTGCCAACGGGCGCGATAGTAGGATTCGATCAGGCCATTCCAGGTTTTGCTGGCATATTCGCTCAGACCTGGGCCGCCGCCCCAAGTGGTAATGAGGCGCTTGGCGTCGGCTTCGTAATAATCCTTTTCCGCTTCCGTGTCGCCCCAACTGCGCGCAAATGCCACCCAGCGATCAAGACGATTGATTGGATGATTGGCCAAGAGTGCATCGA
>DASXDR010000099.1:0-24895 GCA_036490535.1 Tepidisphaeraceae bacterium | reverse complement strand
GAAAAATCGCGATCGCATCCTGCGCTTTCCCTTGATCGTGATAAACCGCCCCCGCTTTTTCCATGCTAGGCAGCGCCGAAATATCCGCCGCACTGATCCAATCCGCTTGGGCTGCTCCGGCGCAGAATAAAAAAAGAATTGCAACCACCGAGGCACAAAGAACACAGAGGCGCGCTCGGCATTCAAAACGAAAACCGCAAATTAATTTCTTAAAAAAAACTCCGCTCGAATATTGTTCCAAGGCGTATCGTATGCCACCCCATGTTGGCCTCTGTGCCTCTGTGCCTCTGTGGTTCAATTCGTATTTCATCCGATCCACTCGCTAATACACAAAATACTGATCCACCGCCGATCCATCCGGCGAATGCACATTCAGCACATTTCCCACCTTCGGATCCGAATAACTCATCCAGGCATTCTCCGGCCCCGGCTTTTTCAAAAGCACTGCCGATTGCATAAAAGCTGGATCGTGAAATAACCCAACCGAACTCGCCGTCTGCCCGTTAGCCTTGGCCTGTGCAAGTGCTGCTTCTAATTTTGCCTTGGCTTCAGGAGCATATTTCTCCAGATATCCGCAGAATTTCTTGCTCCCATTGTCGTAGGTAAAAATCTCCGCCATCAGCGCTTGTTTGCCATTGTGATCAAAAGGAGCCAGCTTCGTCGTATCAGCCGCAAACCAGCTCTGCCCATCATCATCCGAAAAATACGCCTGCCCCAGATTCGCTTTTGGGGCCGGCCAATAGGTGTAGGCCAGCACCGCTCCCGCCAGCAGAGTAAAAAGGACCGCCGCGATCATCGACAACTTATTCTTCTCGCCTAGCTTCTCGCGCAAAAACATATCCATTTCTCCAATTGCTCAAGAAGCCACCTCATGGCGGACTAGCCGGATTCATACAGATATCCTGCGCGATCACCGTCCCGATCGATCGGCTTGCCACATGTCCATCGACGAAAAGAAAGTTGCAAGCGGTGTTATTCATATGGCGGAATCGCATGTTGCACACATCGGTTCCACCAAAACCGTTATACGTAGTGCTAAGAGCATCCATGTTTTCCAGCTTCAGATAAGAGAGCGTGACACCGCCCGTCCGGCTGTTCGGAGTTGCTCCCCCCAATGGATTCGCTCCACCCAGCGAAATCAAATTTGCATAAGACGTAGTCGGAAAAGTATTCGACGCTGGCGTTGGATAACAAAATCCGTGACCGCCCGTCATTTGATATCCATCCAGAGCTTCAGCAAATGGGTAATACACTCCATAGTTCGTGCTGCCCTGGATCTGACATGCACCGCACCAGACCATCATGACATCGCTCGCACGCTGGATGGTCGATAATTTGCGGGGGCTGTAGCCTTTGATGCTAGAACTTACCAACGGATCCCAGAAAATCTTCGATTTGTCGACAGAACCCAAAGCGCGGGGATTAGCTACATACGCACAGGAATGGGCAAACCATGAAACGTTATTCACATCCACATCGTGAAAAACATTCATATCTTCTTGTGGCTCATACTGATTCGCCGTAACCGGTTGCCCCGGAAATGCTGCCGTAGGCGAGGTCTGCGCCAGATAGCGATGAATGGACAATAAACTAAGCGTATCGGCCCAGGTTGTATAATAAGTTTCGCTATAGCAGGCAGGGGAATAGCCTTGAAATTGCGCTGCATATTCCTGCATCAGCTCTCCCACGCTGTGCAGATTCGCCGCGCACACCACCAGATTCGCCTGCTGCCTCGCCCGATTCAGCGATGGCAGCAGAATCGAGATCAATAGCGCAATGATCCCGATCACCACCAGTAGCTCCACGAGCGTAAAACCCCTGCTTCGCCGATTATCTTCCATGCAGTGCTCCGTTTCCAAGCGAACTATAAACTGCGTTTGATTCACTGCCTATCGACTACTGCGAATAATCACTTCAAATTTGCGACACGGGGTACCAAAAACCAATGGCACACCGACGCCGGGCATTATTGCCATACATCACTGTCGCAAAATCGAATTAATAATTCGCAACTCTCCATGGCCACTTCCACCTGTATCAACTATCTTTACTGTGTAATTTTAGATTGGTCTCTAGTCTGAACCGACATAGCGAATCTCAGAAAGTCTCGAGGAGGAAAAACGAATGCGAACCATGCGACTTGCGCGGCGCTCTGCTCTTTGTCTGGCAGTGGCAACGCTCTACCATTGCCATCTCACCGCCGCCGCCACGACCTACACCGATGCCACCGGCGACGCTTACGGCGATCCCTACGTCGATATCACCTCCGTCACCGTCAGCAACGATTCCTCCAATCTCAATTTTCTCATCAATCTCAACCCCGCCTCTCAAATCGTGAACAATACTAATGACCAGTACGGCCTGTACGAAATCGGCCTGCAAACCGGCTCCGGCGGATCAACTGCAGTCGTGAATCCATACGGCTCACCCATCGGCATCAGCACGGGCATGAATTACTGGATCGGAGCCTGGACCAACCAGACCGTCGGCCCACCCGATACCGGCGATTCGCAGCTCTACCAATTCAGCAGCGGCGCATGGAATCTCACTGCCGGCAACGGAACCAACACTCCGTATATTCCCACGCCCGTCACCATGACCGATACCTCGCTGCAGATCAGCGTGCCTCTCTCTTCGCTCGGATTATCTGCCGGGAACACTTTCAATTTTGATGTCTGGACCACCTACGGCAACCCCGGCAATCAAGCGGCCTACGATGCCCTCGATTCCGGCGCCGCTGCCACCGAAGCATCCGGCTACATGCCCTGGAACGGCACTCCTTACGATAGTGCCACCGCCCCCGGATCCACTTTCGCCTCCACCGCCTATACCATCACCGGCGCTTCCGCCCCCTCGCTCTCCTGGAACAACACCAACGCCACCGGCGACGGCGCCACCTGGGACACCACCCAGCAAAACTTCAACGATGGCACTAATCCCGCTGTGTATTCCGACGGCGACGCCGTCACCTTCACCGATACCAACAACAACCATTACACGGTCAACATTCCTGCTCTCGTCAGCCCCGCTTCCATCACCGTGAATGCTAATGGCAACTACACCTTCACCGGCACTGGCGGCATCGGCGGCACCGCTTCACTTACCAAAATGGGCAGCGGCACGCTCACCATTTCTTCTCCGCTGTCCTACACCGGAGCCACCACTGTCTCCGATGGAAAACTTGCCCTCGCGACCAGTCTCACCTCCACCTCCAGCATCTCCGTAGCCGGTGGCGCCACGCTGGAATTAGAATCCGGCGCAACCATCAATACCGCTACCCTGGCCCTCGCCAGCGGCGCTACGCTCGATATCACCACCAACACGATTTCCTTCGACACCACCGTCTCGGGCCAAGATGCCACTACTCTCCTGAATGATCTCAAATCCGCCTATGACACCGGCAAATGGGATCTCGCCGGCATCACCAGCTCGACCGCTGCCTCCAGTAACGGCATCACCACTCTCGGCTATCTCGACACCGGCAACACCTTCACCATCAGATACACCCTCCCCGGCGACACCGATCTAAGCGGCACCGTCGATGCCACCGATCTATACAATCTCAACCACAACATCGGCTGGGACGATTTCAATTACGACGGCAAGATCAACGCCGACGATTATGCCCTCTTCATGCTCGGCGCCGCCCACGGCTCCGTATCCTCCGTCACAGTGCCCGAACCCGGTGTTTTGGGAATGATCCTGTTAGGAACCACCATGCTTCAACTGCGCCGCCGGCAAGTGAAAATTTAAACACCTATCCGTTTCGGAACAATTCTGCCTATGCATTTGCAAGTAGCTCTTCAATGGCTTTTTGCACATGCAAATAGCGTTGCGTTGGCTTCGTTCTTCCCCTACGGTGAGAACAGTGGATTTTCTGTAGCCAATGTAATTTGCAGCGGTTTTCAATATGACTTTTCAGGCAGCATCGGTTCTGTGGCTTTTAAAAATTGCGGGCGTTTCGCTCGCGGGCGGAGTGGTCGGATCAATCAGCGGGCTCGGTGGGGGGATTGTGATTGTGCCGGTGCTTACGCTGTTCATGGGGATTCCAATTGAGCAGGCCATCGGCGCGAGCATCGTTTCGGTGATTGCGGTTTCGAGCGGTGCGGGATCTGTCTACGTGAAGGATCGCATCACCAACATTCGCATCGCGATGTTTCTGGAGCTTTCGACGGCGGCAGGGGCCTTGGTTGGCGCGGCGCTGCTGACGCGATGGGTTAATCCGCACATCTTGTCGATTTTGTTTGGAGGCATGCTGCTGGTTTCGCTGATTCCGATCATGGCCAATATCGGCGAAGAGTTGCCTAAAGGGGTTCGGAATGATCGCCTGGCGGCGTATTTGAAACTGAATGGATCGTATTTCGACAAACGAATGCAGCAGGAAGTCGTCTATAACGTGACGGGGATTCCGGCGGCAATAGGATTGATGGCGATAGCGGGCATGATTTCTGGATTGCTGGGGATTGGCGCTGGCGTGGTGAAAGTTCTGGCGCATGAGATTGCGATGAAAGTGCCCACCAAAGTTTCCACGGCGACGAGCAATTTCATGATCGGAGTTACTGCGGCGGCGGCGGCGGGCGTTTATTTGCGGCGCGGGCTGGTGCTGCCTTATCTGGTGGTGCCGGTTTCGATTGCCGTGCTGCTGGGAGCGTTTCTGGGGACAATTCTTATGGAGCGGATGAGCAACGCGCGCGTGCGCCAGGTGTTTGCGGTGGCGCTAGCGGTCATCGGGGTGGAAATGTTTCTTCGCGGCCTTGGAGTTCGGTTTTGAGTTGGAATGATATTTTATGCAGGCAGATCATTTGGTTAATGAAAGTTCAGCATCAACGCCCGGACATAAGATCGCGATCCAGGATGCGTCGGCGTGGGTACTGAGAATTGGCGTGGTCACTAGCGTGATCGTCATGGTCGTCGGCACGACCGTCAGTTTTTTCCAGCACTCGTTGACCGTGCAATACATGGAGCATACGAAGGTTATTGATAGTGCGCGTGATCTCTGGCAGGGATTATGCAATTTTCGTGGACAGGCCATTATCGAGCTGGGGATTTATCTGCTGGTGTTTACGCCGATCATGCGCGTGGTGGCTTCGATGGTGCTTTTTTGTGTTGAAGAACACGATTGGCTGTATACGACAGTTACGTTTTTTGTTTTGGTGCTGACGTTGGTGGGGCTGCTTTTGTTGAAGTAGAAAATCCTGTCACCGTAATAGCCAGGACTCAACGCGTTCTGGAATTCTGTGGCTTCCGGCGGTCGTTGACCGCCGGCTATTTGAGGCTGGAAATAGTTTTCTGGTCATTTCTTAATCCGTCGAAGATTTTTCGCGGGTTTGCCAGCACGTTGACTAGAGCGGATTGCAAGTCGGTGCACACACGACGCGCACTGCGTAGGGATGCGGCTACAGGGAATATATGTGTGCACTAACCTGCAACCCGCTCTAATTCTTTGAAGATCATATCGGGCGGAGAAGCAATCTGGTGCTTTCTCTGCAGTTGATTCGGGTGCAATGGCTTTGCCGTCTTCGCAAGGGTTGGAGGATATGTTGATCAGTTCGGATTCAGTGGTGTAGCGAGCGTTTCGAAGGGATGGTGCATTGACAGTCGCACTGAAGACTTCGACAAGCTCAGTCGAGCGTGCCACCGCTGATGAATGCGGGAGAGAATTCAGAATCGGATAGTTACGCCGGCGCGCAGGTAGGGGGCATCGGCGATATCGCCGGTGCCGGTGCGGTTACGGTCGTCAAAGCCTGTGGAGAATTCGCGAGAAAAGGCGTAACCAGCACCGAGGAGAAATTCCAGGGAGCTCCCGCAGTGATAGGTCATGCCGGCTTCGACGCGCTGCTGCTGGAAAAATAGCCGACGGTCAGAGTCGAGATATTCGGTGTGGAAAGCATTTTCTTCGTCCACGTACTTCACAAACAGCGTGAAGGAACGCGACAGGCTATATTTCAGGTCGCCTGAAAATGTGTAGGGGAAATCCCAGGTTGCTGAGAGTTTCAGTGGAGGGAGAATCGTGTAACTGATGCTGGATTCGGGGAAGCCGGCGATAAAAGAAAAATTCGGAAGCGCGTGGTTGCTGTATTCGATTCCGGGGATAGGCACATCGGGGAGCAGCGTGCGATTGCCGTCATATTCAACGAACAGGAGCAGATCGGAATTTTTATTGATGGTTCGGCCGTACATCAGATCGGCCTTTCCATACCAGCCGGAGTCGTCTCCGAATGCTTCGTCGCCTGCATAGCCAACTCCGACGAGCGCACCGATAAATCCCTGGTCGACAGCTATCAGCGGGGTGGCAGCGGCAATGGAAAGATCCTGCACACACTGCGGGATCAATCCGCGCTTGCCTGTCATGTCGAGCAGAGTCCAGTCGTATCCCACGGTTGGGTTAAGCTGAAGATCCGACGTGATGCGATATCTGCCAGCGGCTTCGACTTCTGTCATCTGAATTGAACCCTGATCGGCATAATGGGCATTGGGAAAGAGCATCGCATCGCCGTGCGCTTCGACGGTCGTTGATGAATGCCAGTTATTTAGCAAAAGCGAGACGTCTGTCTGTGCGAAAGTCGCGCTGGCGGAGGCGAGTAGCAGGGGGGTAACGATCTTCCAATTCCATGGCTCGATTCTCACGGATGTTGCTCCGCCGGAATTATTGGTTGGGCGGTAGATATCCGAGTCTTATTGCTGCTCATTCCCATGATCGCCGAACCGAGCGTGATCAGAGAAGCGCCAATCCAGACTTGCCAGTGCAGCGACTCACCGAGAATGAACTGCGATGCCAGAAGAGTGAGTGGATAGGCCAGGCTGGTGAGCGGATAGGCCAGGCTGATATCTACGTGTTCAAGGATTCGCGTCCAGATCAGCAGTTGAATCGGGCCGATAGCGAGAGCGATCCACGCCCAGGGTTCCATGCCCAGATGAATAAAAAATCCGGAGCCGTGATGGGCTGCCTGGAGGCTCGCGAATTTTTGAAGAAGATAAACGGTGACGTCGAGGAGAAGCAGGAAGGCAAAGAAGGCCAGCGGAAAATTTTTGCGCGGCGTCGTGATCATGAGGATTTGGCAGCAACTAATACAAATCCACACAGGATCAGCGCGATGCCTGCCCAGCGCGGCCAGTTAATTTCTTCGCAAAAGATAAATCGACCCACGAGCGCGATCGCGACAAAATTGGCGCCCATGAGCGGGAGCGCCTGTCCGAGAGGCATGTATTTTAATAGCCAATACCAGAGGAGCAGGCCGACCATGTGCAGGACAATCGCGGGGGCTACACGATAAAGAAACTGGTGGCGGTTTCTACCCGCCATGCGGTAGAGCGACTGCTCGGTCGTTTCGATAGCGATGCAGCAGCTGACGAGAAGTAATGCTGCGGGATGATTCACCAAGCCTCCATGCGATGACAGTTTTCATCCAGCGATCAACACGTCTTTGGTGCGGTCAGAGGTCATCAACGTTGAAATCATTGCCTTGGCAATGACCCAATGCCCTTGCGCAGTGGGGTGGGCGCCGTCCGATGCGAGCATCTGCGCGGGGTCTTCTGCACGCAGCACTCTGCCGTAGGAGGCAACGCGCACCTGCTGCTCGGCGGCCAAAGATTCGATCATGGACCAATATTTCTGGAGCTCGGGTTCGGCTACCAGATCTCCGCCACCGTTGGCGATCCATTGGGATACTTCCATGCCGGTGAGGCGAGAGAGGTATTCGCCGCGAACAGATAGACAGTGCGAGACGAACAGTGACACGATCGGCTCCGCTCCGTGTTGTCGAGTGATTTCGATCAGCTTCAGCAGATTTGCTCTCAACTTTTCAATGCTCACCTGCGTCCGAACAATTTTTCCCTGACTGACAATGAATCGCTTCCAGTCGATATCGGCATCGTTCCCGCCCAGGGCAAACAGCACGTAATCTGGCTTGGTGGTTTCCAACAGGTTAGGCAAGGTCGAGAGCACATCGTTGGTTTTGCGATGGATTTCGGCGTTCATCACGATCTCGCAATCGCGAAAGAAATCGCGCACATGATCCACGCAAGTGGGGCGCGTGACGGAAACTATTTCCTTGCCGCGCAATTCGGTAACGCCGAGAACCATGCTGTCGCCGACCACGAGCAATCGCTGATAGGGTCTCATGATACAAGCTCCTCCGCGCTGGGAGCCGGTTCGGCGAGAGATGGGCGCGGGTCATGACGCAGATCAACCAGCCGTTTGAGCTTGCGGCGCGAACGGATTTGGCCGGGTGCGTGGACCTGCGTCTGCATGCGGAAAATTCCCAAGGCGAGGTTCTTCATCAGGTCTGGATAGTGAAACGTCGCGCTCTGGCGAATCTGTTGATCGATCAAATCATGATCCATCCGATTCGATTCGACATTGATCTCCAGAACCTCGCGCACGCCATCGAGCCGGAAGATGACCTGCCAATCATGCGTTAAGCCTGGGATATCGTTGAGAATCGTCTGGAACATCAGCGGATAAAGATTTCCTCCGCTGGCGACGACCAGTTCATCGCGTCGGCCACGCAGTTTTTCCATGAACGGAGCGCGAATTCCGCAATTGCAGGGATTTTTGTCCAGCCGGGTTACATCGCGCGTGCGGTAGCGAACCAGCGGCATGACGCTGCGCGTCAAGGTGGTGAAAACCATTTCCCCATAGCCTTCGGCATCTGCTTCAATAATCTCGGGCAGGAAATCCACGGAATTCATGTGATAGCCATCCATGCGGCTGCAGGGTTGAAATCCGAGTGCGTCTCCCTGCTCTACCGTGCCGTAGCACATTTTGATGGTGGCGCCGCCCCAGACTTTTTGCATCCAGGGAACAGCGGCGACGGGCATTTCTTCGGCGCCGCCGATGAGCATTTTGAGTTTTTTCCCGCCATCTTTTTCCGCCAATTCGGTGAGGCGGATAAGCCAGGTCGGCTCTCCCAGCACGACGGTGAATTTGTACTGATCCA
The DNA here is from genome assembly GCA_036490535.1 of Tepidisphaeraceae bacterium. GTDB lineage: Bacteria > Planctomycetota > Phycisphaerae > Tepidisphaerales > Tepidisphaeraceae > DASXDR01. Next base: position 15,956 of record DASXDR010000099.1, on the reverse strand, counting down.
GCCTTCGATAAACTTCCAGCGGATCAACTTTGCCAAACGCGAGGCAAAAGACATCGCAGCTCATTAATCCGTAATGCGAGGTCAGGCCGGGAATCCAAATTGAAAAATCAAAAGCGTTGGCAACACGATCCTCGGACGTGACGCCCATGAGCCGCATTCCGGCGGCCATGGTTTTTCCCATTTGCTGCAATTCATCTTTTCCGTAATACACCTGCTTATTGCGCCCGCTGGTGCCCGAGGATTCGAATACGATGGATGGCTTTTTGCAGATGAATTTCTCCGCCTGGGAAGATAAATCATCAGGGGTGGTATAAAAATCACCCAGGTCCGCAGGCGTTTTCACGGCTTCTGCATTAATCCCGGCCGCTGCAAATGCATCGCGGTAAAACGGCGAGTATTTTGCGACATAACGCACGGTGTGACGAAATCGGCTCAGGGCAATTTTCTGCGCGAATGCCGGCGAAGTGCTGCGATACATTCGCGCAATCTGCTCCGGCGTGGCCAGCTTCGTAACCGTCTTGGATATCCAGTTCAACATCAAAAATATTCCTTCAAATCCTTATCTACGACCATGGTTCACGCGATCTGTTTCATTGCGATCTCAATCGCCTGGCAAGTCGTCTCTACATCCTCTTCGCTATGGGCGAGGGAGATAAACCAGCACGCCATGCCCGAAGAATTAATGTGAATTCCTTGATCGAGCATGGCCTGGCGAAATCGACCGTAGGTTTCGGTGTTGCTGGTCAGCAGCTCGCGATAATTGCGTGGGGGCTTTTCCGCTCCGAACACAATCTGAAACATGGAGCCTAAGCCTTGCATCAGGCATGCAACATGATTTTTCGCCGCCGAGCACTTGATGACATCGATGATTATTTCGCCATTGTTTCGCAATTCATCGAGCGCGCCTGCTGCACTGATCGTTTGCAGCGCTACCAGTGCTCCGGTTGCGCAGAGGGGATTGCCGTTATAGGTTCCGCCATGCTTAATTTTATTAGCGCCGATCAGGTCCATGATCTTGTGCTTGCCCGCAAAAGCGCTGATCGGCAATCCACCCCCCAGCGCTTTGCTGAATACCGAGATATCCGGAATCACGCCAAAGAGCTGTTGCGCCCCGCCGGGCGCTACGCGAAAGCCGGTGACGATTTCATCGAAGATGAGCACGATATCGCGAAGATCACACTGCGAGCGCAGAAATTCCAGATAGCCGGGCTGCGGCATGATACAGGCGTTATTTGCAACGATCGGCTCGGCAACGATCGCCGCGATCTGGCCGGCGTGTTCGTCGAGGATTTGCGTTAAAGCATTCGGATCATTCCAGGGACAAATAATCACATCCGCGACCACGCTCTGCGGTATCCCGCGCGAGTGGGGGGCGCTATTGGGCCGATCGCTGGGGCCCGCATCGGACAGGGCGGGTCGATTGCTGATCGCTAATTGATCGAGCCATCCGTGATAGTGTCCCTCGAATTTGATGATTTTATTTTTGCCGGTGAATCCACGGGCCGCTCGAACCGCACCGCTCATCGCTTCGCTGCCGGAATTGGCGTAGCGCACCAGATCGGCGCCGGGCACGAGCCGGCAAATTTCCTCAGCGAGCTGCACCTCGAGCATGTTACACGTGCCGAACATCGTGCCTTGCTCGATCTGCTCGATCAGGGCTGCCTGTTGGGCGAGATGAGCATGACCCAGAATGACGCTGCCGTAACTCAGCAGGTAGTCGATGAATTCGTGCCCATCCAAATCCCAGATGTGCGAGCCTTGCCCGCGGGCCATGTACAGGGGATGGGTTAAGCTTCCGCCGCCAAAAGCGCGAGCTGAACTGCTGATTCCTCCAGCCAGCACCTTCTGCGCTCGCTCGAACCAGCGGCGCGATTCTTCGGTGGTCTGATCGTCGATTGTTGGTCGGGCTACAAGATTTTCTAACATGAAGATTCCTTGGTTTCGCCCCAACTCAACATAAATCCTGCAAATCGCTCAGCGGTTATCTCGACTTCTCTGAAGTCAATTCGTTCATCCACTGCATGGGCAAAATCCAAACTGCCCGGGCCCCACACCAGTGTAGGAGTCCCCAGGAGATTTGCCCGCAGGCCGGCTTCGCATCCGGAATTGAATCCCTGCCATCCTTCCCACTGTTTGGTTTCCGTGCGATGTTCTTGCACGCATTCCTGGGCCACTGCGCATAAGGGGTGATCGGGCGAGGTCATATGGCCGCGATATTCCTCGCTAAACTCGATTCGCACATTCCCAGGATTCTGTCCCAATTGATGAAGTTCCTTCGACAATTCCTGCTGCAGCTTTACCTTACTTTGTGAAAGATCATCGCCCGGCAGCAATTCCAAGTATCCCGCGCACATGCAGCGATCGCAAACCATCCCTTGCCAATCGCCCCCGTTGACACGGTCTACCGTGATCGACCGGGCGATCGGATATTTCGAGAATAAACGATCCGCCTGGCGGTCATTCCAATGCTGCTCGATGTTGGTCAGGGCCATCAAAACCTTTTGCATAACCCCAATAGCGTCAACGCCTAGCCATTTTACCGTACCGTGGACTGCGCGTCCCGTGGCAATAACCTCAAACCTGATCCCCCCGCGCGAGGCGCATCGCGGTAAGCTATTTGTCGGTTCCAGGACGATAACTCCATCACTCTCATACCCGCGTGCCACGCTGGTTAATGTTCCCAGGCCAACGCAATCCTCTTCGCCCGGCACAATTTCTAATCCGATGGACCCGCGCTGATGGCTGGGGATGGCATTCTTCACCGTCAGCATCGCCCACAGTGCTGCGATAATTCCACCCTTCACATCGCACGCTCCTCGGCCATAGACCATGTGTCCTTCACTAGTTCCTGCCCAAGGATCGAACCGCCATCGCCGTGGCTCGGGAGCATCCACCACATCGCTGTGACCATTGAACAGGATACTGCGGCTTTGCTTATCTCCATCCAGGGAAATGTGCAGCGTAGGCCGATTGGTCAGCGGAATATGCCGAGAAATTGGCCCGTAACGGCTGATAATTTCTGTCTCATCGCCAATCCATAGATCGGTTGCGAATCCATGCTCCTTCGCCCAGTTCGCAAGCGTGTGCGTAAAAGCTTCTTCTTTGCCGCTGATGCTGGCGAATCGTAATGACAGCTCCAGCAAAGCGCGCATCGGCTGCGAGCGACGCGGAATCTCGTTCGAGATCGCTTTTTTCAGACCAGATTGATCGATCAACTCCGGCATGCTCACTTAGTACTCACCGCGGCCTGCCAATGGATCTGAAGTGTTCTGCGGACATCATCCAGCGAGGTGTATCGTTCAAAATGAATGCCGTCGGCTTCCAGGCATCGCGCCAGCTCTCCCTTGGCAAAGACATAATCCGCCTTGCGAGCCGCGCACAGATCGCTCCGCCCGTCGCCGATATAAATGGCTTTTCTCTCCGCAACCGCACAAGCTCGCGCTGAACTGCATTTGCAATGCCCCGCCGCCGATTCGCAATCCGCATTCTCGTAAGGAAAAGAGAGACTGATCTGATCGCCGCGATGGGTCATCCGATTACATCGGACGGGCAGATCGGAAATTCCGTGATGCCTGAGAATGGTTTGAATGATCACGTCCAGCCCATCGCTGAGAACCAGCGTCGGCACGCCGTGCCGTTGCAAAAGCTCCAGCAGCCCGACAGCCCCTGCATCCAGCGAAATGCTCTTCAGGAATTTCTCCAAATCCGCTTCATTGATGCGGACCGCAGCCAATTCCTCGCTCAGGCATTGGCGAGAGCCGATTTCCTTGAGCTGCCAGAGCTTTTCCAAAGCTTTCCAATTTTCATTGATCGAATAGCGAACGATCAGCTGATCCACTACGTCAGCACTGCTGAGCGTCCCATCAAAATCGATGAACACCTGGGCAGCACCTGCCTTTGGCAAATGGCAACGCCCACTAATTTTACGAGAAACGAGTGAGATACAAGACATATTGATAAAACATCTGCAAGAATACCATGCAGCCCGTCAGTTATGATAGGCGATGAAGATGACGAAAAGATTACCTCTTGGTCATCGCCGATCATATTTTTGAGACATAAACCGGTATTATAGCAAATTTTGGATTAGATTTCCGTGCCTTTGCTGCGGGGTTCTGACGTTAGCGAACACGAGCCAGTTTTTGGTGTAAAAAAGGGGGTTATTGTGTCAAAGTGTGTCAACGAGCAACTTCCGGGCGACATAAAATCTCGATACGAGCTGGCTATTTCCGCGTTGAATCTGACTGCTTGTCCCATAGATCCTCTCGGCAACCGTAAACTTGCGTGAACTCCGCTCCAAAGTAAAAGACCCGTGCCGAGTAATATACCCAGATCAGCACGATCGCCACTGAACCGGTGACGCCGTACATGGACGTATCTTTAAGCCGCCCCAGATAATCGCCGAGGAGATATTTTCCCAGCGTGAAAAGAACAGCGGCCACAATGGCAGCGAGCCACACGTCATTCCACGCCACTTTTGTGTCGGGGAGGAATTTGTAACTCAACGCGAATACCCCCGAAAAAATTATCAGCGTTCCAACCATTCCGACAGGCCGTCCTAATGCACCGCCGCTGGCAAAATGACTCAGGCCTGGCAACGTAGTGCTGACTACCAGCGAGATGACGAATAACAAGACCATCCCGAGCACGATGGCGGAGGAGAGCAGCTGATCGCGCAGCGTGCTCCACCATGATGACTGTCGCTTGTTCTCAACGTTCCAAATGATATTCATGCCATCCTGAACTTCATCAAATAACACGATGGCGGCGTATACAAAAAAGCCCACCGTAAAAAGAGTGCGAATTAAACTGCCCGGATGAACCGTGGTCGCTTTAGTGACCAGAGATAAGACAGCGCCGGCAGCTTGCTCGCCCATAAATCCGCTTAGCTGCACCTTTAACTGCTGTTGCGCAGCCGCTCCGCCGAAAAATATCCCCGCAACCCGAATGGCGATTACCAGCAACGGCGCGATGCAGAACACTGCGTAGTAGGCCAGAGAAGCAGCCAGAGTTGAAACGCGATCCTCCGAGGACTTCGCGAAGGTCCGTTTTATCAGAAGCCAGGGTCTATAGAAAATCATGCGTGAATGCTCGTTTCCATATGGAATTCGTTTGCGATTGAAAGGATTGTACTCGATACGTCGATCGACAAAGGCGCGTGTTGCCAAGCCAGTAGTTTGGAAGCGTCGACATCAGCTCGCGAAATGGGATATCGCGCAATCTGGAGGAGTATTTCGGGAAGGATAAGCCGATTGATACGATCACGACTGCCGATGCCGATGCCTGGCGGGCGTGGCTGGTCGAGCATGAGGCAGTCAAGGCCGGCAAGCCGGTGGTGGTGAAGCTGGCGACGCCTACGGTGTCCCGGCGCGTGATTGCTGCCCGCACCATGTTTCACAAGGCGGCGCGTTGGGGCATGCTGAAGGAGAATGTGTTCGTCGGCGTCGAGGCTGGCCAGCAGGTGAATGAATCCCGCAAACGATTCATCAGTAGGGAAACCATCGTAAAAGCGATTGCAGAGGCACCGGACGCGGAATGGAAGGCCATTATTGCCCTGGCCCGCTATGCTGGTCTGCGAATCCCCAGCGAATTGTTCGCCCTGCGCTGGTGCGATGTGGATTTTGAGCAAGGGCGGATGAAAGTGCATTCACCGAAAACCGAGCGCCACGCGGGCGGCGCAGCGCGGATCGTTCCCTTGTTCGTCAAGCTGCGCCCATACCTTGAAGCATTGTTTAATGAATCAGCGGCAGAGGGTGCGGTGTACGTGATTTCCAAGCACCGGTTGGCGGCGATGAACCTGCGGACAGAGTTTAAGCGGATCATTGATGATGCCGGGCTTACTGCCTGGCCAAAGCTATTCCATAATCTGCGGGCAAGCCGGGAAAGCGAATTAATGCGAGAGTATGACCTTGCCACGGTGTGCAAATGGATCGGGAATTCCCCAGCCGTCGCAGCCAAACACTACGCCACCAGCGTCGATCTGGATGCCGACTTTAAACGAGCGTCTGGGCAGCACAATAAAAAAGCGGCGCAGTGTGGCGTTAATCAGAGTGAAGCTGAGTGCAAATCGCCAAAAGGTGAACCGCAGAATAACCTGGAAAATGCAGTTGATTGCACTCCATTGCAATCCTTGCCTAATGATGGTGATGGGCGATACAGGACCGGAAAGCCTTGCGAATTACAATAAGAAAACAGGCATTTCCAAGACAGGCGACGCAGAATCCGACGCAACCCCGGCTGAACTAAAGATCATCATCCAGTCGTGGCCGACGCTCCCCGACCCTATCCGGGCGGCAATTCTGGCGATGGTGGGGAGTGTCAACAAAGGCAAATAGCCTTTTTTTGTTTACTGGGATTCCTTCAACCCCCCGCTGGCATACAACCCCCATTGAATATTACCCCCGGTGCCGTTCGGGTATTGGGTCTTCACCACACTATAAATGTCCCCCGTTTTTGTATCACAAATCATTCCCGACCCTGCGGGCTGATACCTACCGACTTGCGGACGTTGAATTAGATCGGGCTGAAAAACCAGCAGGACCAAGCAAGTAGTCGATGCAGCCACACAGAGAAGCAGCAAGCATTGCATCCATTTCGCCATGACAACAATCTAACACTTCTAAACTTGTAGGTCAAAAAAGTTTCTGCGGCCTCTAATCGTCTTGCATCCAAAAAGTGCCGCTCTGCTGATTCCCTGAACTCAGATTTACACTGCAGGTGGCGTATAGAGATTTTGGTTTGCTTTGGGCTTTCAATCTCGCCACATCCATGATTCCGATTTTAGCGGCAATCTTCCGCGCATGCCGACAGTTGGCCTTACCTAATTTCTTCTCAGACTTTATTACTCTCCATTCTTGTATCATCGCCGCCTCAGCCAAGTGATATCTTTCCCATGCCTCAATGATTTCATCGTCCGTATCACCAACTTTCTTAGCAGCACGAACGAGGCGATCCAACTCAGCACTAAACTTGCTCCGTTGAAATTCCGTTAGAATCACCTCTAAATGCGTTCGGCTACCAAAGGAAAGCATAGGTCCTTGTATACAAAATGCTGTATATCCTTGCCTCAATTCGCTTGATTTCAGCGGACGTTAATTTTTTAAAATTCCGTTCCATCAAATACATGAATACATTCTCCGGGTTGACTGTGCGCTGGGGATAGCAAATCCAGGTCAATTGCCGCACTGTCTGCCATAAAAAATCACTGTTGGGTGCCGCATCAAGAGATTTTACTTCTGCATCGGATAGTGTCGTTCGATGGGAACTAAGCGCTTTTGTCTCACGCGGATCAGTATTTAACAGGGTCGCTCCAGGACAGAAGTTGCAAAAATACAGTGCGGAAATCTTCCCCCGGCTTTGTGGTGTATTCCCAAACTGGTTTGACCGTTCCTGTTCGGCTAGGGCTTCAATTAAGGTTTGCGTGGCCTTCCAAGCCGGTATTTTGCTTCCATTAAATTTACTGGTTGCATCTGGCATTCGGCTATCGCAACAGGGAAACCGGCACCGGCTTGGGTGATGGGTTATGGGGTAGTTGCATTTATAAAAGCGGTTGCCCATCCAAAGGGATCAAAATATGCAAACAACAACATCACATAATAGAAGAGAGAAACGACTACAAAGAATATGGTATAAACCCTAAGTCCCATCTTCTTTTTACGCCATCGGGGTGGGAAAAGCACGACCATGAGCTTCAGAAATATATGGACTCCTAGCAGCGATATCAGGAGCCCCCCAACCACAACCATCTCACCTTTAGACGCCGGATGGCCAAACGGCTTTTGCGGAACTGTTGTAGCGGTTCTATAAAACCAATCAGCAAAATTAAAAATGCCGATGCCGGTAAATAAGAGAACCGCAACAAGAAAAGAAAAGGTTCTATTTGGTACATATTCCTCTGTGATAGGCTGATTGGGATTCCAAAAGATACGCTTAAACCAGCCCCCGCGCTTCCACAGGGGGACGATCAAACGCAGAACAGCGACGGTTAAGATCGTACCAACACCAGCAAGTAAGCTTGATAATGTGTTCTGCCAGAAACCCATTTAAACTACATTCCCTTAGCTGTCGGATAGCAATCTTACACTGCGATGTTTGAGGATCAAAATGCGGGCACGACTGGCCACACCGAGCCAGACAGACAACGTGACTATGTTGAACGAACTCTTAAAAGGGGCTGGTTGATCGGATACACTTATGGCGATGAAGGGCATAGTAAAAGCAATCAACCCTCAGCGGGGAATGGTGGCAATCCAAACAGACGGAAACGGCTACACGATTATTGAACTTTTAGCCAACACCGATATTCATCTTGGTGATGAGATGGCGTGGGAGAATGATACGGGGCTAGGTTCCGAGATTTATCTCAATCGTACCCAGGGGCGTAAAATGGAAGTCTATGTGCAAAACCATTGGGTGAACGCGAACCAACTCCGGCAGCAACTCCTCTTATAAGCCCGGATGTTTGGGGTCAAAAATCTGTGAGGGTATACGCGGACAACCCTCCGCGAAATTCCCCCCTGTGGGGTCGCGTGGGCAATGGCAACCCCGGCTAAGGGGTGGTCGACGGCCATCGTGTCGCGTCTGCGATGTTGCGAATCCATTCAGTCGGAACGTGAATCTCATCAAGCGCCTGTTTGACAACAGACGGATGGTGATTCCACGATTGCAGCTTGTTATACATAAACTTTTCCGGAGGCGCCCACGACCGAAAGAACACTGCTATATCTTTTGCCAGAGAATCCAGGCTCTCCCCACTATCAACACGTCGCAAGACTTCCGTTTTTAATTGATGGTTGTTCATTGATTGTAATCATACCGAAGGGCAGAAACTGTCAAGAGTGAGTGTCAATCATCCAGCCCGCGATTAAATGCAACCAACAGGGATTTACCCGCAGGGGAAAATGTAAAGACCGATTTAAAATTCACGCTTGACAATTATCAGTAGTGATTGTATCTTCTATTTCACCATGAAACATACAGCTATTTATCTGCGCGTCTCAACCAAACAACAGGGGACAGAATCACAAGAGCCGGATTTAAAGCGGTATGGCGGGCAGGCGGACAATGGAGCTGTCTGGTATCGCGACAAGGCAACGGGGAAAAACATGGACCGACCAGGATGGAATAAGCTCATGGACGATGTACGGACGGGGAAGGTAGCGAAGATTGTTTGCTGGCGTCTGGACCGTCTGGGCCGCACCGCTAAGGGGCTTACAGCCTTGTTTGCGGAGTTGATTGAGTTGAAGGTTAATCTTGTATCTATCCGCGACGGGATTGATTTAAATACAGCGTCCGGACGGCTTATGGCTAATGTGCTGGCGTCTGTGGCTCAGTTTGAGACAGAGTTGAGGGCTGAGCGCGTTTTAGCCGGTCAGGCCGTTGCTAAAGCCGGTGGAAAGACATGGGGCGGCTCAGAGAAGGGCAGGCGGCTGTATGTCACTGATGAACAGGTGGCGACGATAAAGCGGATGAGCAATGAGGGAGAGAAGGTTGTTTCGATTGCCCGTGCAACGGGATTGAGCCGACAGACGGTTTATCAGTACCTTCCCGGTAAAGCTGTAGCGTAGGCGGATGAATAGCAAACAGGAATGATACAGCCCATCGGTGTACAGCCGGTGGGTTTTTTGTTTGGTGGGGAGTTACTCCAACAGGTCTTTTGCTTTGACGCCCAATGCCCTAGCAATTTTTTCCAGTGTTTCAATGGTTATGTTTTCGCGTGGGCCGTTCTCAATATCGTTCCAAACTTGCCGACTTTGCAGACCCGCCAACTTCGCCGCCCCTTGTTGAGTAAGCTTTAACTTCTCGCGACGCGTTCTGATGAAATCACGATTCAAGCCCATAGCTAAATATCGGTTATAGCACAAACCCCCTTGAAATCTGTCCGCGAACTTTGTACGTTCATTTACGTACTTATCGGACTTCTACAGAAGGGCTGTGGGAATCTGATTGTTTAAAGTCACTTCATTTCAAAGGATGGTTCTATGGACCTCTTGCTTACTGCCCGTTGGGGCTTGTGTATGACATTCCGCGCTTGCTGTTGGCCGTTCCGTGTCACTAGGAATGCGCTGTCGGATTGCAGCGGAACCATTGTCGATTTTGTAAACCTTATCCCGAGAATTCCAGGAATCGGATCGGTGTGGGCAGAAGTCTATGATCGTAAACAATGGCCGGGATTCTGGCATGAGCGGGGGAACGACGGAGAGCTTCACATTCTATGGCTGGGGATTCGCTGGCATATATCTTCATGGGAAGTGCTGAAAAAGAATTGCCGCACGTCGCCCCAGACTTGAGGGCCGAAGCGCAGCAGAAGTATCGGCACAAATATTTTGGGAATCATCTCTTTCAAAAGGATCAAATCATGGACTTGTTATTAACTGCCCGTTGGGCGTGGCGTCGTATTTCCTTCCGCATGTTTCAACCTATGCGTGTTCTTCTATTCCCGTATCGCTTTGTCTGCAATCCGCTTTATGTTCTGGCTGTACTGCTGAATTGGAATGATCCGATTCCGGGTATCGGTGACAGCGTTGTACTGGACTACGGACCAGAATCTGCACAACATTTTCATTGGCAGCGAATCGCTGAAGGCGGATTTATCGTTGGCTACCGGGGCTATGAATGGACCTTTTCCCCGTGGCGTGTGGCGATGAATGACAAGAGCCTCATGCGGGAGATGCGTGAAGAGGGTCTATTGAAAGACAAACAATCCGCACTTGCGGCTTGAGTCAATCAGTCAGGAATGAACACGAAAGCGCCTAGTCGGCTCATCAACGGCTAGGCGTTCTTTAGTTTACGCGGTTGGCCATGAGACACGCATACAACTCGCAACGTCTATCACAAGCTATCTGATGGGGTTACACAAACTTAGGACAATTATGGTGCCCCTTTGAAGAGGGGAAACATTCCCGCTTCGGACAATTAACCTGCACCTATGGAGAGGAACAGACCCGACCAAAGCCTGTCAGTCTTCGGCTAGGAATTCCGCCTTTGCCCTTTGGTGTTTACTTTTCTTCCCTAACCGGCGTAAGAACAATTCTTTAGATCAAAAAACGGTTTGATAGGGTGCCATAAGAGAGAACACGGACCGGATAACCCGCCACACAACGTCGGACCTTCCGCTGAACTTCCCGACCTATTCCCCGCCAACACTGCCACCCTGTCTCGCATCGGTCCGGCGTGTTCAATCAAACCTGCTGCCTGAGTCGTCCAGGGCTGGCAGATATTCCTTGAGTCGGTCTCACATGGGCGAACGAATAACAGGGGCTGGTGGTATGGCAGCAGCCACCGGTCCCTGTTTGGATGAAAAGTTTTGTATGTCTTTAAGTATCGGGGTGTTTTTCTTAGCCGATTCGGGACAGCCCGCCCACACCCATAGACCAGAACAGACCATCACCATTTTTAGGAGATTTATTTGTATTGAGTAGCAATCATCATGAGCAAGGCACAGAGTCCAAAGCCGTTTGGTTTTGGGTGCCGCAGGATTTCAACGCATCTGCCCAACTCCCTGCCAACCTGAAGCGATACGCCCACTGTGCAAACTATCTGTTGCACTCCATCGCAACGCAGCAGGTACAGCGAAAGACAAAAGATGGGTTTATCCCGCTGAGGACCAAATTGCTACGGCAAGTCATACCGTGGCGGGTTGAAAAGCCGCTTAGGGAATGGTTGATCGAACAAGGGATTATTGAAATTGATCGACGATTCACGCTCAATCGACAGTCCATGCGTTACCGATTCGGTCCGGGCTATGCCGGGCAGCTTCGTGCCGTACGTTGCACAGATAGCCGGATCATCAATCGCCTAGACCAACGAGCCGATGCAACGCAGACAGAGGTACACCGGCACTTGCTGAAGCAATTGGGGCGGATCAGGATAGACAGACGGAAGGCGGGAAGATTAGTGCGGAGAATCCGGGGAAAGACTGACAACCAGAACGGAACGACCGCAGGCCGGACTAAGGCGGCAATTGAGACAATCAGCCGTCAAAGCTGGTATCTAGTCCCGGATAGCTATGGCCGGTGCCACACTCCCATCACCAACTTGCCGAGCGTTCTTCGCGCTGCTCTGAGAGTCGATAATCAACCCCTGATGCAACTGGACATAGCCAACGCTCAGCCGTTGTTATTGGGATGGTTGGTTAAACACAAGGAATATTTAACAGGAGAAACAGAACCACTAAACCGCGCTAAGGATAGACCTATCCAGAGCCGGGTTGTCTCGCTGATGAGTCAAATAACTACTAACCAGTATTTATATAACTCTCCCCCTCTCCCCAATGTAGCACCCTGTTCTGACCCGGTTTTGACCCATTGCTGTTCTCTCTCTCCATTAAAACCTGATGAACAGAGATTTATCAGTGTGGTTCAATCCGGCCAGTTCTACGAATACCTATTCAAACATTATCCCAGAGCCGGACGCTTAGACCGGGACAAACTAAAGGCCCGGTGTTTTGAAACTATCTTCCATGGTCGTCGGCAAAAGGCTCTACGCGGACTTGCACGGATATTTGCAGAGCAATTTCCGAATGTCTGGTCGTTAGTTCTGGAAACTAAGAAGGATGATTATAAAGCACTGGCGGGGATGCTGATGCGGATTGAATCATCAATCATCATTGATCGGATATGCCAACGCTTCATGGCGGAACAGCCTGAGATGTTTGTTGCAACTATCCACGATTCACTATTGGTCAAGCCTTCTGATGTTGCATACGCTCGGGGAATCATGGCACAGGAATTTCAGACCATAGGATTACTGCCGACCATCCGGGTAGAGCCTTGCTGAGTTAGAGGCGTTAATAGACTTCAACCCTGCCGACAGTACCCCGACGCCCCAAAATCGTCTCTGAAGTATCCACAACGCAAATAAACCCTATCCCTGAATTGGGGTGATAGGCGACGTTTGTTCGTTCTCATTGTCTTCATTCATTTTCAAAACCATCAACAGCCCAACAGGGCGGAACAGAGTAACCATGCTCACAATTCAAGTTTCAAAAACGGTAACAGTCCCCAGCGACGGTTTGGACTACAGCTATTCCCAGAACGGGAAGCGGCTATCGCTCAGCAATCTATACCAGCTTGGCCGGAGCTTGGCGGCAAAGCGTTTAATCCGAGAACAGGATGTTCAGGATGGAAACGAAGCGATTGAGTATTGCCAAAAAACTATGGACCGATTCAACATCGCGGAACTACACGCGACGGGACAAAGGATAGCTTTTGGTAACGGAGCATTTGCAGTCCATGCCAACCCTCATGGTGACTGGACGCTGAACAACCCGACGAAAATTGTGCGGCGTGCGCCTCATTGTGGCGAAGCTGTTGGTCACGTTCCGAGCCTTACCGCAGCATTTGAGCTTGCCGTCGACCGATCATTCAAATCCAGTGATAAGACGATTCTCTATGCAGAAGTAAACGCGGCTTACCTCGCATTGGCGAAAAGTCTTCTGTTCGATGTTTCTGTTGTCAGTGATTCTCAAAGCTACAGCAAGCCGCGTAACGCTGACAGCTAATTCAACCCCAACAGAACCAAACCGTATCAGCCCAAATCATTTTGATTAGGCCGGTGTGGTTCACTTTCACAAACGATTCAAGGAATAAAAATACATGCCCATTGACCCCCAATCGCTCCCATACACCCAAGTTGGTCTATCACCTGTCGCTCAGCCGACCAACCAATTCCACTATCCCGAAGTCCGCAAGTCCACAGCAGGCACACAACTCGCTCAGGTAGCACAAGCCTTAGCCCAGGTCGAACCAAAGGCTCAGCAGATCGTTGACCAGCTTAACCAAGCTGACATCGCCCGGCAGCAGACCCTCGGCGCCCAGGTCTTCGCCAACCTCAAGGAACAAAACCGCCAGGGCTTCATGCAGGCGGTCAAAGACGGCCAGATCAGCTATCAGGATACCCCCTTCGCTTATGAGTACGTCCAGAAGGCCGTAGGACAGGCCCAGGCTCAACAGACTGTCAATCAGGTCCGTAGTCAGTATCTACAAGACCAGAGCCTCCACGTCGATTCTATGCAGCCCTACGCTGACATGATCGACCAGAACTTCGGCAATGCGTTGCAGGGTCAAGACCCAATCACCGCCGCGGAGATGGGGAAGGTATTTGGAGAGGCTCGCCCGCAGTTGCTTGGTGAGCATGTTCAGATCATGTCTGAGCAGCGGCCGGAAAAGATGCAGGCGGCTCTTGAGGCTAATTTAGCTCAGGGAATTGCACCGATTGATCAACACTTAAGCCTGATGGTTAATGGGCAGAATCAGCAGAACAATAATGCTGATGATTCTGAGCCGGGACCGGATGATTATGGTTCAGGATCAAGTGATGATTCTGAGCCGGGACCGGATGATTACAGCGGTGAATCATCTCCGCCTGTGAGTTCTCAACCTTCATCTCCTGAGTTTCAACAGGAACAAGGCTTTGCTAGTCAGGCTCTCCAAACCTCTGTAGCCCACGCTCAACAGCAACTTGATTCGCTAGGGCAGGCCGTCCCATGGACTAAGGCAAATGACATGATGAGCCGAGCCTTAATTAACCTAGGTATCAGCCGCGCCGATCCGAATATTGCTGAAGCATTAGCACGGAATATTCAAACGAAAGATGGCCACACACTCTGGGATCATTTGGATACTCAAGCCGAGATAAAAGAAGCCTCACAAGGCATCTTGAGCCGACAGGTTGAGATGCTCAGGCTTCAACAGGAGCAGCGACAGTTTCAGCAGCAGGACGCCGAGCGGCAAACTTATACTGATGCGGTCCAGAAGTGGAATGCAGACGGAAGGCCGACAAACAAGCCGTTAGCCTCTTATTTTGATCAATCGAAACTTGCCGACCCCACAACGGCACAAGGTGCGGCTGAAGCATTGGCAGCCCTCAATTCCACGTGGGGGCAAATGCAGACGGCTAAGGATGCTCAGTACAACACTCAAGACTATCTGAACGCTGCCATCGGGCAGGCTCGCGGATTGATGGGAACAGATTTGAAAGACCAACAAGGCTTTGCAGCACTGACAGATAAATTGACGGCTCAAGGCCATGCCGATCTATCCCGGCAATTGACCGAAGAAAGGCGGACCACTTGGGAGAATCGGGGCGGAGTGACCGACTATCAGGCGTTGGGGACTTTGGTTCAATCACTCTATGCCGGAACACTCACGCAAGACGGTTTAAATAAAGCATGGAATAACGGGAACGGAACAATTAACACTGAGGTGTATAACCAACTCTCTGCGGAGTTACACTCACACGCTCCGTCTCTTGATCCAGTTGATTCGCAGCTTCGGTCAGAGCTTACACAGGCAATTTTCAAATCCAGCAACATCATCGACGGCGAAATGTTGCAGAGGAACGCCCAGCAACAATCTGAGTTTCAGAACCGATTGCAGAGTGCCAGCGCTCAGCTTTACAGCATGGCTTTCCCCTTGCGTTTTGATTCAACTATTTCACCGGGGCAGCAGCTTGGTAAATTGAAAGAACTGATTCCGGATTTAGTGAAGCAGTACAGCACCCCGCTAGACGGCTCAACACCGGCGTCTGATTCATCCGGCCAGTTACCGGGAACAACCGGCACTGTTAACCCGGCGTCATTGCCAACAGACAACCCGCTCGCACTGCATAATCAACTTGTTCAGCAGACAAGACAGTTATTGCAAGACCCTGACCTGCGGGCAGCGTTGAAGCAGGGCGGATTTTCTGCAAAGGACTATCAGCCTCAAGTCTCTTATGGGCTGGCAGATCGGGTACGAAATGGGCATACGGCTCTTGATAGAACTTTAACCTTTCTTTTTGGTTCAGCGACTGCCAACCCTAATGATGGTCTTCCGTTCCTGTTGGGCAAGCTGAAAAATCTCAGGGGTCGAAATGAACCGGACTATGGGCAAGAGAATGCACTTGTGGACCAGCTTCAGAAGAGCTATTTGTCCACTCTTGACCCCGCCCAAGACTTATCCGACGCTCACGACCTA
>DASXDR010000086.1:0-8493 GCA_036490535.1 Tepidisphaeraceae bacterium | reverse complement strand
CAGCATTATCTCACGCAACTGCTGACCAACCTGCCCGCCACGCCGATCAGCCAGTTGCCACACTGGTTGCCGGATGTGTGGAAGCAGACGCTCTCCGCGCCGCAGAGGTGAGGAGGGTGGTTTACCAATCGCTCACGGTATTCTCGGTACGGCATTGTGTCCTATAAAAAAATAGCCGGCGGTCAACGACCGCCGGAAATCCCGAATTCCGGCCACTCGTTCACTGCCGGCTATGTTTATCTTTGGAAAAGATTATGCCGTCGTATTCTGTAGCTGAGCAGGGGCAGGCTCGGCAGAAACCGGCTCGACGACCGGATGGCTCTTCTGGACTGCCTTGGACGGCTGCGACGGGCTGTGATTCTTGGAATGCTTCTGCCGCCAGATGATTGAAAAGAACTTTCGATCATCCACCAGATACCGCCGATACATTCGCCGCGGCTCCAGCATCAGCCGCCAGAACCATTCCAAGCCGATCTTCTGCATAAACACCGGTGCGCGTTTCTGAAACCCCGCAATAAAATCCAACGACGCCCCCACTCCCAGCGAGACCGGCACACCCAACTCCCGCGCATGATGATAAATCCAATATTCCTGCTTCGGCGCCCCGACGGCCACGCAAAGAATGTGCGGCGAATATTCGCGAATCATCGCACCGATTTTTTCCGTCTCGGCAACATCTTTCTCAAACCCAAACGGCGGGCAATATGACCGCGCCGCAAACCCCGCATATTTCGATGACAGAATAGCAATCGCCTTTTCCCCCGCCCCTTCGCGCCCGCCCAGGAAAAACACACGATATTTTTTTCGCGCCGCCAGCTCGCACAGCCTGGGAAACAGATCCGATCCTGCCACGCGACCTTTCAGCGGCGTCCCCAGATATTTGCTCGCCCACACCACCGGCATTCCATCGGCCAGCACCAGATTCGCCTGGCTATAAATTGTTCGCAGCAATTCATCGCGCTCCAATTGCACGACATGATCGACATTGGGCGTTAGCACATATCCCGGCTCCTGGGCCTGCGCCATCGCATCGATTCGTTCGAGGGCCTGATTGAAATCAACATTATCGATTACCGCATAGCCGATGCGCACCTGGCGCACGCCGCCGGCATTTTCGGGTTGCGTTTGTTCGTGCAGAATCTCCATCGCTCGCCGCTTGCCATGCAGTAAAGACAATCGCTGATATTTCCGCACGAATCGCTGCAGCTCTGCATCCCCAACTTGCGGCCGGCGGACAATCCATGATTTGATATATCCCACCCACATCGCCATTCCGCCCACGATATAAGGCGGCCGACTCATTCGGAAAATGCTGCTGGCCGTCATGTACGGCAGGCTGGTCCCCATGAAATATTGGCCAAAGCCATGCCGCAATCGCCCATGCAGAATATCCTTCTGGCTCGAACCCATCGGCCGAAGATGCACGAAGCGAAGTTCCGGATCATCCCAGCTGCACGCGATCCACCCCAGCATCCGGCAGCGGTGCCCATCAATCCCATCCCACATCACCTGCGGCACAAACCCGCCAATTTCTTCAAAGCACTGCCGGCGATAGAATTTGGTCATCCCCACCGAGTTTTCATCCCCGCACGCCTCGCTGACCAGCTTTTCATGTTTATAAAAATACGGCTTGCCGCTGCACGTCCCCAGGCGCGGATTAGCTTCCATCCGCTCGATCAATTTCTGAAAATAATCGCGTGGCAGATCGAGATCGAGATCGAGCTTGCAAAGATAATCAAACTGCTTCGGATCAACCGTGCGATACCCCTCATTGAATGCCTGAATCACCCCCGGCCCGACCTGCCGCTCCCCACGATCCTTGCGAGGCACCACGCGAATGAACGGATACTTGGCCGCATATTCCGCCAGAATCCGCGGCGTCTCATCCTTCGACCCATCATCCACGATCACCCACAACGCCGGCGGAACGGTTTGATTGCAAACCGAATCCAGCGTTCGCCGGGCGAACTTCGCTTCATCACGGCACGGAGAAATAATACAGTACCTGCTCATCACTGATCTTCCACCAGGACATGCCCGCGATTAAACGCAGACCAAGAAGCATCCATTACTTCTTGGCACTTAAGTTACCCTGCCCAGTGCGAATTGTGGAAGGTGCAATTGGGACATCGATATCTTCGTGAACTCCCAGCTCACCCGCCGACGTGACGACTTTCTCGACAATCAATTGAGCGGGCAGCAGGGGGCCTGATTCATGATCACGCGCCGTCCGCACCCAGGATTGCTGACGCTTTCCTAAAAATGCTTTATACAACGGCATTTTGTGTATCACATAAACCGGAATCAAAAGCAAAACGTGCAGAGACAATAAATCGCGCCCGTATCTCGCCCAGGCCAGGAACAGCGCCCCAATCAGCAACGCCCACCCGATCCCCATGAATTCCAATGGCTGAATAATGCGCAGTCCGATGCATTCACCGATCACGGAGAAGGTCAGCACAAACCAGAACGCCACCAGCAATGACAAGGGCGGAATCGCCAGCTCGCACGCCAGCGCCAGCGCGCCAATATTCGCGGTAAAAATGCCACGGATAAACATCCTGGGAACTTGCGTCAGAATCGTCCGCATGTGCCCATGCTCCCAGCGCGTTCGTTGCGTTAGCACCGCCGAATTCTGACCCGGCAACACGCCCGTAATTCCCGCATAAGGGCAAAAGACCGGCGGATGCCCCGCCAGAGTCAAATCTATCCCCATCTGCATGTCTTCCACAATATTTGCAGATGCCAGAGGAGCCGTCTGAATAATTTTCCACGGAAAAGCAGTCCCTGTGCTTAGCAGGCAAGGCATGCCAAGTCTGTGTAATCCCAACGGCCGAACCCAGTTTTTTACTCGAAATGCAAACGCCGATACGAGATGATTCGGCGACGGCGACGAAGGAGGCGAAAGCAGATTAATACACTGCGCCGGCCGATTCGATCGACCCGCTGCACGAGCTAATTCATCGATCGTATTTTCCTTAACCCGACAATCCGCATCGATCACAATCACCACATCCGGATGCGTCCCCTTTTCCAAAGTCCTCACACCAAAATCCAGCGCGTATCCCTTTCCTCTTTTCTCCTGGTTGCTTCGTTCAATAACCTCCGCCCCCGCGTCCCGCGCCGCCTTTGCCGTATAATCCGTGCAATTGTCCGCAACCACCAGAACCTGATCCCCACTCTGTAACTGCGGAACAACAGTAGCCAGCGTTTCTTTAATACCGACCTGCTCGTTATGGGCTGGAATAAGCACCGCGACCGACGGACGCGTTGAATCACCACGCTTGCGCCGCCGCCACTGCGGAAGCGCGGCTGTCACGCATTCGATACTGAATATCGAAATGAGAAACAGACCAAGCGCGATTGCAAGGCTGATGCACCACTGAATGATTATCATCCACTCCTCGGATTAAAAAATGATCCCGCGCTTAGATCGCTTCGGCGTTACTCGTTGCTATCATTCTAACTTCATCGGCCAAAAAATGCTTGGAAAAAAGCGTCGCCAATTTTTGCGCCTCAATATCTGCATCGTGCTCTGCCGCCACACGCAATGCTCCCGCTTTCCCCATCTCCGCTAATTTCTCAGGAGATGTTTCGAGCGCTTCAATCATACATTTCGCAAGCCGATCCACCGCTCCCGCCGGAACAAGCCACCCATTTACACCGTGCTCAACCAATTCTGGTATCCCAGCTACAAACGTGCTAATCACCGGCCTCTGCAATGCTAGCGCTTCCATAATCACCACTGGCAAACCTTCTGCAAAGCTAGGTAACACCATAGCGCGTCCTGATAAAATATGGTCACGCACCTGGGAATTCGTCTGCCACCCCGTGATTGTTACGTAATCCCCAACACCAAGTTCGGCGATTAGCTGTTCAAGTTCCTTACGCATTGGCCCATCACCCACAATAACCAATTGCGCGCGATACCCAGATTGAATCACTTGCGCAAACGCTCTCAGCAATACCACTTGCCCCTTCTGCTCGCTGAGTCGCCCTACAGATACCAGCCGCTGCGTATCTGCGACCGAAGAAATCTGCGCCCGCAGAAAATCACGATCCAATCCACAGTGCACGACATGAATCTTCTGCCAATCTTCAATTCTCGACCAGCGAAACAACTGGCTTCGCCCAAATTCACTGATCGCTACCACAAAGCCGGCGTATTGAATTTTTTTCCCGAGCCCCAGTCTTTCCGGCGCATCAAATTCCTCCGGCCCATGCACCGTCAAACTGTAATTTGCCCCGCCCGCAATCTTCGCATACATCCCCACCGCCGCCGAGTTGGTCCCAAAATGCACATGCAAAAACGAGATGCCCCGCTGCGCCAGTCGGTAGGCAACCGCTAATCCCTCGATCACATATTGAATCTGCTTGATCCAACCTCCGCCACTCCTGGCCATTTGCGCCGCGACTTTCACCGCTTGCAAAGTTTTAATCGGATGCCAGATCGCCCAGAGAATTGCCCACCAAGCCGCCTGCGCCAAATGCTCGAAAATAATAAACGTTCGCTTCTGTTCCGCCTGATCCGCCGGATCGACCACCGCCGTCGGCTTACGGATCGAAATCCGCTCGATCTCCACCCCCATCGCCTCCAGCGCCGCAATCTCCCGCCGAATAAAACTATGGCTGGCTTGGGGGTAACGATTGACCAGATACGCAATTCTCATCGCCAAAAGTTATCCTGCAATATTCTCAGTTACCACGGCCAAATTATCCGATGCCAACTTCACGTAAGACCGGATCGCTTCCACGTAACGAATTTTTCCTTCGATAGTCAGATGCGTTCCATCCACCGTCAGATCGGTATGAAGTTGCCCCGATCCATCCGCAAACCTCGGCCAGAGGTCGAGAAAGGGAATATGATTCTGCTCTGCTAGCGCCCGCAGTTGCGCATTGAGAATCGGTAAATTATTCGCCTTCTTCTTCAAGAATACCGGATTAGCCCCCGGCTCTTCGAGCAGAATCGGCAAATTAATCGGCAACACCGAACAAATAAACGCTTCTGTCTGAGGGCTATCCTGCCGAATTTTCTCCAACATAGCCCGCACATTCTCGATTACAAATTCGGGCTGATAATCGAAATTCAAATCATTCGTCCCAATATTGATAAACACCTGCCGAGGCCGCGATTTAAGAATGTCATCAAACCGCCGCAACAGCCCATCGCTCGCCTCTGCCCCAATCCCCCGATTCCGTATCGGCGTAAAAAACTCCGCCCACGGCATCTTCTCAGTAATGCTATCCCCCCGCAAAGACAATCTCATTTTTCCATTCGCGGAATCTGCTGGAAATCCGCAATAGTCTCTTTCTGAAGCGGAGCCACCTTGCCCATCGGCTTGCCGAGTAAATGGAAAATACTGCCCCGATCTCTCCATTTAATGCTGGCAGCAATAATTGCGAGCACATTCAAAGCTAAGAGAAAAAAAAATAGAATCTCAAAAGACGATCTACCCATTACTTAAAACGGAAAAACGAGTAGCGACCAGTATCGAACAACGCCGGGTCTGTCTGCAGCGAGCAAAGTCGAGCCGAGGTAATCCGAAGGCCCGGACTCGACCCACGATCGAGTTATGCGGTCACAAGCGCATTCGGCGTGCTGGTCTTCGCAACTTGCGTGGCAGGAGCACCCCGTCGCTTTTCGGCGAAGGCCATGCAAAGCGCTAACTGTCCAAATATGGCAAGCCAATATCCAGCAGTGCTAATGGGATGTCCCACAACGTATAAACCAATAATACAAGAAATCACGATAGCCAGTGCCCCAATAACTTTTGGATTAATTCTTTCTGCAATAAGCTCAGCGGTTGCTTTTACTCGACGCGCCGCCCAGAAGGTAATAGCGATAAACACCAGCGCACCGCTGGCGAAAAGGATGGTTGCGAATTTATTGTCAATACGCATCCCCCCGCGACTCGTCAGCTCGATTATTCCGTAATGCAGTGGAACCACTGCCAAACTGGAAACGCCACGCAATGAGGTGAGCTGTACAAATGATTTCAACGTCGTAACTCGGCAGATGATCAGGCAAACGGCGATGCAACTACTGAGGCACGCTATCCCAGCTATGAAGTACGCTATGGACAATAATCCCCAGCGGAAAACAGGAAACCCTAGGGATGCCATAACAAACGCGCATCCACCCATGGACACACCGAGTAATAATGCAATAGCGGCAATGTTTTTATAGCGATCGTCGACCTTGCTGGCGTAACGATGTACAAATGAGCCCAGAAGATAGCCAAGCAGCGGATAGCTTAACCAGGGACAAATAGGGTAACCAACATAGGCGACCTCTTTCACTCCTAGAAAATTAGCGATCAGGGTGCGGGCAGCACCATTGACATGATGCTTAAAAACCGGACCAACAATAAACCGCAGCAAAAGCACCGCCAGGAAAAGCACCGCACTGAATATCTGCGGTCGTCGAGTGCGTGAAATGCACTCCAGAATGATCATGGTCAACCCGATGAAACCGAGAAAATCCAGAGTCACCCAGCGGCCAGCGGCCCAGCTCAACAATTCATTCGCCAATATTAAAAGCAACGCCTTGTAAATCACCGATATAAATTTCTTAGATCGCTGTCCCCTCAAACCAATTCCCACGCCCGTTACGAAGAAAAACACTACCGGCGCAAAACTCCCTATGAAAACCATGACGCCAGTCGCGCCACTATTTGCGTGCTGATTGGTTAACCACTTATAGCCGGCATGATTAATCACCATCATCGCGCACGCGATCCCCCTGATTAAATCGAGTTCCGGCCAATATCGGAATCCACTCGCCGTAATTTGATTTGTAGACTTCATTGTTTTAGCCAGTGTGAATTGCCTGCGACAAAAACGCATCCGGGAAGCTGCAGCGGCTGACATAAACGTCGTCACACTTTGCCCTCAGAATCGACAACAAATTCTGCAATGATCGCCTCTCCAGCTTCGTCGCGATCCAGACGAGATGCGATCCAGGGTGCAAAGAATCCATCTGGCCGAGTGATGCTTTGCGTAAGTGATCGTGGAATGAGAAGCTTATACCGCAAAAACAGCTGAACACTTGCTGCCACCGAGCTGGGAAGGCTGTACGTATAAAACCTCCTAACGTGAAGTCCGGCTTCACCTGCTGCGCGCCTAAGACTCTGCGGATTAAATTGGTGGAAGTGAAACGGTAGATCTGTGCTATGCCATCGCCATTTCAACGAACGTGCCCCCAAACACGCCCCATTAGGCACGGCAATCCAGATAAATCCTGAATCGGCCAATAAACTCTTCATCGTCTTTAACGTCACGATAGGATCAGGCACATGTTCCAGGACGTGGTTGGCGGTGATTATATCAAAAGGGCTCCTTGTCCGAACTTGATCAATGTTGGATTCTAAGGTGCCATTAAATACCGTAATACCCGCGTCTCGGCATCGTGATGCTGATTCCGCATCAGGCTCCACCCCGGTTACTTCAGCGCCGAGTTCGCGCGCCGCATTTAGGAACATGCCACCGCCCGCGCCGACATCTAAAAGCTTTTTACCGGTGGGACTATCAATATGCCTGATACTACCTGTTCTCCGGGCTTGATTGATGAATTCATCTAGGCCGCCCCGTGATGTACCGTGTTCCGGACGGTATGCACCGTAAGACCGCGTATAATATGATTCCATGTCCGTCCATTCGGGCTGCGGATTCAGAAAGCCATGTGTGCATTCCTGACAGCTCCATACCTCCCATTCTCGGTCAGGACTATTGTTACGTGTGGTTCTGCCTACATAAGAGTGGGCAATTTTGGTAGATCTGCAAGTTGGACAGGTGGTTAATGGAATCATGATATTTGATCTTGAAGAGGACTATTGTTTTTGCGCTGTGCATCACAGTCGCTTTTGTACGTGGCGAATGGCTTGAGCAATGGAAGAATTATAGTGCGTAATATTGTGCCCCAACTTTTATGAGGATCATAAAAGTGTTGGGCAGCTTCGTAACACCCCGACCGGGCCCGTTCGTATAATTCGTGATCACTAGCCAACTGCTTTAACGCCGCCGCATAAGCTTTGACATCATCTGGCGGAACCTCGATTGCAGCATTATTAACCACTTCCAGCGCATTGCTCAAACGGCTCGTAACCGCTGGACGGCCTGCTAGAACCGATTCCACAACGACCTTGTTTAACCCCTCAACAAATGAACCCGTCTTCGTCGGCACAATGACCACATGGCTTCGGCCATAAGCTTCTTTCATTTGCTCACGATCGAGTTGTCCCGACATCTTTATCCGCGAGGTTAACCCCCTGGATTGTATTTCATTTATGAGTGACTCCTTTGCCGGACCAATCCCACATATCTCTATTTCAAATCCGTCGGGCATATCCTGTTGCAATAGCTGCGCAATTTCAATTAAATCGAAAACACCTTTCTCGCGTTCAAGACGCCCCGCAAACATGATTCGAAATGGCTTGCTCTGATAATCAGAAGGAGCAACCACATCCAGATTGCCCCTTCGATAATGCGCTAAAC
>DASXDR010000179.1:0-32426 GCA_036490535.1 Tepidisphaeraceae bacterium | reverse complement strand
GATCGCTGCATGGCAATCCGTTGCCGCCAGGCTTCAGCTGTTCCATTAACCGTTGCTTCCATGCGACACCTCCAAGTATGTGTCGCATGATGCCGGATCAAATCATCGGCGCGAAGATGGGGTTAGTCGAACGGACACCTTGGATTGTGAAAATTCTTAATCAAACGCCTCCGGCGATTCGCCCTTTGGCCTGGATTTCCACCGCCGATGAACCCACAAGTATTGCCCCGGATCGCGGCGAACGAAATCTTCGATGGCCTTGGTATATCGCTGGGTGATGTAGCGCAGCGGATCATCCTGTTTATCCCATTCCTCGGGATAGATAATCGTCTCCGCCGAGACATGAAAGTGAAAGCGGTCGTTGATTCGCTGGGCATAGCCAACCACCACCGGCACGCGATATTCCATGGCGAGAAGGCCAATCGATTTGTAGGTCGAAGCGAGTCGGCCAAAGAAATCGACGAAAATACCTTTTGAGCCAGCGTTTTGATCAGCGATAAAACCAATCGCGCCGTGTTTGCCCAGCACTTCGGTTACTTCGGCAGTAGCGCCTTTTTTTGCAATAATGCGCTGGCCCATATTCTCGCGCACGCCGAGCAACCAGTGATTGACGTATGGATTGTCCAATGGCCGGGCGATGCTGGTGGTTTCAAATCCCATGGTGGCTAGCGCGTAGCCGAGGATTTCCCAGTTCCCATAATGGCCCGTAAGCAGCAGCAAGCCTTGATCGCGCTTCAGCAAGAGTTCGAGCACTTCACGAAAGTTTTCCATCTCGATGTACTCCCAAAGCGTATCAAGATGAATCAGCCGCGTGGTAAAAAGGACTTCGATAAAAAGCATGAACAACTGCTGCATGCTCCGTCGAGTGATAATTTGCAGTTGCTGCTCGGGCATGCTTGGAAAGCTGCGACGGAGATTCCCCATAGCACGCTGGCGGTGCTTGCGATCAATCGCATACATGCAATTGCCAAGGAACTTGGCGGTCTGCAGATTCAGATCGACTGGAAAGCAGTGCAGGCCCATGGAAACCAGGCGCAGCCCGACATATTGGAGCCAGTCGATAAATTGGTTGCGGTCTTTTTTAGCCATCGCTCTTGTTGGACTGGGAAGAATAACCGCCCCGGCGGCTTGACGGAATGCGCACGATGGAAACAATTCGCACCATTATGCCGCGTGAAATTCATCATCCAGCTTTAGGCCCGGTCAAGGAGCACTTTGCCGACACGAAATTTCTCGTGGGAGAGTTTCGCGATATGGTCACGCTGGTAGTGCCGCGGGAGAAAATCCTTGAAGTCAGCCGATTTCTGCGCGATGATCCCGGCCTTCGCTATGATTTATTGGCAGAGCTCAACGGGGTCGATTATTTGAATTATCCGGGGGCACAACACCGTTTCGGTGTGAATTACAGCCTGGTTTCAATTCCGCATAATAACCGTCTCTGGCTGAAGGTTTTCCTCGATCCAACGCTTCCTACCGAACCTGGCTCGCCTGCCACTCAACATCGCGACGAACACATCGCCGCCAAGGGCGACCCGGGCCTGAAAGTCCCCAGCGTTACTCCGATTTGGGCCGGCGCCGAATGGATGGAGCGCGAGGTGTATGACATGCTCGGCATCATCTTCACCGGCCATCCCGACCTTCGCCGCATTTTGACCTGGAATGGCTTTGGCAATTATCCGTTGCGGAAAGACTATCCCCTGCGCGGCGTTGGGGAGCGCGAGCGGTATAAAATCGTCACGCGCAATAGTGCCTAACAGGCTGCTGCAAAACTCAAATTTCTCAAATTTCGACCGCATTCTTTCGTCAGAATCGCAGTTCAAGTCCGCGATAACCGAGTTTTGCAGCAGCCTGCTAAAGCGATTGAGAAGATTGCTGATGGGGATTAAGGAGTGGCTGGCTTCTTAATTATTTCGCCTTTTCCAGCTCAAATGCCGCATGCACGATTTGCAGCGCCTTCGGCCCATCTACCTTATCAATAATGCAGGAAATCTTGATCTCGCTGGTGGTGATATTCTGAATATTCACCTTGGCGTCGGCTAATGCTTTGAACATACGCTGGGCGACGCCGGTGTGCGTGCGCATACCGACGCCGACGACGCTGACCTTGGCCAAGTCCGCATGAAAATCCGCCTTGGCGCCGGGACCAAGTTCGTCGGTGATTTTTGCTACGACTTTTTTCAGGTCAGCCAGTTCGCCGTGTTCGACAGTGAAGGAGATATTGGCCGTGTTGTCATCCATCACCGTCTGGATGATGTCATCAACCACGACATTGGCTTCGGCGATATCGGAGAATATCTTGGCGGCAATTCCCGGGCGATCGGGAACGTTCTTAATTCCCACGCGCACGAGGTCTTTTTTCAAAGCAGCGCCGGATACAACAATGTGTTCCATATTCGGAGTCTCCGAAACAATCCACGTCCCCTCATTCTCATTCTGACTGTTGCGAACGTGCAGCGGCACGTTGTATTTCTTGGCGAATTCCACCGCCCGGGTTTGCAGCACCGATGCCCCTAACCCGGAAAGCTCGAGCATTTCATCGTAACTAATCCGCTCGATCTTGCGCGCCTGCGGCACAATGCGCGGATCGGCCGTGTAAATGCCATCGACATCCGTGTAATTCTCACAAACATCCGCTTGCAGCACCGCACCGAGGGCCACCAGCGTAGCATTCGACCCGCCACGGCCCAGTGTCGTGAATTCGCCTTCCGGCGTAATCCCTTGAAACCCTGCCACGATCACAATCGTTCCCTGCCGCAATTGATCGAGAATCCGCTGATGATTAATCGCCTGAATACGTGCCTTGGAAAATGCAGTATCTGTCACTAAGCCGATTTGCCCGCCGGTGAATGAAATCGCGTGATGCCCCCGTGCGCAAATTGCCATCGCCATCAGGGCAATCGTGATCTGCTCGCCAGTCACGAGCAACTGATCCATTTCGCGCTTGGGCGGTTGAATATCTCGCCCCTCAAAACTGCACACCTGCTTGGCCAGGTCGATCAGATCATCCGTGGTATCCCCCATGGCTGATACAACCACCGCGACCTGATTTCCCTTTTCCTTAGCCGCAATCGCCCGCGCCGCTGCTTTGTGAATCCGCTCCGCATCAGCGACGGACGTGCCGCCAAATTTTTGCACAATCAAACCCATATCGGGGCGGGATTATAGAGGCGAAAGGCGTGGGATGCTATGACGGACGCTTGAAGGATGAATGGTGCTTGCGTGGTACAAATAACAATAACGCAAATGGCGCGAGTGATGCCGGTTCGGGAAGATAGGTGTAGCTGATATTATCATACCCAGTTCCTATCTGCGAACTCACAATCATCTTAAAACTTGCAATATCATATTCTGTGGAAATAACTTCGAGAGTGAAAGGATCTGGTGCGTTAGAGATGGCGGATTTCTGAGCGACCAGTACGTTATTGCTATTGAATGCCTCTAATTGGATTGTAGATGTATTTCCTATCGAGTGCGTGACGCTGATGCTAAGGGAATTTGCGGGGGTAGGTAAATCAGCAGTAAAGCCAAACGATGCTGCCCACGATCCACCTGAGCCAGGCGAATACAAAGCAGAAGTAAGATAATTACCTCCGCCAAATTCCATAGACGAATATTCTATAACGAAGTTTTGTGTCCCTCCGGTTGAATTAAAGAACGTGATTCCGCTCAACGGGTCAGTGAACGAGGGCTTAAAATTCTGTCCTTCGGTGTAATTTTCAAACGTTGCCATCTTTGTGATTTGCGCATCGGCTCCAGCGGCCAAAACCATTCCGATAATCATATCGCCCATCCATATCTCATACCCAACCTCTCTTTCGCCGATCAGACTTGTTCCCGCGTTCATTATACGCGATGTCTACCGAAGCCCCACGAAAGAGAGATTTGCCGAAGCAATTGTTGCCTTTGGCGTTTATTGCACTTTTTCTGCCAATTCCTCAATTCCTTTCCACAATTTCATCGGCACCAACCACCGGAATCAATTTCAAAGCAATTCGCTATTGAGCAAAGTCGGCACATCTCTCGCGCCATGCAGCACACGAATGACCTTTATAACCTTTCCTGTAACGATATAAAAAACGATATATTTGCCAAATGCACCGCCCACAATGCATTTTCGCAAATTTACCAGCCGCGGATGATTCATTTCATAGCGCGGCCAGCGCTCGGGATTATCCCGAATCAGCCGATAGGTTCGATCCACTGCATCATAAAATCGCAGTGCCGAAGCAATACTATTCCTGGCAATGAATGCAGCGGCATTGTCCACATCAGCGTCCGCCGCCGGCAAAATACGTAAATCATATTTCATTTACGTTTGTGAGAGAGCCGCTTAATTAAGGCGCTTTTCTTGGTCTGAAAGTGATTGTCTGTAAACGCGATCGATTTGCCGCTATCCAGTCCCCTCAAAAGTTGCGTAGCGAGGGCTGATCTGCCACCCTGGATATCCTGTTCCCTTTGTAGCTTTTCGCGAATGGCTTCCCGCACAAATTCGCTCGCCGATCCGTAAATGCCGGAAGAGACTTTTTCGTCTACATATTCCTTTAGCGGCTCCGGAAGAGAAAGATTCATCGTCACTGTGCTTGCTTCACGTGCCATAAACCAATTATACAATTTCAGCCAAATATTGGCAAGAATTGGCGTTTCAATTCTGAATCCTATCCCGACATATCTGCCAATTCCTCGATCCGTTTCCACATCTTCGGCGGCACGGGCACCACTGATAGCCGCCCCAATCGCAGCAAATCCCATCCCGCAAATGCTGGATCAGCTTTGAATTCATCCAGCGACACCGGCCGAGCCAATTCCTTCTTCAATTTCACATCCACTACAGCCATCCGCTCATCTTCCATTTTGGGATCGGGATAAGGCTCGCTGGTTATTTCGATGATCCCCACGCACTGCCGTTCGCCGCCGGTGTGATAAAAGAGGGCCAGGTCGCCTTTTTTCATCGTGCGAAGATTTTTCAAAGCCAGCGCGTTGGTGATCCCATCCCACACAGTCTTTTTATCCGCCTTCATGCGCGGCCAGCTATAGCAATCAGGTTCGGTTTTTAGCAGCCAATAATTCATAAATTCCTTTGAAACACGAATGAACACGAATAAGGAAAAGATTTAACCACAGAGTCACAGAGGCGCTTCTGGTACGCCAGACGATATTGCGAATCAAATTCTTAATAAGAATATTTTATAAACGATGCGGATAGCCAAGTTGCTCGGCGAACAAATTGGCCTCTGTGTCTCTGTGCCTCTGTGGTTGCATCTCTTTTCTTATTCGTGAAAATTCGTGTGCATTCGTGGTTTAATTTCTCCTAATGCCCATGCACCGGTTCGCCGAGTATCTTTTTCAATTCCGCGAATTTCGCATCCATCATCGCATGATCCTTGGCTTCCAGATTCAATCGCAACAAGGGCTCGGTGTTACTCTTCCGCACATTGAACCACCAGTCGCCATGATCGACGGTGATGCCATCGAGATAATCGGTCTGGGCTTTTTTATATGCCTCGGCCAGCTCGCGGATTTTGGCGTCTTTATCTTCGACCTGGAAATTGACCTCGCCAGTTTGCGCATATTGCTTGAATGGAGCAACCAACTCGCTGAGCGGCTTATTCTGCCCACTGACAATCGAAAGCACCCTCGCAAAAGCAATTGCGCCGGAATCCGCGAAAAAATTATCGCGGAAATAAAAATGCCCGGAGAGTTCCCCACCAAAAACGGCTTTCGCTTCCGCCATGGTTTTCTTGATAAACGCATGCCCCACGCGATCGCGCTTAGGAATTCCGCCAGAGGCCTTGACGGCATCCGCTACCGCATGGCTGGAGCGCAAATCATAAACAATCGCTGCCCCTTTATTCTCCGGGATCGCCAGAAAATCCTTTGCCACCAATGCGGTAATCGTATCGCATCCAATCACCACACCGTTTTCATCCAGGAACATACAGCGGTCTGCATCGCCATCAAAACAGACACCCAAATCCGGCTTCACTTCCGCTATCTTCTTTTTCAGCATCTCCAGATTGGTCTCCACCAGCGGATTCGGATCGTGCGTGAAAGAGCCCGTGATTTCGAAAAGAATCGGAATGATCTCCAGCTCGGGAACATCACCGAAAATAATTGGGATGAATTTTCCCGCCATGCCATTGGAGGCATCGATGGCCACGCGCAACTTGCGCTTCATATTCAGAAACTTCCGCACATGCTGCTTATACGCCGGCCAGATATCCCGCTGCTCCAGCTTCCCTTTCACGCCGGTCTGTCCCACGCGCAGCGTCGTTGCGATACGTTTAATATCATCCAACCCCGAGGCCGATCCGATCGGCTTAGCGTGTGGGCCGCTGATTTTAAACCCGTTGTATTGGATTGGATTGTGCGATGCCGTCGTCTGAATCCCGCCCACGCAGTCGAAATAATTAATCGCAAAGTAAATGCACGAGGTGTCGATCAAGCCAATATCGATCACATTCATCCCCGTCGAAATCAGCCCTTCGGCCAACTGATGGCACAAATCCGGCGAGCTGGGTCGCATGTCCCGCCCAACCACCACCGTATCTTCCATTTTCACTTTATCGCCGGCTGCGAGTTTCTCCCGGCTGCGTTTAAGAAACTGCCCCGTCGCATGCCCGATTTTCCATGCCACTTCCTCATTCAGCGGATTCGGATACGTCGCCCGTACATCATATGCTTTAAATACTTTGTCGATCATGTTCGCGAAGTGTATCGCAACTCAGGTGGAATTTGAACGGAACCGATCTGGGGAGAGGCATAAGCGCACAAAAATAGCCGACACTCAACGAGTGCCAGAAGGAACAGAACAAATATCCTCGCGTACATGATCCATGTTTCATACTATTTCGATCCAATGCTGCGTCGCATTGTTATCTTCACAATCCTCCTGTTCCTTTGTGCTGCACCATCACTGGCCGCACGGGAAACGACCGTCACCGTTGATCCGTCCCAGCATTTCCAGCATATCGACGGTTTTGGCGCCAGTGGCTGCTGGTGGGCCCAACTTACAGATAGCTGGCCGTCAAAACTCCTGAATCAGGCACTGGACCTGCTCTTCACCGAGCGCGGGGCTAACTTAACCATTTATCGCTACAACATCGGCGCTGGCGGTGGTTCGGAGCTTCACTACCCAGGCCGACGGACTTTTACCGTCGAAGTTTCTCCCGGCGTTTACGATCTCTCGCGCGATCGTGCCGCCATCCACGTGCTCGACATGGTCCTGCAACGCGGCGTCAAAAACATTATCGCAATCACCAATAGTCCTCCCGCCCGACTGACTCGTACCGGCATGGTCAGCGGTGGCGAGAATGGCGGCCCCAATCTACGCGTTGGTGCTGAGCGCGAATACGCCAAATATCTGGTCGATATCGCTGACCTGGTTCGCCGTCATGCCAAGCTGCCTCGGATTTCGCTCAGTCCCATCAATGAGCCGCAATGGAAGTGGGGCGGTGATAAGCGCACCCAGGAGGGATGCAATTATTCTCCCGAGCAAGCGGCGCTGGTCGTGCAAGCCGTTTTAGAAGAAGTCGCAAATCGCCGTTTGCCGATCGACGTCCAAGCCCCCGACCTCGGCCGCTGGGGCAAAGAATCTCGCGATTATGTTCAAAGTCTCCTCGAGCGTCCCTTTATCAATGCTCATCTCAATACGCTTTCCATCCATTCCTATTTTTCAGAAGCCGCTGACAAACAACCCTTGGCCGATTTAATCCATCATTTGAATCCGCACGTCACGATTGCCATGAGCGAATACTGCCAGATGGAAACCGGCCGCCATCTCGACATGAACGCCGCCCTGGATATGGGCCAGGTCATTTACGATGACCTGACCCTCGGCAACGTATCCGCCTGGGACTGGTGGCTGGCCGTCTCTCCTGGCAATTACGCCGACGGCCTGGTGTACATCACTCGCGATCGTCAAAATCTTCTCCTTAGTAAACGCCTCGATGTGCTCGGCCAATTCAGCAGATTTGTCCGTACCGGTTTCGTTCGCATCGCCGCCAATTGCAGCACTTCCAATATAAAAGCGTTGGCGTTTTCGTCAGCCGATCAAAAGCAAATTGTGGTGGTGTTGATAAACGCAAGTGAAGCAAAATTACCAATCGCATTACGTTTACCAGATGGATTTCATTTACGACAAAAGTTTGTCACAAATGCAAATCTTCGCGTCGCTCCATCCAACGAGAATCTACCCTTAAGTTGCCCGGCCCGCTCTGTGACGACGATGATCATCGCAAAATCTCAAATTTGACGAAAAAACTTGGCGTGTTTCTTG
Organism: Tepidisphaeraceae bacterium; assembly: GCA_036490535.1. Classification (GTDB taxonomy): domain Bacteria; phylum Planctomycetota; class Phycisphaerae; order Tepidisphaerales; family Tepidisphaeraceae; genus DASXDR01. The sequence goes on along the minus strand of DASXDR010000179.1, from coordinate 24,151 downwards.
GCGCATTGAGAGAATAATCCCTGGATTCGGCTACGGTATTAGACCAACGGCCAATGGTGCCAGATGCGATCAAGGTGAGCATCCTGGCAATAGTGATCGCACAGAACCCTGCCCTTTTTCAAGCAAATAGGCTGATGCGGGCGTAATTTAAGATTTTTTGTGGCATTTGGCGAAAAAGGGTTTAGTGTTACGTTTGTTACTTATGTGGGAAGGGTGGGGGCATTTACGGCACTCCCGCCAGTTCCACCGGAACTTCCTGGCGGCTACACGGGAATCGAGCTATGCGGAGAAAATCCAAATCATCGTCGTTCCTGGTGGATCAACTCGAAATTCGCCAACTGCTCAGCGCGGTCATATACGTCAGCGAATTCGCCCCGTCAACGCCGCAAAACGGCACGTCGTGGGCTACGGCCTACCAGAGTCTGAAAGCCGGCCTTTCGGCGGCGGCATCCGTCGCCACGGCAAGCAATCCGGTGGTAATCAAAGTGGGACAGGGAAGTTACTATACCGGGGGCACCTTCCAACTCCTCGATAATGTTGCCATCGACGGCGGATACGCCGGCTACGGACAAACCAATCCCGATGTCCGCGCACCTGCAACCTACGCAAGCGTCCTCTCCGGCCAAATTGCGGTGGGCGGCGCACCCACCAGTTTGCACGTCGTCACCGGCAGCGGCACCAATTCCACCGCCATTCTCGATGGCTTCACCATCACCGACGGAAAAGCCAATGGCGGCGGTTCGAACTATAGTGATTACGGTGCCGGAATCTTTGATAACGCCGGAAGCCCCACCATCAACGATTGCATCATCACCGGAAATACGGCCCTCCAGTCCGGCGGCGGGATGGCCAACATCAACTATTCTTCTCCGACCCTAACCAACTGCACCATCAGCGGAAATACAGCCACGGGCGGCGGCGGCGGCGCGATTCTCAACAACAATCACTCTTCTCCGACACTAATCAATTGCATCCTGAGCGGAAATACGGCCAAGGACGGCGGCGGCGGGATGTACGATGGACTCTATTCCTCGCCCGTGCTTACCAATTGCACCCTGAGCGGAAATACAGCCAACAGCGGCGGCGGAATAAGCAACTCTGAGTATTCCTCACCCGTGCTTACCAATTGCACCCTCAGCGGAAATACAGCCAGCACTGGCGGCGGGATGTCCAACGGTTTTAATGATTATCCTGCTCTAACCAACTGCATCCTCTGGGGCGACACGGCCAAGACAGGGGGAAACGAATCTACCGGCGGCACGGTCACCATCACCTATAGCGACATCGAGCAGAGCGGTTTCACCGGCGCGGGCGACATCGATACGAATCCGCTGTTCATTCGAAATAGCGGAACCCTTGGCTCGGCCGATTTCGGCGATTTGCGTTTGCAATCCGCCTCGCCGGTGATCGGTCACGGCAATGTCAACGCTCCTAAATTATCCGGCATCACTACCGATCTCGACGGCCTTTCGCGCATAGCAGGGGGGCACGTGGATATGGGAGCCTACGAATCGCACTGGGCGTTTCAGGGCACCCTTTATGTTGACGCCAGCGCGACCGGGGCGGCCACGGGCAGCGATTGGGCCGATGCCTATCCGAACCTGGCGGCAGCGCTGGATTATGCGGTCTCCGGCGAAACCATCGACGTGGCCCAGGGAATCTACAAACCCACGCTCGATACCAATCGATGTGATACATTTCAGCTTGTCAATGGCGTGAATATCCAAGGTGGATTCGCCGGCCAGGTGAATCCCACCGCTGCCCAAAATGTCTCCGCCTATCCCACCATTCTCTCCGGCATCCTCGGTGCCGACGTTATCGAAAACCCAGCCACCAGGGGCTTCTTCTCAAACGCCGGCGACAGCTTTCATGTGGTCATCGGCAGCGGCACCAACGCCACGGCCGTTCTCGATGGATTCACCATCACCGGCGGAAATGCCAACATCTACCAGAGCACCCAATTTGACGATGTAGGGGGCGGAATCTTTGACAACGCCGGCAGCCCAACCATCAGCTATTGCACCCTCACCGGAAACACCGCCTACAACGGCGGCGGGATGGCCAATTTTAATTCTTCTTCGCCGACCCTGACCAACAGCACCCTCAGCGGAAATAACGCACTGCTGCAAAGTAATAACGGCTATGGGGGCGGGATGTTCAACGATGGATCTTCGCCGACCCTGACCAACTGCATCCTCAACGCAAATACTGCCGGAAACTGGGGCGGCGGAATTGCCAACATGGCCGAATCCAATCCCACGCTCACTAATTGTACCCTCAACGGAAATACCGCAATGCAGAGTCAGAGTGGTAGCGGTGGTGGGATGTATGACGTCAATTCAAGCCCGACGCTGACCGATTGCATGGTCACTGGAAATTCCGCTCCGGATTCTGGTGGCGGAATCATTAGCAATGGCGGCGTGCTGACCATGGCCAATTGCACCATCACTGGAAATACCGACGGAACCGCCGGCGGCGGAATAGACAACCGCGGCTCAGCGACGCTCACCAACTGCACCATCACCGGAAATACGACCGGCAGCGAAGGCGGCGGCGGCATATCGAACGGTGGCTCACTAACACTGGTGAATTGCACCCTCAGCGGAAATACCGCGGGCATGGGAGGGGCGATCTACAACAATTCTAACAATGGGGCCACGGCAACACTTACCAATTGCACCCTCAGCGGAAATACCGCGGTCACGGGCGGGGCCGTCTACAACAATTCTAAGAATGGGGCCACAGCAACACTGACTAATTGCATCCTCTGGGGCGATACCGCCTCGCGAAGCGGAAACGAAACCTCTGGCGGCGCGATCACCATCACCTATAGTGATATCGCCGGAGGCTACGCTGGCACCGGGAACATCAATGCCAATCCAATGTTCATCCGCAGTGTGGGAACGAATGGCACAACCGATTACGGCGATCTGCACCTGCAATTCACCTCACCGGCAATCGACGCCGGCAGCAATGCGGCCGTGCCGGCGGGCGTGACGACTGATCTCGACGGCAACCCGCGCTTTTTCGATTTCCCCGGCGCCAACAACGGGGCAGGCGCGGTTGTGGACATGGGAGCTTATGAGCTGGGGTATAACCTCGATGAAGTAATCGTTCCCGCGAGCCAAACCGTCGCGCTGCCGGCGGGCGGTTATCCCTTCAGCGCCAAAGCACTCATCATCGGCACCGGCGGCACGCTCGATGTCGCCGATGATTACCTCACCATCAATTACGCCAATGTCGATCCTGCCTCCAGCATTGCAGCACTGATCTCCACCGGCTACGCCAACGGCAACTGGAACGGCACCGGCATCATCAGCTCCAACACCCTCGGCGAGCCGGCCAATAGCACCGGCGTGGGGGATTACGACAACGGCACCCAAATCAAGATCGCCCGAACCTGGGATGGCGATGCGAATGTCGATGGCATTATCAACTCCGACGACCTCTCCCTGGTCATGCTAGGCCAAGCCCAAAACGGCACCCGCTGGCAGGATGGGAATTTCAATTATGGCACGCAAGTCAACGCCGACGATTGGATGAAGCTCTTTTATGCTTTGGCTCTGTCGAAGGGACAGATGCGGCCGGCCGCTGTGGTAATCAATCCCTCTACACAGATCGCAAAGTTGGCTACGGTTGGTGTGACACCAGCGGAAATCAATTCTTCAACACTGCCAATTATTCAAACGTCGGTCTCTTTGGATGGCACATTAGGCGATCTTCTAAATTCGCCGCAGGGTGCATTGTCACTGCTTTAACTCGAATAAAAATCTCGCTCACAGCCACATGATAACACGAACGTAGTCACCCCCAGCGATCAACGCCCAGATTCAAAAAATGCGCCTTTGCCCGAAAAAACCAGGTTTTGACCGATTCCAACGTCTCGGCTAAGATTTCGACCTCCACCCGGAGAGGTGGCAGAGTGGTTGAATGCGCCGGTTTCGAAAACCGGTCTGCCCGCAAGGGTAGCGGGAGTTCGAATCTCCCCCTCTCCGTTCGATTCGCGCTGCTCGTTCACGGCAGGCCGAGGGACTTATGTGAGCCGAACGTGCTGTGCGACCCAAGCGGGTCGAAGGAGATGGGTTCTAACCGTATCCCTTTCCTCTCAATTATTCTCGATACGATCTATTCCAGCGTGCCCCGCGTCACGCCGAGTTGATTGAGTACTTTTAATTGTCGCCAGGTTGAGTGCCCATCGTCCAGCCCGGCCAGGACGCGGGCGTAGCGATTCATTAACCCGATTGTTTCAGCAGGGGACTCGCGCAGCAATTCGATGCGGTAGTGGTGGAGTCCCAGTTCCTTCATTTGCGGTACGTATTCAGCGGCGGATTGTGCAGTGCCATTGTAAACAGTATTGCGACAGCCAACATCTGCAAGTAATGGATGAGCAGCGGTGGCGCGGTCGCGCAGGTCGACCTGGTGTGATTCGCATGGTCGGCCACAATCGCGGTAGTCCGTGCCAGTTGAAAGCGTATGACAGAAAACACAATGCTCCATGTGAAACATCGGCATGTGCTGATGAACCACGGCCTCGAATGCGCCGACGGGAAATCGCTCTAGCATCATGGCGAGCTGCTTCCAGCTCAGGTCGTAACTTGGCACCATGCGCTGCAACCCGTGGTCGGCGAAAACGGCGGCAGTCAGCTCGTTGGCGATGTTCAGTGAATAATCACCGATCAGCTGCAAGTCCGGATATTCCTTCGCATATAAACTTATGCTCGCCAGATTTCGCACGAGTGCCGCGTCGGGTTTGGCATCTGCGATCTGTCGAAGCAAACCGTGCTCGCTTGGTTTGATGACCCGCAGCGTTGCCAGTGCGATCGGCAAACCCGCTGCCCGTGCAGCCGCAACGGCACCCGGATATTTTCGAATATCTTCAAATTCACAATAAATCATGGCCAGCGACAACGATGGATCAGGCGATTGCCATTGAAGCACCGCTTCCAATTGCTCCATGGTGCGAACCATCGCATAAAGACACAGAGGGCCGTCCAATGTGGGAAATTGTGCAGCGTATCGATTGAGCATGTCTGATCGCATCGCCGTTAACGCATCGCCATCAGCCGGCGAGCGCGTCTTCGCAGAATTCCGGTTCTGTAATAGTTCGGCAATCGCGCGGCGGCGCATATCGTTTAACACGCTCTTGGGGACCATCACTTCGGCGCCGCCATCGACAACACCGTTGATTTCAACCGATGCCAACTCAAATGGCGTGTCGCCCAACCGCCCAAATTGTTCTCGCACCATTGCGGCAGAAAGCGGATGACGCTCCGCGCGCACGAGCGGACCCGTCCAATTCGCAGCTCCGGCATTTCCCTGATCATCGCTGACCTGAACATCGAGTTCCCCGCCGACCTGCCCAGTCAATCGCACATGTACCGGCACTCGCCGAGCGACGCGATCGCGATTATAGCTTTGCTCCAGTTTTCGCCGGATAGCGGGATCGTCAGTCTTCCATACGAGACTGCCATCGGAAATAGCCGAAAGATTTACATCGCCTCGGCCGAAACCAATTTCGGCGCGCCGCGAGTACTTTCCACCCATTGGCTTCACGCTGAAGACTCGCCCACCTTGCTCATCCTGTTCCGGATGACCTTCATCAAACACGACTCCATCGCCGGGTTTCAATGCGTTGGCGTTAGCATTGGGCTCCAATTCAATGATGATCCCGCCCACGCTTCGGCCGACGACTTGACCAACACGCAGGCCCCGGCTCTTGGGGAATCGCGCATGCACAAGGCGCTGATGATTCACGCCATCGAGAAAACCGTGCGTGAAGCCGCGTGAAAAGCTCTGCGCTAATTCCAGCTGCTGTTCTCGCGATAATTGAAATGCCTGCTGCTTTTCCACAGCGTCAATTGCGGCGCGATAGGCCTGCGTTGTGGCTGCAACATAATGCGCACTCTTGAGTCTGCCTTCGATCTTCAGAGAAACAACATTCGCGTTCGCCAATTCATCGATCAAATCATGCGCGGCCAGATCCTGCGGACTGAGAAGATATGCCTTGTCTCCGAGGTCGCGCGTTTGCCCATCAACAACCAATTCATACGGCAACCGGCAAGCCTGCGCGCACTGGCCGCGATTGGCGCTGCGCCCTCCGAGCGATTCACTGGTCAGGCATTGTCCGCTATAGGCAACACAAAGCGCGCCATGGATAAACACTTCCACCGGCATGGTCGTGGAATTGGTAATTTTCGCGATGTCAGCAACTGATAACTCACGCGCTAGAATCACCCGCTGCACGCCGAGCGATCGGACAAACTCGATCCCCAGCGGCTCGGTCAGCGTCATCTGCGTCGACCCGTGCACCGGCAATTGTGGACATAATCGCTGGATCAATGCCGCAATACCCAAGTCTTGCACAATCACCGCGTCCACGCCCGCCGCCGCGATAGCCGAGAGAAACCGCACCGCAACCAGCAATTCATCTGAAAAGATCAGCGTATTAAACGCCACATATCCGCGCACATTGTGGCCGTGCAGATAACCCATCACTTCCGGCAACGAGTCGAGCGTGAAATTTTCCGCCCGATATCGCGCGTTGAACGTGCTCTCACCACCCTTGCTGCTCAGCCCGAAATAAACCGCATCAGCCCCATTTGCGACCGCCGCCCGCATAGCCTCCATGTCACCAGCCGGAGCAAGAAGCTCTGGAACAACGGGAGCGGGGTGAGTAGCAAGCGTGGACGACATATTAAGAACCGTAGTCGAGCAGGCAGACAGAAACAACTTGAAATGTATTAGAAAATACGAACTAACTAAGCTGCGCCCGAATATGGTAAATTGAGATAGTCATTGCAGGTAGCGCCCCTATAATCTAATCCAAATCCAAATCCACATCCTCTCCGGCTGGTGCGTCGGCAATTTATTTCGCTTCGATGCGCGTCAAAGGGCAGCCTGCATGATCGCGGCCAGCATGGCGGATCTGGATGGGTTGGGAATCATCTTTGGCGAAAAATATTATTGGGATTATCACCATGTGGTGGGGCATAATCTGTTTTTCGGATTGGTAGGATCAGTCATTTTGGCGGCATGGTGCAGGCGAGAATGGATCATGACATTTCTGGTTTGCCTGGGACTGTTTCATCTGCATTTGTTTCTGGATTTATGGGGATCTGGGCCGTTGTGGCACATTCATTATCTCTGGCCGATAGGAAATCTGATTCTGAAAAATCCTTATGGATGGGAACTTTATTCGTGGCAAAACATGGTGGTATATGTTGGCTTTTTGATTTGGACCGCGTGGATTGCGTGGCGATTAGGAAGAACGCCGATTGAGATGGTGGCGCCCAGGATCGATCAAGCATTCGTGCAGTGGCTGCGCAAGAAATTGCCAGTTCGGCAATCAAAAACGTAGTTCGATGATTTCCAGACTCACATTGCCGGCAGGATCACGGATGGTAACTGTGATGGGAAAATGCTGATCAAGATTAAGCTCGCCGGGCGAAACGATGAACACCACATCGTGCATAGTGTGAGATGTTTTGAGCTGATTCAGGGCGCTGAGCATCTGCTGCGGCAGGAACATGAAATACATTTTTCCGTAGCGCACGACCAGATCCGAATAGGCATAGCGTGTTCCAGCACTGGACATGCGATCGACGCCGCCGAGGAACCAATCGGCCGTATCATAGCGCAGATAATCCAGCGTCGGAGCATAAAGAAATGAGCGATTGGTCTGGCTCCAGAAAACCGCATCGACCTGCTGCCAGCGCGGCTCAAGCCATTCGCACGCCTCCAGGACGTCGACATTGCGCACCCGCCAACGGATCGGGTCGCGATTAAATGAACCAAAGAAGCGATAATAAAAGAGGACATTGAAAAATAGAAAAACGCAGGAGAAGAGAATGATCGCAGGCGCAAGAACTCTCAGGCCTTGGCTGCGCAGCCAGCGAACCGCAGCATCGGCTCCGACCGCAGCGGCGAGGATCAACATTGGCAATCCTGGGAAACTTCGCAGCGTGTTGATTCCATTGTGATAGTTGAGCAGATCGCCAACGGGATAAACGAGAACACCAATCATCAAAACGCGCGCAGAGAGCGAATCGCGAAAGCGGTAAATCATCGCGATGAGGCCGATCAATAAAAACGGCAGCAAATACCAATGCAGATTGCCAAATCCGCTGGGCGGCGAAACGGAGGGATCGCCCGAGCCATGCAGGAAAAGGAAATCAATTCCGAAATGGCCCGGATAGCGAGCGAGGACTTTTTCCAGCCGTTGAGGAAAGGTATCGGTAGGATTCCACACCCACGTGGATTGGCCGCGCAGATTAATGCGCGGATCGGTGAGGTGTTTGTAAAGCAGGGGGGTAAACGTGATGGCAAAGCCGAAAACTAAAGCGATGAAGCTGCGCGAATTCTGGCGCAGCCAATCATGCCATTGACGATAATTTACCACGCATGTGATGAACAAAAATGCTGGTAGAAACAGGCGGATGGCGGCATAGCCGTAGCAAGCAATGCCCGTGAGCAAACCTGCTAGGAATGCACGATTCCACTTGGATTTAATAGTGGAATCAGCCAACGGCACCTCGGCCCAGAGCAGACTGGCAATAGCAATCAGCACGAGCAAAGGCGCGATGGTAGCTTCGTGCGCCCAGCGCGTGTTTTGCACATGCCAGGGACATACCGCAAGAAAGAGCGCGGAGATCAATCCGACCGCAGGCCCCCCCAACCGCCGCCCGATATAGCCAATCAGTGCAACTGCGCAGATGCCATAAAATCCTGCGGCGATATGCGCCGCAATTACCGTTGGCCCGAGCACGGCTTCGAATGGAATCAGAAAATATAGAAACAGGGCGCTGCGGTTGTCGCCGAAGGATTGCGTGTAAAAAATCGGAAAGCGGACTTGATGCTCGTCATACCCACTGTGCAGGATGCACCAGGCGTTCCAGAGATTAGAGGCTTCGTCAACCTGCAATCCCTGCGGCGAGGATTGCGGATAAGCAAAACGGACGATGGCCGCGAGGAGAAGGATCGCCAGCATTGCGCGGGGATAGAAACTAGTGCGCCCATTAATTGCACGTGCCACGCAGGATAAACTAGCGAAAAATGGGAGCGATATAAAATCGGTGGAGATGATATCGGGATATTTAATGCTCGCGGTCAGTCGCTAGCTGCTGAAGCGGCTAGCCCGCAACGATGCCTGATCACACTCATTTGCTTCGATTTAGCGCGGGAATCAACCAACCACACTCAACGGAACTGAAAATGTGTTGTTTGCGACATTCGTATCATCAGCGAACACCGCTGCTCCCGGATCGAGCGTGGCGATCAGGAAACTATCGCTGTTGGAAATCGTCACCGGCACATTGATTTTAACGCTGGCTCCAGCTTTCAGATTGATGGATTTAGTAATGCTGCCAACTTGCGTTTCTCCGGCGCCATTTTGATTTGTCGCGGCATACAAGATGACGGGCAGCTTGCCATTGGCGGCGATATTGGCCGATGAAGAATTCGTAACGACCACTGTTACGGTGCTTTTCTTTTCATTCTTCACGCTGACCGGGTTCTTGGAAAATGCGCCAGAGAGATCAACTTCGGCAGCGGCGACGGTTGTGGTTTGCGATGAGGTTACCAGGGCGCTCGCGTTATTCGGATCGGTCAGCTCGGCGACCAGATGATAGGTGCCATTGGCAAGCGAGGACGGCAGAGATTTAATCTTGAAAGGAATCGTCGCGCTCTTGCCGTCCTTGATAGTTAATTTCTTGGTGATCGTCGTGATCTGCTTGGCAGCTGAATCCAGATCAGAGCTAGTGGCATCGGCGTAAAGCACAACCGAGAAGTTACCGCTCAGTGTAGCCTGCTCCGGATTAGTGATAACCGCAGAAAGCTGTCCATTGAATGTTCCGCCAGCCACAACATTTTGCGGAATTGAAACCTTGGCTAGCGAAAGTTGCGTAGTGGAGGCCGGCAAAATAGCTTGCATCACGTTGCTGGAAGTGCTGGTGGAGTAATTCGAATCGCCACTGTAAATCGCATCAAACGAAGCGTTGGCATTGGCTGCAGATATGGTGAATGATGCGGTCGCATTTCCATTCGAATCCAGCGTGTACGTGCCTTGCAGATCGTCGTTCTCATAAAGAGAAACCGTGCCAGCGGGCACGGGACTGGTGCCGCTAACAGGAGCGACGTGGATGTTCAACGTATCAGTCTGACCAACGGTTAGCGTGTGGACTGTGGACGTCAGCGTGGTGACCGTCGTCGTCGGAAGAGCTACATCGAGTGTCGCGCTGGCGACGGTGAGCGAGCCGTCGGTAGCCGTCAAGGTGTACTCACCCGGCGTGCTGAGAACCAGATCGCTGAATGTCGCCACGCCGTTCACCGTAGCAACCGTGGTTGTCCCGCCCAGCGTGGCTCCTGACGGTCCGTTGGTGATGGTGAGCTGGACGCTGGAATTGTCGAAAGTTACCGGATTGTCGTTTTTATTTTCGACAGTCACCGCAACCGGCGACAAGGTCTCGCCGGTAATGGCATTGGCAGGGGGCTGCGAGAAGGCGAGTTGAGTCGGAGTAGCAACGTTCACCGCGAATGTGGATGAAGCGGTGCCGCCTCCCAGATCGGTGGCAGTAACGGTAATGTGTGCAATGCCGTCAGTCACGGGAGTGACCGTGAGTTGGCCATTATTGATTGCTGCCGTGGCGATGGACGTGTTATCGCTGCTGACGGTGTACGTCAGCACATTGGTTATCACTACGGGGTTGATGGTGACCATCGCAGAAGCGGGAACACCGGTATATTGCGTTCCGTTGCTGCCGTTATATCCTTGCACAGGAAGATTAGTCCAAGCGGAAACATCAACATCATCGATGTACGGCAATGTCCCGATCGCATTGACGGTGGTCATGCCGTTGTAAATAACCTGCCCGAACGCGGTGAATGGACCTCCGTCAGAAGTGTTGTCCAATTGAGGATTGTTGGCCAGATTGATGAACCATTGACTGGTGCCAGTGTTCGGCCCATTACTCAGGGCCATCGCAATCGTTCCAGTTGTATTTTTCAAAGTCGCGGTGGCATATTCGCCCATCACATCGCCATTGGTGGCAATAGGATTGCCATCCGTGTTATAACCCCCGCCCTGTATAACAAATCCGGGAATAGAGCGATGGATGACCGTGTTGGCGTATTCGCCATTGTTCACGTAATACAAAAAATTGGCCACGGTTTGTGGTGTTGCTGCATTCGTCAGCACAATCGGGATATCCGTATCCGGCGAGGGCAGATTGGTTTGAAGATCGACCACGGTATCGCCTGCTGGAACAACGGAATCATCAAAATAAGAGCTCAAAGCGAGGCTAATGGGCGCTTGCGAATCGCTCATATTCTGCGTGGGAATTTGCGTGGTCACTGTTGCCGCCAATAGCCGGCGGGACTCAAGCGCATCGACATAAACAATTTTTTTTGGACCCTTGGGAGGGGCAAGTTTCATAACAAATCTCCATGCTGGCCAATTCTGCATTGTTGATAGTGATAGTAGGAAAACGGCCGCAGACTCTCAACCGAATTAATGGCAATTCCGGGCAATAATTGCATGAACCAATTGGCTGCTGTCAACAGCAACGTTCTAAGATCGATTCACGCGTGTCTGGGGCACATATTCAGGGGATGAATCGACTCTCTTGGATTTCCTCAATGACCCGAGCCGCTTGGCGGCATTGTGAAAATGAACTGATCGCCCGCGACCACCAAGTGCAGTAATCACCAATAAATTGCACGGATAGCCATCTGCCGGTTCGCAGGGATATACTTCTCCCATATGAATCGCGTAGTCATCACCGGCATGGGTTGGGTCACCCCGATGGGCCATTCACTGGAATCCGTCTGGAAGCGCCTCCTCGCCGGCGAATCCGGCATCGCGTCCACCTCGGTATTCGATGCAGCTACTTTTCCCACGACATTTTCCGCTGAAGTAAAAAATTACGATCTATCCACTGATGTTGATGACACACGCCAGCACACGCAGGCCGGCCGCGCGACAAAATTTGCCCTCGGCGCCTGCGCCCAGGCATGGAAAATGGCCGATCTCTCCGCCATGGGCAAAGACAATGCTGGCCTCGACCTGGATCGCGTCGGCGTTTATCTCGGCTCCGGCGAAGGCTCGCTCGATTTCGACGCCTACACCATGTCCGCCGTCAGCGCCTGGGAAGCGGAAAATTCCAGCATCAATGATCTGAAATGGGCCCAAAGCGCTCTTACCAAAATGGATGTCATGCGCGAGCTGGAGCAGGAACCCAACATGGCCCTGAGCCACATCGCTCTTCTCACCGGCGCTCGGGGCCCCGCCATGAACTGCCTCACCGCCTGTGCCGCCAGCACCCAGGCCATTGGCGAAGCCACCGAAATTCTCCGCCGCGGCGATGCCGATGTCATGATTGGCGGCGGCGCTCATTCCATGATTCACCCCTTCGGCGTCACCGGCTTCAATCGCCTGACCGCTCTTTCCACATTGAATGAAAATCCCTGCGGCGCGAGCCGACCGTTCGATCTTAATCGCGCCGGCTTCGTCCTTGGCGAAGGGGCGGGCATGGTGATCCTCGAGACGCTCGAGCACGCCCAGAAACGCGGCGCAAAAATCCTCGCTGAAATTGTCGGCTACGGCTCGACCGCCGACGCCTATCGCATCACCGATCAGCACCCCGACGGCGCCGGAGCTGTTGTCGCCATGAAAGAAGCATTGCGCGACGCTGAACTGACGCCTTCTCAAATCGACTACATCAACGCCCACGGCACCGGCACCAAGGAAAATGACGGCAACGAAACCGGCGCCATCAAAAAAGTCTTCGGCGAATACGCCACCAAAGTCCCCGTCTCCTCCATCAAATCCATGATGGGCCATCTGATCGCTGCCGCCGGCTCCGTAGAGCTAATCACCTGCGTCTTAACCATTCGCGATCAGGTCTTACCGCCGACGATGAACCTCACCAATTCCGACCCCGCGTGCGATCTCGATTATGTCCCCAATAAAGCCCGCTCGGCAAAGGTAAACGTCGCCCTGAGCAACTCCTTCGGTTTCGGCGGCCAAAACGATACAATCATCGTCCGCCGATTTGAATAAAATATTTTTCTTGATTCTCTGATATACAAATTTACAATGATAGGTTGAGGCTTTTTGCCGAGCCCGCGGCGGTCACGGGCGGTTCTTTCCCCTGGTCGTATTGCTCTGAAACCGCTCTTGATGAAGCATCCTGGAATTATCCAGATTTTTATTCATCGCAATCATTTATATCTATCCTTATTCATACCTGCTTCCTCACGGGTTCGTTTCATAAATAAACGCATGCGACGCATTTGAAAGGAGCCCCCTTCTCACTAAGCGTCCGCAACTGTGCTGGTTAATTGAGCCATCCTTGACGATGTGCTGAATTCTCCGGCGTTACGACCCCATGGATTTTATCTTATGCGTTTGGGCGCGTTGCAGTTGGATGCTGCGCGCTCGAGGAGACAATATGTCTATATTTCTGCCAAAGCGCTCTGCTGGTATCTACGTCGCTGCATTATCGTGTGTTAGTGCCTTGATCATGGCATTTTCTGGATCAGTGCGTGCTGACGCACTCTATGTCTCGGTAGATACTAGCATCCCACAAAATGTCGGACAAATTTCTTTTGATAGCAGTATCGCGACCGCTAACGCAATCGACATAGTCAACCCTGATGGGAGCAGTTCGACCTTTGTCACGGGATTGGATAATCCTGCCGGTCTGGCATTCGGACCTTCCGGCAATCTTTATGTTGTTACCCGGACCCAAGCTGACTCGGGTAGAACAATCTCCGCGATTAGTCCTTCGGGAAGCATCACCCCCTTCGCAACCAATATCATTGGCGATTATCTCAACGCTCTAGCATTCGATGCCAAGGGAAATCTCTATGTAGGCCTGGATGGCTACGGAATAGATAAACTGACTTCTACTGGCGTAGCCAGTCGGTTTGGCTCTGCCTTGGGTCAAGGAATAGCCATTGCTCCTAACGGAAACATTTATTCCGCAGCAACATATTTGTCAGAACTTTATATGACCACGCCTACAGGTGTGAGTACGGAAATCCGCGCTTTGAGTAATCCGTTGGGATTGGCATTCGATAATTCTGGTGATCTTTTCGTCTCCGAAGAATCAGCGGATCAGATTATCGAAATTACGCCTTCTGGTTCCCAGCTAACCTACGCGACCTTAAGCGGCACGGGCCCATTTCCCGCTGGTTCAAAGGTCACCTTTTATGGCTTGGCATTTGATAGCAGCGGAAATCTCTATGTCGCCGAGAGCAATGGATTAACCGGAGCAATCGGCCTTGTCGCCAATGGAACGATTCAAACTTTCGCGACTCTACCGGGCATTCCGGTCTTTATCGCCGATCCTTCTGTGAGCTTGCCCATTCCGGAACCGGCTGGATCGGTTCTACTTGCTGGTGCATCCGTCGTTTTCTTAAGACGCAGCGGGCGTAGATAATATATAAACAAGACACGAATTTATTTAAATACCCCAACCTCGGCTAACCCGGTGTATTTGGTGCTTTCGCTCACCTTGGTGATCTCCACGCGCATCCATTTGGCGGTCTTGCTGGGGAATTTCACGATCGTCGGAGTTTTTCCGTCGTTAGCCAGCTCGCCAAATGGAATCGCGCTGCCATCATCGAACACCAATCGCCCGGCAAGTACCTGATCGTTTTCATTGGGCCGATCGTACAACGCGACTTCGCTGAATGTTGTCGGCTCATTCCAGGTAAGCGTTAGCGTAGCACCGGCATGCTCGGCATTGCTCGACCATTCATGTTGTCGCTCTTTTGGGTATCCATTTACCACACCATCAATCGCCCCTGATGGCGGAGATTCATCCGTCGCCGAGCTAGCCGTTGCCTTAGCGGCTCGCGCCAAATCCAGCGAAGCCGGCGCACAAACATTCACTGGAGTTTCCAACACGCACGGTCGGCCATTTACCTGCACCACCACGTGCAGCTTCGGCTCCTGCCCGGGCACGAGAATTGAATCTTCTGGCGGCAAATCATCGCTCAGCGCGCCAAGATCAATCGAGCTGTTATCGGTGAGCGAGATCGGCCGCAGCGATGCTGCGCGTTCGCCTGGCAGTGCAGTCATCAATCCTGCTGTTCCATCTGCCGAATCCAGAATCCCCGGCGTTACATGCATCCGGTAAACGTCATGGCCCCCATAAAGATACGGCGCATCATTTTCCGAATAAATTTCCACCCCCGCCGCCGCCAGGATCGCCGAAGCTAATGACGGGTCACTTCCCTCAAGCGCCTCCGAAACCATCTGCTTAATTTCTCTCGGCTTAATTTCGCGCCCCACAACTCCTGAAAGCCGCGCTGCAATCGCGCGCTCCTTCACCACACTTTGATCCATCGGCTGCGCCTCAACCGTCACCAAAGTCTCTTCACCTACCGGATGCGCAGGCACTTCTACAGTAATGAGAGATGTCGCCGCATCATATTTAGCTGATGCTGGTTTCCGATTAACCATCACACTCGCCGGCTTCTGCATGCAGGGAAATTCAATTGTGTAAGACCGCTGCGATGGCTCACCGATATAATGCCATTCCGCAGGGCCAATCCGCACGCCCACACGACGGTTCTCACTGCGAGCATAAGAAAGAATCGTCTGTGCGTCTCTGTTCTCTACCGGTGGCCGCTGGAGGACAACAGTGTCTGGTTGCATATCTTCGTAGCCGCGGGTCTGACCATCATCTTCATACAGCGTGGAAATCCCCGTGCGACCCATTTCTCCCGGATAACATCGCACCACCAGATGCGTCAGTTTCGCCGTCGCGGGCCTTGGCGTATAGGGCTGCATCGGGATCGGAACACCCGCCCTTACAAACAGCGGAAATTGATCGATATCACTCGCGAACACCGTATGTGTATCCGGCCCATATTCCTCCCCGGTGAAAAAGTTAAACCATTTATCTTTCCCCGGCCTAAACCAAACTCGCTGCCACCCAATTCTGCTCGGTCCCACGCCCGGCATCGTGATCGGCGCTACCAGAAGATTTTCTCCGAAATAATATTCCTGCCCGTTGTGATAGGCATCTTCCACTTCAGGATTCCAAAAATACATCGGCAGCAGCAGTGGAAGCATTTGCTGGCACGACTCCGCTGCGCTCGTATAAATATACGGAAACAATTCTGAGCGCAGCCGAAAGCTCACTCGCATCGAATCTTCCGCCCATTTCGGATACGTCCACGGCCGACGGTCCATATCCGCCTTGCGCGTCGAGTGCGAGCGCAGCGACGCCGACAAGGCTCCGAATTGGCACCAGCGCGCATAGGATTCTTCATTCCTCCCCCCCATATGCCCGCCAATATCATGCGTCCAGAAAAAACATCCGACATTTCCAGCGGTCGAGGTGAATGGCACTTCAAACGCCAGCATCGACCAATCGGTACTCGCATCGCCGGAAAAATGAATCGGATATTTCTGATCTCCCCAACCACCCCAGCGGCTGAAACTCACCCCGCGTCGATCATCCGCTGACGTGCGTAAAAAATTATACCGATTCAGCCACGGCAGATTCTGCAAATCAGGCACGCTGCGCGTATTTGGTTCCTGCTGCCAATCCAGCCACCAGAAATCCACGCCTTCTTTCTCATGCGGCACGTGCGTGGTCGCATAAAATGCATCCAGATATTTCTTGCTCCCCGCATCGAACGGCAGCGTCTTTCCGCTCCTGGGATCTTCCCCCATTGCCTTCATGAATGCCGGATACGCCTCCTCCGCCGGCTGCACCCCCTGGGCGGGATGATCATTCAAGGTCACAAACAATCCCTGCTCGTGAAACCATTTCAAAAGAGCAGGGGGGTCAGGAATCAATTCTTTATTCCACGTATTCCCCGTCCACGCTTCTTCCTTCACACCCGGAAAATGCGTGATGTGCCAATCCATATCCATCACGATATTGTCCAGCGGAAATCCGTGATCCGCATATTGCTGCACGATCTGTTTGAATTCCTCCGATGTATAAGGCCAATAGCGCGAGTACCACACGCCGAGCAAATTCTTCCTCGGCAATGGCACGCCCCCGCTGATCGCCGCCAGCGACCTGAGCGCCGCCTGATAGTCGAGCCCATATCCAAATAAATACCAATCCGTCTCCGCTTTATCCTCGCGCGATTTCACCCAGTCTTTGGTCAGCACCGGCGTTCCCGAATCATCCACCACCGCCCACCCGCTGCGCGAAATCAATCCCTGCCCCAGATCAACCGGGCCGCTGATTCTGTCTAATGTTCGAAGCGTTCCGCCGAGATTCTGCGGATCCTCCATCCCCGGCGTCCAGCGGCTCCATCTATCCTTCTTCTTGATCATCGCCGACAAATTCGCCGCAGTGAGGGGTTTCCCGTCCGCATGATACATGAGCCGAATCTCGCCTGTATCAATGACCGTCGTATCCCCATCAACTCTTATTTCGGCTTGTTGATCGCGTGTATGGCGATCCGTCGCAAACAATGTCGGCGCATCCGTAAATTTCCCATTTGCTGCATATTCAATGCGAATCAAGTTTGGCGTAATCACCGTAAATCGCGCCTGCCCGCAGGTGATCTCTGACCGCTTCTCAACGCTGTCCGCGCCCCACGTCTTTCCCGCCAAAAACACCACCAGAACCCACGCCGCCAATCGCATCGTTTTCATATCTGCTATATCTCTATGATTTCTTCCCCATCAATGCAACGCGCCGAAAATCACATTCCCAACTCTGCCCATTTATCCGCTTTAAGGTGCAGCGCCACACCCCGGCAAAGCTGCGAGATCTCCTCTCACATTCGCCCAAACAACCCCGCCATATTCCGCATCTTCTGCGCCAGCTCTGCGTTCAGAGCTTTATCTGCTAATCTCCACACCCATTGCCCGTCACAAGTCCCGGGGATATTCATCCTGCTGCGAGTATCCAATCCTAATAAATCCTGCATCGGCACGATCACTGTATTTGCCTGCGACGCATACAGCGATCGAATACATGCCCAGTGCAAATCGCGCGAGTTCTCAATGCCCAAATAGGCATTCACGCGATGAAGTTCCGCCTTCGCTGCGACATCACTCTTGGCCCGCGCAATTAATTTTTCATACCACCCCACCGTTGTATCGTTATCGTGCGTTCCCGTATACGCCACGCATCGCCTGGGATAACTATGCGGCCGATGATACTGCGAATCATCAAACCCCATCTGCAACACACGCATACCCGGCAAATTAAACCGATCGCGCAGCGCAATCGCCGACGGAATCAAATCCCCCAAATCTTCAACAATGAATGGTTTGCCCTCGCCCAGTTGCTTATGAATCGCCGCGAAAAATTCTGGCCCGCCACCCGCAATCCATTTTCCCTTGGCCGCGTTAGGACAACTCGCGGGGATAGCCCAGCACCGATCGAAACCAATGAAATGATCGATCCGCACGACATCGAATTTTTCCAGCGTCGTTTTGAATCTACCCCACCACCAGCGGTAATTTTCCGCTTTATGCTGATCCCACACAAAATGCGGATGCCCCCATTTCTGTCCATCGCTGTTAAACATATCCGGCGGATATCCCGTCACCCGTGACGGATGTCCATACCGATCCAGATCAAACAAATGCCGATGCACCCACACATCCACCGAGTCATGCGCCACGAAAATCGGCACATCGCCAATCAAACCCACGCCGCGCTCTGCACAATATTCGCGAAAGCTTTTCCACTGCCGCGCGAATTGATATTGCACAAATTGATAGAATTCAATTTCCCCTGCCAGCTCCTGGCGCACCTGTGAAAGTGCATCAGCCTGGCGTTCTTTTAATCCCTTCTCCCATCCATACCACGGCGTTCCCCCATGCGCTGCCTTCAAAGCAGAATAAAGTGTGTAATCGTCCAGCCAATCTTTCTGCTGCTCACAAAATTCCTCGAGCCCCCGATGCACTTGTCCATTTAATTTCGCAAATCGCGCAAACGCCCATCGCAAGCGCTCTTCGCGAAATCTTCCCGATGCCGATAGATTCGCTTTCGCTGCTTTCGATGTGTTGCGACTTTTTCGCCGCCCTTCAAACCCTTCTAATCGTTCACATTCTTCAAACCCCTGGATTTCATCCTTCGTCAGCAATCCCTCTTCCGCCAGTATCTCCAAGCTCACCAGATACGGATTTCCTGCCATCGCTGAATCCGAACTATACGGCGAATACCCCGGCGCCGCCCCCGCCGGCGTAACCGGCAGCATCTGCCACCATGATTGGCCCGCGCTTGATAAAAAATTCGCAAACGCCCTTGCCCCTGACCCCAAATCTCCGCTGCCAAAAGGCCCTGGCAACGAAGTCAGGTGCATCAACACGCCCGCACGTCGCTGCTCGAGATCAAATCTCCGACCACTCTCTCGGTCCTGTACGGATCGATAGATGGCTCGACCGCGCAACTGAGAGCCTAGTTTCGGTTTTTGGCTACGCTTCGGCTTTTCGCTGACGCTATCCATGATCAATCAATCTCAATTTCAAAACTCACGGCTGCCAGGGCGAAATCCAAACTTTGTCGAAACCATTATCTCCAGCGATCGGTGTGGTCTGGGCATGCCCATCACAGAACACAACATTAATTCTGGCCTTGTGGCGCAGCACCGGGATGCGTAAGTTCAAATAGGAGGTGCTATAGGCAATTCCCAGCGTACCGCCGCCCGAGTTGTTACTGGTGTAGATGAGGCAATCGCTGTAGTCCCAAGCGTACGGCGTCGGCACGGAAGAATTGGCGGGTTGAATTCCGCAATCAGCAAAGAGCAGCACGGAATCGCCATGTTTAATTTTAGAAAGTTTGCAATCCGCTCCGCTGTAATCAGTTGAAGTGCTAGAAGCATTGGGATGCCAGACTTTTAAAATGCCCTCGCTAGGAGGCCAAAGCAGCGCATTATTGAAATTGGAGCCCTGAGCGCGCTCGTTAACGCAGGCGATATCCGCATTAATGCCATATGAAACCGGATAATAGTAATTGCTCGGATTGCCCGGCGGTGTAGCAGTAATGAGCGGGCTGCCGTTATTTCCAACATTGGTGAGGATTTTCCCACCCGGAGTTTTCAAGTCCCACGATGGATCATTCGGGCAGTGGAAAACCGCTGGCTGCAAAGTAGAAACCAGCCAGAACGACAAAAGCTGATTCGATGCCAGTGGTTTAGAACTGTGAATTCCCAAATACGAGAACAATGAGCTGAAGCAATCGACCCAGACCGGCGAGCCATTTCCAATCGACACCGCCTGGTACATGAAGTGCGTATGACTGGGATCGGCTTCCGAAGCTAGGGTAGAAGTCCACTGCGTGCAGGTCGGGATATATCCCTGATGCTCGTTGGCGAACATCATCGCCGCCATGCCAATCTGCCGCAGGTTTGAGCAGCATTGCACGCACTGCGCCTGCTGCCGCGCTTTAGTGAGAGACGGCAACAAAATCGAAATCAAAAGCGCGATGATCCCGATCACTACCAGTAGTTCGACAAGAGTAAACGCAGGGCGTTCGCTCTGGCTCACTGGAGCAAGCTTCACGAGCGTGAAAGCGCGTAATCGTTTCATATTGTTCCTTTTCCAGTTTGCAGACTCTCAGCCAGATGTGATGTGAAGTTAATGGCGAGGCAGATTGGACAAACTGCTCGTTTCACAAAATCCCTTGTTCTTTGTCTATCGGTTAACCACGAATTTTCTGTTTAACCGGTTAGACAAATCTTTTTAAAAAAAGGCCTCAAAATCGAGGCACTCTGCTAAACACCCTTTGGATATGCGAGCCCGAAAAATCAGACTCGTGTACCAAAACCTCTCATAAAATATCGCACGAACCCGTTACTGTCAACGCTAATCTCTGCAAAATTGCCTTGTTTCAGGGAAGTTCATTATTTTGGTTAACTGTTTTACTTAGCTGCCGAAAGGGTCCAGGTGACGTGTAACTTAAAAACCCCAGCGGGTGGCAAGGCGGATGCAACGTCATAGAAAATCCGTGCCTTGGCCAACCCGGTTTTCGCATCATAATCGACGCTGGCCTGCCCCATATCGACGCTAACTTCTGGCTTAGACGGAGCATAGACTGCCAGGGTAGCTTCGGTTTCACCTGCCGTAAGGCACAATTCAACCTCGAGCTTTTTAGTGTTCTGAGTTACCGAGGCAATCCGCTGTTTGCCGCAAGTGGCGAAAATGTCTATATCACCCACCAAGGCCATGTGCGATGCCCCAACCGGGCAGATGATGTCATACGCCCAACCTTCGTCATTAAGCGGTTGGAAGAACTGCTTGCCTGCTTTGCTCAATTTGCCTTGGCCAGCGAAATAGTCATAGATGAAAACATTGCCAGTCATGCCCAGATCGGAAGGCGAAAATTCCGCCGTCGTTGATCCACTGCCCTCTTTACCTTGAAAAGAGAAAACATACTGCGTCGGGCCACTATGGGTTGCGCAGATGATTGGCTGAGAATTTGCCTGAGCCTGATTGATAAAAGTCTGGTCAATCGGAATCAACGGCTCATCCGGCTTGCAGATCACCCCATCCTTCCTGGCAACCCGCGCGATATTCCCCAAATCTTCGTGCCCAATCGCATCCGCCAATCCCACCACGCCGGCCGATAGATCGCAGATCAGCATATTGGCGGTTTCGTGCGAGCGGAACACATCCACCCAGGGCCACACGCCCAATGCCGAAGCCATCTGCGAGCCGAACAGAAATTGACGCCACCGGCTTCGTCCAAATCGGTCATCCGAAAGCCGCACGCTGGTGAGATTGGAATATTCTGCTCCGCCCTGCATCAGATTGCGCGGCAGGATCATGCAGTATTGCATGGTCAAACCATGCTCGGCGCAGGCGTGAGCCATGTTGTCCATGTAGGCATCGCCGGCCCAGGTGGTGCTATAAAGCTCGGGCGAGAGCTTGTAGATATAATTGTTCCAATCTTGTTCATAGACTTGCACGCCCCACGAACTGATATCGCCAATGATTTTGTCCCACCATTTGGGATCAACCGAGACGATGCCACTGATTTTGTAGTCTTTGTGATAGGGGCTGGTCGCATCGATCCAGCGGTTATGGGTGATAAACGGCAAATTCAATTGCTGCTGGAAAGGCTTTAAACCCTGTGGAAACAGATCAGGATCGGGGGTGTAAGTAATTAATCCACCATAGCGATTCCACGTGCCGGCAGGTAATCGTGGGTCCTTGGCGTGAGGTTTGTTCGATGATTTCTTCTCCACGCTGTCGAATGTTTTGGGATACCACCAGCTATCGAGCTGGAAGGAATGAATGGCAACGCCAATTTGATCGAGATGCTGTTTTACGGCCAAGAGAGTGTTCGCGTAACCCTTGGATAAATCGTAATTGTAGTAATAAGCAGCACCGTTGTCGGTCCAGTAACTCAGGTATTTCAAGCTGACATCCGCATCATTGCCGGGACGTTTTTTGCTGTACAAATCAGTGAGAGCATGGCCCCATGTATTCCAGGTGCGATTGATCCCTTGTTGCGCTACGAGAATCGTTTGCTGTGTGAATCCCGACGGAATCTTTTCGACAGTGCGATTAATTCCGCTGGAAATGCCTTGCTTCTGATCCCCATCCAGCATCGCAATCATGAAATGCGAAGCCGGCGAAAAGAGCAGCGCATTGTCATCGCGATCGAAAAGACAAAAAGGACCGCCATATTGTTCATCAGAAGATTTGGAAGCCAAATCGAAGCTGATGGGCTGCATGTGAACGTCATCGCTAAAGCGAAACCCGAATAATATTCCTGGCAGTTTGCTCAACACTGGAAACGCATGCGGATGATGATCTGAACCTTGCGGAAAAGCCTCACTGAAAATGACAATCGGCTGATTGCGATACAAACGAATGGATGCAGTACGCGACCCGGTATCCTCAAAAGAAAAATTAAGTTGCTGATATTCCCCAATCCGATCCTGGCCGGCCTGCGTTGCGACATTCGATAAAGAGCAATTCAGCGAGCCGCCCAGCGACCACTTGGGATGAGCTGTTTTGATCTGGTAATCGCCTTTAGAAGGAGACAATTCGACAGACCAATGAAGATCGTTGTCGATATGAACCGCTCCGCGCGATGTAAAAGCGAAGAGGAACAACGCGATGAAAAAACCGTAACGATATCGCATTTGCGTCTTTTACCGGCAGTGGCCCTTCAGTGCCACTGGCATGGCCATTCTCCAGTAATCCCCGCATTCAGGAAAATGGTTAAACAGTTAAATACACGAATTTCCTCAATATTTCTTGACAAAAACCTGTTTTCAGTTATCGTATAACCTGATAAGGGTCTTTGGGTCCACATATCAACGGTGATTTGAGGAGGATGCGAAAATGATTCAGCGGACTGGGTTTTTGATGGCGGTGTTGTCGGCGGCGGCGCTTTATGCTTCGCCGGTTACTTTCACGGATACAGCCGGCGACCAGGTCGGATCGACCAATCCCGCGCGAGATATTCAATCGGTCATTGTCAGTAATGACTCGTCGAATCTGATCTTCACGATCAACCTCAATCCCGCGGCGACGCTGGGAACGGTTAGCTTCGACTATGGCATCGGCATCACGACTGGCTCGGGTGCCAATGGCGACTTGGGAACGGATGCGACCTATCACGGCAATCCTTATAAACGCACGATTTCAATTGCTTCTTCGCAAGGCGGCATGACTGACTGGGTCGGGCTGTTTCCCGCTGGGGGATCAGGAAACACTACCAGCCCCTGGACCAGCTACGGGTTCAATGATTATGTCTGGAACAGCAGCACATCGAGCTGGGGAAGCGCGGTAGATACCGTTTCCAGTGGCCAGCCGATGACCACCCAAAATTCCCAGACCGGCCTTAGCTCGATCACGGTGACTGTACCGATGTCGGATCTGTCTAATCTGAATTTGACGGCTGGCTCGTCGTTCCTGTTTGACGTCTATAGCACGGGGACGGGCGCGGGACAGACCGCTTATGATTCGCTGGCTGATCCATCCCCGACCAATAGCACCAACAGCGCGACCACGCAGTATGATGGGAGTCTGCTGGATTCGTACACGATTCAGGTGCCGGAGCCGGGGTGTCTGGGAGTTGCATTGATTGCCTTGGGGGCTAGCAGAAGGAAATAACTGCACTTTTTGTGCGGGTGTCATGCTCACGCTTGCGTGAGCATGTCTTATACGGATTCCATTTTTTTATTGCGCTTCTACTCCCAAAGCCCA
>DASXDR010000169.1:0-4501 GCA_036490535.1 Tepidisphaeraceae bacterium | reverse complement strand
CGTTTGGGGGCTGGCGGCGCGGTCTTTGAAGTCCTTGAGAAACGCGAACATGAAACCCTGATTAGCGGGGAAGAACGAACCCAGCCCCGTAACGGTCACGCCCAACAGCACGTTGGGGTTCTGATCCATCGCCTCGATGGCCTTGGTCTGGTAATGCTGCATCTGATTCGGGCTGGAGCCCTGCTGGGCGATCATCACGCCGAACATAAATCCGCTATCGCCCACGGGTAGGAAGGATTTGGGAACGACGCGAAATAACTCAACCGTGCCCGCCAGGCAGACTAGCCAGAGGATGGCGCTGATCCACTTATGATCGAGGAAGAAATAGAGGCTGCGGCCATACACGCCGAGCACGCGTTTTTCCACGCCGCCAATCACACGCTCCACCCAGTTCTCTTTGCCATGCCCGTGCGGCTTGAGCATGCGGGCACACATCAGCGGCGTCAGTGTCAGCGAGACAATGCCCGAGGCAAAAATGGCGACGATGATCGTTACTGAGAATTCGCGGAAGATTCGGCCCATCAGCCCCGACATGAGCAGTAGCGGCAAAAACACTGCCGCCAACGAAACGGTCATGGATAGAATGGTGAAGCTGATTTCCTTGGCGCCATTGAGCGCAGCAACCAGCGGTGATTCCCCGTACTTTTCCATTCGCCGCACGGCATTTTCCAAAAACACGATCGCGTCATCGACGAGGAAGCCGATCGCCAGTACCAATGCCATCAGCGATAGATTGTCCAGGCTATACCCCATCGCGCTCATCGCGATAAATGTCAGTAATAGCGACAACGGCAACGCGACAATCGGAATCAGCGTATCGGTGGCCCGCCCCAGGAATAAGAAGATCACCAACACCACCAGAATAAACGCGATGAAGAGGGTGGCTTGCACGTCGTCGATACTGTGCACAATGCTTAGCGAACGGTCATAAATGGTGTTGATCCGTACTGAAGCGGGGAGGGTCTTCTGAATGGTTGGGATCAGGTCCTCGACCGCTTTGGAGACCTGGACGGCATTCACGCCGGCCTGGCGGAAGACGGCGACCACTACAGTGGCGGTGGGCGTTTTGTAATCGCGCAGCCAGAAGCGTAAGTCCATGCGCTCGTCCTCGACGGAGCTAACGGCCTTAGCCACATCGCGCAGATAGATCGGCGAATTCTTGTAATAACCGACTACTAGAGCGTTGTATTGCTCGGCGGTTTCGAGCTGGCCCTGCGGCTGAAGCAGGAAGGTGCGGTGTGGCCCATCGAACTGGCCGGCGCCCTGGTAGGTCGTGCCGTTCTGAATGGCTTTGGCCAGATCGTCCATGGTCATGCCGCGGGACGCCAATGCAGACGGATCAGCCTTGATTCGAATCGCCGACGGAGAGCCATACACCTGAACCCGGCTCACGCCTGGCACGATGCTGATCCGCTCCCCCGCCTGCGTGCTGGCGTAATCGTACAACTGCGCTTCGGTCACGGAATTGCTGGTGAGCGCGATGTATTTGATGGGCTGATCGTTCGGATTGGTTTTGCTCAGCGTCGGCGGGCTGGGGAGATCGGGCGGCAACTGCCCCTGCGCCTGCGTGATCGCGGTTTGCACATCGGTAGCCGCTGCATCGATGCTTTTATCTAAACCGAATTGCAGCGTGAAACTCGTATTTCCCTGGCTGGAACTGGATGTGACAATCTCCAGCCCGGGAATCTGCATGAATTGCCGTTCCAGTGGCGTGGCGACATTGTTAGCCATCGTCGCAGGCGTTGCCCCGGGATACGCCACGGCAACCTGGATGACCGGATAATCCACCGCTGGTAAATCGTTCACCGGCAAACTCTTGTAAGCCAGGACGCCAAACAGAATCGCCGACAGCGTCAGCAACGCCGTCATGACCGGGCGGCGAATGAAGGGTTCGGATAAATTCACGAGCGCACTCCCTTGTTGTTTAGCGTCGTCCCTTGCTCCGGGTTCTTTTGTATCCCAGCCCAAGGGCCGGGGCTAAACAGAAATGCCGTTCGCTGCGTCGTGGGCGCTCCCTCTACGGTGATCGCCGCTCCCGGCTGCAATTGAAGTTGCCCGGTGACAATAACCTGCTCGCCGGCTTTGACGCCCTTGTCGATGACAATCAGCGATCCCTGTTTTTGCCCGAGCACCACGGAGCGCTGCTCCGCCTTGCCGTCGGAGGCGATAAACACGAATGGCCCTGTTTGACTGATCTGGATTGCCTCGGTGGGAATCAGCACCGCGTTTTTATCTACCGTTAGCACGAGCCGAACACTCACGTATTGCCCCGGCCAAAAGCGATTATCCGCATTGGGAATGCTTGCCCTCAGTTTGACTGTGCCGGTACCGTCCTGCACCGCATTGTCTAGGAATTCCAAAGTCCCTTCGCGGGATGTGGTTGATTGCGTCGTGGCTGCGGGAACTCCTGAACCCAGTGCCTGCTCCACCACATTGACCGCATTGGGCGTATCCACCAGAACATGGAGCGATTCTTTGGATTCATGCGCCTGCTTCATGTAGCGCTGCACAGTCGCCAGGTCGTTCTCGGTTACCGTGAAATCTGCATAAATGGGATTAAGACGCTGAATAGTCAGCAAATTGCTTCCGCCATTCTGGCCGCTGTTCCAGATGACATTGCCCACATCCACCAGGTGCTGCCCGGTGCGGCCATCAATCGGGGATCTGATCTGGCAATATTCCAGGTTCAACTGCGCCGTGGTGATCTGCGCCTGGGCGGAGGCGATTTGCGCCTTGGCCACATCGACGGCATTTTTCTTCTGATCAAAATCCTGCTGGCTGACCGCCTGCGTTCCTTTGAGGCTGGCCACGCGGGCAAAATCGGATTGGGCAAATTCGAGCTGCGCTTTGTTCTGCGCCAACTGTGCTTGCGCCAGCGCCAAGCTCGCCTGGAACGGTCGCGGATCAATCGTATAGAGCAAATCCCCCTTCTTGATAAACGCGCCGTCGTTGAAAAATCTGCCGATGAGTTTCCCGGTGACCTGGGGCTGGACGGTCACCACTTCGTCAGCGCTGGTGCGTCCAATCTCATCCAGATAAATCGGCACATCTTGCGCCATCGCCGGCGCCACCGTCACAGCCGGCGGCGGCATCTGAAAAGCGGGCGGTGCGCCCTGCTCGCAAGAGATCGCCAGCCACGCCGGCAGAAGTGCCGGTATCCATCGCAGAATTTTGGAGTATCGCAAAGTCAGCCGCGCTTTCCCTGAAAATCTTTTCATCCTAGCCCGTTGCAACAGGCCCTACTGTTTGGTGTCAAACAGTATGCTCTCGCCTTGCGATGATCAAATCCCCTCATGTTTAGAGTTTATAAAAAAGAACCGGCAGTTATTGCCGCCGGTTCCGCTTGCGCAAAATATCTGAAATCTCTACTGGGGCGCGACCACGGTCTCATGCGTGCCATTATTATCATGCGTGACGACAGTCGTATCTCCGTTCGGCTCTACGTACGTCGCCTCGCGCGGCTCTTCATGCGCGTTCCGCTGGAAATATACCTGGTGGGCATGATCATTATTGAGAGCTTTACCCGCCACGACATGGTCGTTGATGTCGACATTGCCGCTCTGCTCGTCGAGCCGGATCACATCATCACGGGTAACCTGCCCCGAATAGACGAGCTTGTCTTCATTTTTATCATAGACGTATACCGTTCCCGTGTGCGGAGCGGTCACGGTAATATCGCCGCGAGCGTCGTTCATCATGACAGCAGTGGAAGGAATCTCGGTTTTTTGAGAGGTGCATCCGACAATTAGCAGGGGTGAAGCCGAGAAAATAGCGATTGCAGCCAACATGGAAAAGCGGGATGTCATAAATTTATCTCCTTAAAAAGCGTCAGAAATGATTAATGCAATGACGGTGCCAGCACTGCAATAGAGTTAGGCCTCTCTCGAAGGGCCCCGGCTCACGATTCTGGTCCAAAAAGAGAACGCGAAATCGCGATAGCGGGAAGAAAGAACGCGAAAAAATGTTTATTCTGGGTTTTCGCTGCTTTTTCGCGCTATCGCGATTTCGCGTTCTCTTGCTTTTGCTGATCCAAGTAAAAGTTACATCTTCAAATGACGTGAAAGGCAAATTTTCTTGATCCGCCGTTGAGGTTGCCATACCCTCGAAGTTTCCGCGAACCCTTATGACTCAGACCGCCGACAAAACCGACAAGCCCGCTGGCGACCGCCTCTCGCCGGCTATGCGGCAGTACACCCAATTCAAATCGCAATACCCGGATTACATCCTCTTTTTCCGTATGGGCGACTTCTATGAGCTTTTCTGGGATGACGCCAAAGTTACATCCAAAGCATTAGGCTTGGCGTTGACGTCTCGCAGCCGTGGCGGCCTGGATGCCGACGATGCTATCCCCATGGCGGGCGTGCCATTTCACAGTGTCGATAATTATCTGCGCAAGATGATCGCGCAGGGTTTCAAGGTCGCGATCTGCGAGCAGATGGAAGACCCGGCGACGGCCAAGGGTGTCATCCGGCGCGAAGTCGTCCGCCTGATGACGCCGGGC
>DASXDR010000147.1:0-26522 GCA_036490535.1 Tepidisphaeraceae bacterium | reverse complement strand
TTCTGCTCCAAGCAAAGCGCATTTGAGAGATAGAAACGGTATGAGTGAATCTATTGGAACATGCCCATGCCAGCTTGGGCATGGCACCCATTTATCAGTCAGCCTTCGAAACTTGCCGGGTGATACGCGGTGCTGTGCAGGTATTCGGATACCGCATTGCGCAGTTGCCGGTGGATGGTTTGCGGATTAGGCGTGGCATTGAGGGTAGTGAAATTATAATCCACAGCCATCTGGTTGAATTGCTCAATCAATGAAGATTGATAGGCGAGAAAGGACTCGTACAGATCATCGCCGTAGTTCATGTCCATGCCAGATTCCCAGTAATTCATCTTGCCAGCTTCCAGCACGCGCGGGACTAAATCCTCAACCGCAAGCTGGAGATAAAGAATCAGGTCCGGTTGAAGGGCAAATCCATAAAGATCACGCAGCCATTGGCGGTCGGCGCCGCGCACGATTCCTCGAGCTATAGCCGTATAAATGTAGCGATCCGCCAGAACAACAAAGCCACTGCGTAGCGCGGGAAGAATCTGATATTCCAATCGATCCGCCAGATCAGTCGCGTACATCAGTGCGTAGGTAAGGCGGTTGAGCGAATGGCCTTGCTTGGCATCGGTGATTCCCTGGCCAATTAATTTGGAGCGCGTCCAGCCGGTTTCCATGACGGCATAGCCCTGCACTTCGAGCCAGTTCTTGAGCATGTATGCCTGTGTCGAGCGACCGACGCCGTCAGTGCCTTCGATAACAATCAGCCGGCCCGGGCAATCGCCGGTGGGTAGATAAGGCATGTGATGCGAGATGTAGCGAAGCTGACTCATAATTTTCTATTCCCATCCAAACCGACAAGGCGCACCGCCTTGCCGTCGGGTTTAATCCACCAGCGCCGGCACATACATAGGCGGCGTGTAATCCAGCAAAGTCTCGTCGATTAATTTGCGAACGTATTTCTGCTGCTCCGCGATGGTTAACGTGGCATCAATTTCAGTCAGCGAATACTCATGGCTCACGCGGTCGTATTCCTTGAGAATTCGGCCCTGGAAAATTCGGAAAGACTCAACGTGAGTGGGCGCGAGATGCAGATCCATGCCTGCTTCGTAATCCTTGATTTTGGCGCGGCCGCCAAGAATGCGCGAAACGGATACATCAATCGGCACTTTGAAATACAGCGCCCGATCAGGCCGCGGCGCAAACTGATAAACCCTGCGCACCCAGTCCGGATCGCAGCCACGCACGACATCGCGAGCAAAGGCGGTGTAGACATAGCGGTCGGCCAATACGATGAACCCGGCTTTCAGCGGCGGCAAAATGTTATGGACCAGGCGATGGGCAAAATCAGTCGCATGCAGAAGAGAAAATGTCAGGGGAGTGAGCGACATTTTCTTTTTGCCTTTTTTGGTGATCGCTTTGACAAGATCGGCGCTGTTCCATTCAGTGAAGAACGGGCGCAGCCCGCGCGATTGGAGGTAGCGCTCAGCGAGCTTGAGCTGGGTGGATTTGCCCGAGCCGTCGATGCCTTCGACAACAATCAGTTTGCCGGGATAATCATGAGGTTTCAGAAGCGTATCGATCATCTTTTCCCCAGCTCAAAATCAATTTTTCCGAACGTCATTTCAAAGAGGTCGCATTTGCGTTTGGCAGCCCAGAGTTCGAGCTGGGCATCCGCACGCACATTAATTGTCAGCGTGCCTTTCTTGTCGCCTTCCTTGAATCTTAGGCTCTGCACGACCGCGCAATGGCTGCGATCCAGACTATCTGCGATTCGCAAAAGTGAAGCCAGGATATTTACAACGCGTTTAGCGCGCCGGGGCAAGGTGCTGTAATGCGGATGGCTCGCTTTAGGCAGCGATTTGCGGTGATAGCGGGCAACACAGGCGAGAATCCCAATTTCCTCTTTGGTGAAATTTTTAAGATCGCCATTGAGGATGAGATACATCGAATGCTTGTGATGCGATTTGCCCGAGATATGCCAGCCGATGTCGTGGAGCAGGGCGGCATATTCGAGGAGTTCGCGTTCAATGGGAGTCAGCCCATGCAGCGAACGGGTTTGATCGAATAATTGCAACGCCAATTGCGTAACATGCTCCGCATGCCCGCGATGCCAATTGCATCGGCGACCCAGATCGATGATGGAACGGCGGCGTGGATCAGGAACATCGGCGCGAATGGCCAGGTCGGGCATATGCCGCGCTAGATAATCAAGGATAATCCCCTCTCGCATCGCCATCGGGCAAATCTGTATGCGGCGAATGTTGAAGATCTCGAAAATTTCCTGCACCAGCAAAGCGCCGGTGATGATCTGATCTTTGCGCTGGCTGTCGAGCCCGGGCATGTTGGCGCGCTGTTCATCCGTCGATTTAAGCAATTTGGCCAGAACAGTTTCAAAGGCCGCACGCTCGATCACCGCAGGAAGTTTTGATTTTTCAGGAGTTGATTCACCATTCACGGCGCTCATCGCCCCGAGATTTTCGATAGTGCCGGAGGTGCCGATGGTTTTGGTGGGTTTGAGTGGGCCGATGGCTTCGCGGATGCTGCTGAGTTCTTTGCGATAATGATTAATCAGATTTTCTTTTTCAGCAGGCATGATGGGATCGTTACGGATAAAAGTAGCGGACATGCGGGCAGCGCCGAGTTTGCGTGACTCCAGAACCATCGCCTGCTTTTCATTGCCCACAATGAATTCGACGGACCCGCCGCCGATATCGATAATCAAATGCGGATCGCGCTTCAGCGGCATGGCGCGGCGAACGGCGAGATAGATGAGCCGGGCTTCCTCTCGTGCCGAAACAATCCGCACGCGCATTTGCAACTGATCCCAGGCACTCTGGAGAAAATCGCCACCATTTTCTGCTTCGCGCACGGCGCTGGTAGCGACCGCAATGATTTTATCCGCCCCGCGCTGCTGCGCCGCCTGCTGGAATCTGCCCAGCACCAGCAGGGCGCGCCGCATCGCTTCTTTAGTCAGGTTTTTAGATGGAAAACTGCTCCGCCCCAGGCCGACCATTTCCTTCATCCGGGCAATCGTCGTCAGCCCGCCGCCCGATTCCGCCTGGGCGATCACCATGTGAATCGAATTGGACCCCACATCGATCGCGGCGATACGCAGAGGCCGAGCAGCGACAACGCTGCTGGCAGTTGTTTGTGCGCGCATTGGAACCATAGTCGCCATAAAGCGGACGGCAATAGTAGATGGAGAGTGTTAAGATTGCATTAAACGAAGGTAAATATCGCCACAGTATTAATTTATATCAATGCTGCTGGCCCGGTAGTTGTTTCTCAATCATCTGATGAGCACCCGCGAGATTGTTGAAATCAACGTGGCCATCAGCGAAGAGAATGTTCATGCCATCGCGGCGGTGATTGGCATCTTTTTCATACAGCACAATCAGGTCGGGATTGACCGAGCTGTTCATGCCTTTACCGAGATAGATGTAATCCGAATTCTTGCTGACCCAGACCGCCTGATCCTCGGCGCTCATCGTCGAAAAGCCGGCGGGGAGATGGGAGCTGGCCGACGGGCATAAAAACACTCGCGGCGAGATTTCCTCAGTTAAAACCAGCGTCCCCAGATCAGGCGGGAATTTTCCATTGTGTTCATTGGAATAAAGCAGAATGGCCTGGCCGATCTGACGCATGTTCGAACCGCACTTAATGCGATTGGCGGTTTCGCGCGAGCGGTTGAGAGATGGGAGCAAAATGGAGGTCATCAGAGCGGTGGTGCCGATTGGCGATACAGTCATCGGATCGCCAGCAAAGAAGATCGCGCCGGGAAATGGCGAACGGCTGCGCGCGTGCCACCCGGTCTGATCCCAATAGCCCACCGACATGACCGGCGAAAGTTCTTTTTTAATCGACGCAATGGGAGGCAGCAGCATGGGCGGCGAAGAGACGCCGAAGAGATCAGCAAATCCCGCGTAATGCGATAATGCGAGCCAGACCGGATAGCTGGCGTCAATGGTCTTCGGTACATCAGCGAATTTGATCATGGAGCACTGCTCGCCTTTGAGCTGCGAGCGGAGTTGTGTGAACGTGGGATTGTCGAGAATACTTTCGCCGCCGCTCTTTTCGAATGCGACCGCGCCCGCAACAGCCTGCGGATAAAGCGCGAAATAGAGATTGCCATCCACGATGGTCCAGGCAGGCGAAATGAGCGGGACGGCCACATAGTGAATCGTATTGCCATTGTATTGCGTGTTGCGGACCGCAACGGTGATATCCGAGTGGCGAAGCTGGCCAGCAACGATATTGTTCAATGCCAGCTCGATGGACTCCAGCGAATGCTGCGCTTTGTCCGCATCGGCCAAGTGATTGATGAGGACCGTGCCCAGGGCGCTACTGCCGGCAACTTCAGGAGCGGAAAAAGTGACCCATTGGTCGCCCAGCGTGTCGATGAAATCCGTTTTGACATTAATGCCGGTCATCGCCGAGGCGGCGCCCAGGCCCATGTCATAATCGCGCTGATATTGCGGATCGACGGTCGCGAGGCGAGCGCGAATTTTGTCCAGAAAATGACCGACATTGAACTCCCAGGCCGTGCAAAGACTGGCGTCGCGTGGGATGAGCTTTAGCGTATCGTTAGATAGCTGATCGCTGGCTGCTGGAGCAGATTCGCCAGGCAAGGAAAAAAAGCACTCGGTAGCCCAATCCGTCCCGTCAAACGCGCCCGTGCACGCGATGGCTTTTACCCTGGAAAGGCCGGAAGCATTTTCAATTTTCTTCCAGGTTGCAACCGAATCCGGAGAGTTCGCCTGAACCATCTGATCGACAGCCGTCAGCGTGCCCGCAACATCGATATACACCTCGGCCGCAGGATTCGCCTGCACTGAGGCCATGGCATCTTTGAATTTGGAATCGTCCGCGAGCGTCGCGGGATTGGCGTCAGCGTGATCGACGGTAAAAGAAACGAGATCGCCGGTCTGTTTCACGCTGAGGAATTTGGCCCCCTGATCGCCGGCCATCGCAATGATCTGGGTGAAATTCTTTTCGAGTGCCGAAGCGTCATCGCCGGCATCGCACAGAATGCCCATTTTAGGAAGCATCTGATCCGAACTGACCACATCAACATCGGTGAAATAAATCGCGCTCGGATGTTTCCACAGGCAATTAAGGATGGCAGTAAACATCTCCACGCGCTGCGCGCTGGCAGGATCATTCCTGTGAATTCGCATCGCTAGGGCCGGGGCGAATTCGGTGAGCAGATTAGAAGCATCAGAGGCCGAGAGGACGTTATGCAGATGCGATTGCGCCGGAATATTGTTCGATCCCGCCCATGCCAGATAGGCGATGGCGTCCGACGGAACGTGATCCGCCAAAGGTTGCGCAAAAGTCAGCAGCGAGACACAACAAATGACACAGGCAAAGATAACAGAGCGAATCATGATGGTTTTCCTTCCCAAGAATATTCCCTGATCACAGTTATACTAACTATCAGAACGGCGGAAAAGGAAAATCACCCGGTGGCGGTTCGCGCGGCGGCGGTCCCTGCGGACGACGAGGCCCCGGAATGTAGCCATGAAATGGCTCGCCAATAAGGGTAGACCAGAGATGCTGCTGTTCCGGGGTTAGCTGCTTGAGAATAAGTTGATTGGCAGCTTGGATTTGAGAATTTCTATCCTGCCCAAATTCCGGACGATGATGCCGGTCTTCGAATTGAGTGCGAATGGTCTGAATGTTGG
The DNA here is from genome assembly GCA_036490535.1 of Tepidisphaeraceae bacterium. Taxonomy (GTDB): domain Bacteria; phylum Planctomycetota; class Phycisphaerae; order Tepidisphaerales; family Tepidisphaeraceae; genus DASXDR01. The sequence goes on along the minus strand of DASXDR010000147.1, from coordinate 20,853 downwards.
ATTTTTGAGTGGGATTGAGAGAAAGCGCAGACGCGACGTCAGCATCAGTGAAAGCTGAGGGCCCGCGCAGTTGCCTTGAGATTTGCTTAACGCGGTCCATCTGCTGCACGGTGAGAATAGACCGAAGGGATTGCTGGAGCGGCCGCGGATCCTGCGGGCCCGTTTCATTTTCGCGCCGGTCGGGAGGGGGACCGCGGTCGGGATCGAACATTTCAAAATCATTATTGGATTGGTTTAAGTTGTGGATCGTAGAGCGCTGATAGGGCGTGAGTTGCAGCTCAGTTTCGACGGAGGATTGGGCCAGCAGCGATAGCTCGTAATTCACTTCAGCCCATTGATCGTTGGATGTGAGCTGGACAAGAAGGCTGTTGATTTGCGCCTGCTCGCGGGCCAGGTCCGCGGCGGCATGAGTTTGTTTCTGCGTCTCCAGGAAATTCTGGTAATAGCTCAATGCCGTTTCGAGCAGGCGCCGGCGCACTGAAGCGAGCCGAGGATCATTCGGCATTTCATCTGCAGCAATACGGGTCATGAATTCCACCGCCTGGCGCGCTTGATCAAAATTGTGGGCGGCCTGGACCTGTGCGCGATGGGCTTCAATAGCACGGGAGCTGGCGGTGTCCAGAGCCTGTGTGGTGCGGAACTTTTCGCGCGAGATGTAGATAGTGCTGATGCTCAGTGCCGTGGTGGCAAGAGCGAGAATGATCAAGACCGAAGCGGTAAGGTGGCGATGCCGGTGCACCCACTTGGAAAGCTGGTCCCACGTTGTCGGGCGGCGGGCAAGAATAGGTTCGTGGCGAAGATAGCGCTCCAAATCCTCGGCCATGGCGCGAGCGGTGAGGTAGCGGTCGCGCGGGTCTTTAGCGACTGCTTTCATCACAATGGTTTCAAGCTCGATAGGAATTCGCTTGTCGAAAGCGCGAGGCAAAATCGGATCAACTTCAGATATCCGGCGGAGCATTTCCTGGCGAGAATCGCCATCAACAGCGCGCTCGAGGGTAAGTAGTTCATAAAGCGTAACACCAAGGGAATAAACATCCGTGCGGCCATCGAGGATAGCGCCAGAACCAGAGGCTTGCTCAGGGCTCATGTAGCGCAGCGTACCAAGCACATCGCCAGGAAGGGTGACATTATGTGGAGCATCAGTATAGATTTGAGCCAAACCAAAATCCGTGATCCAGAGTATGCCGCGCCAATCAAAGAGCAGATTGGCGGGTTTAATGTCGCGATGAACGATGCCAAGTTGATGGGCATAATCCAAAGCGCGGGCAGCTTGCACGGCGAGGTTCGCAATGTAGCGGTAATAATCTCCGCGCCGGGCGGAGCGGAGCATGGAAATTTCCGCGACTGAATTGGACGGGGCGACGGCGTCTCTATACTGGCCTTGGCGCAGTGCGAGGATCACGTCGGCGATGCTTTTGCCTTCGATTAATTGCATCGCGTAATAGTGAACCGAGCGCTCGCAGCCCACAGCATAGACCGGGACGATGTTGGTGTGATGGAGCTGGGCGGCGGCCTGGGCTTCGTTGTGGAAACGCTGCAGCTGGCGTGGATCGAGGGCAGCGGCCATGGGTAGCACTTTCAACGCGACGGTGCGACCCAGGGACATTTGCACGGCTTCGTAAACAATGCCCATTCCGCCCCGGCCGATCTCGCGCACCAAACGGAAATCGCCCAGGGGTTCGGCGCTAGTAAGGGCCGAACGAAGAATCGGGTCTTCTTGGGGGCCTGCGATGCCCGCATCTTCTTTGATTTGCGCCGCAGCGGCGTCGAGAAAAGCGAGTCCCTGCAAGCACACAGAGAGTTCATCCGCGATATCCGGATAACGCGAAAGAAATTCCTTGCGATTCGGTCGTCGCCCCGCGTCGAGTTCGGCCATGTACGCGTTGACCGCTTCGCCGACGCGCGGATCATCCGTGTCGTGTTGAGGCGCTTGATCTGAATCTTTGGGTTCGCCCGCGCTCATGATTCAACCATCGATTCGCGCAGTAATTTTAGGCCACGCACCCATAATTTCTGTACGCTATCCACGCTGCGATTCATCTTCGCCGAGACATCGGCAAAACTGAGTTGCTCGAGATGCCGCAGCACAATCACTTCGCGGTAATCAGCAGGGAGTTTTTCCAACGCTTCGGCCAGCAGCACGGATTGTTCGCGCCGCGAGACATTCTGGCTCGGAGTGGTGCCGGAACCGACCAAACCGCGATCAAGCATGCGCGAGCTTTGATCGAGTTGGACATTGAGTTCGCGCTCCATGTGCAAATCGCGGCCTTGCGTGCCAAGGTAGCGACGAAGAGCAAGCGCAATCTGCCCAGCGAGAATCGTGCGCAGCCATGCGGTAAGTTCCGCTTCGCTATTGCCGCGAAAATTAGGAAATTGCCGGGCAGCTTCCAGAAAAGTTTCCTGCACGACATCGTCTTCATCGAGCTTGGCCTGCAGGCGTTTGCCAATCTGCATGCGGGCGATCAGCGTGAGATAGGGTGAATAGGACTTGAGCAGGGAACCCAGCGCCTGGGCATCACCAGATCGCCCCCGCCCCAGCAGGGTAAGTGGGGCGGGCGCGGGTGGTGTGGGGAGTGAGCCGTTCGAGGCGTTGGTCATGGCCGAGCCTTTTGTAGCATTCGCCCAATAGTACCAATTCCTCTTCCGGCAGTGGCACTTTAGTGCCACTGTTTACGCCAGGTTTAGAAACGGCCTCAGGCCTTTTTTGTACTGGAGGATTTCTTCTCCTTTTTAGTAGTAGATTTGGCGACAGTGGTTTTCGCGTTTTTCTTCGAGGATTTTTTGCTCGAGGAATTGGAATCAGAGGATGAGGTCGAGTCAGTGGTGGAAGTTATCGCGCCAGAAGAAACCGTGGACGAGCTGCTGCTGGAACTTGAACCGCTGGATGAGCCAGAGCCGCTGCCGGTCGGGCAGGAGCCGCTCGTTGGATCAGAGCCATCATCGGATCCGCTGTTATCCGTGCCGGTGCCGACGCCCCGGATCGGGCCGCCGGGATTGATCGGGCCAGGCCCTTGGTCGCCACCGCCCGAGCCTTGATCACCGCCGCCTTGGCCGGAGCCGCATTGGCCTGGGTTGCCAATGGGATCGCCTTGATCGAGATCATCCTGGCCTGTAAGCACAGTGACATTTCCGCTGGAATCGATGGTCAGGTTTTCGTCATGTGTGTAGCTGTTGCCCGCGGCATTGGTTTCCGTGATTGGAATCGAGATACTGAATAGCGAAACACCATTGGCTTCGGTCAGTTCTGTAACCGATTGATCGGACGTCAGCGTGGTTGTATCACCCTCGGCAGTGGCGAGAGTTTGCAATGCCGTTTGCTCCGCGCTGGTGAGATCGCCAAACGTAGTGGTGGTCGTGGAAGGAAGACTGACCAAGTTTCCCGCAGCATCGACGGTCACCTGCGTGGAAGTCCCGCTAGTGGTGAACGTGGTGCTGTAAAGTGTAACGCCATCAACAACCTGAACGTGCACCGATTGCGTGGCATCGGATGACAGGGCGCTGGCGCCGGTGGGGAGATTATCGTTAATAGCGGTCTGGATGGAGCTGGGGAGAACACTGAAGGGGAGATTTTCGTTGCCGGTCGGATCGCCGTTCGCGAAGACAGTGATATTCACGCCGCGATCGTCACGCGGATCGCTCGAAGAATCGGAGCTGGGCGAGAGTTGCAGAGAATAAGTCGTGGTGCCATCCGAAGTGGTAACGACGTTGATTGTAGTAGTATCTGTCGAAGCGGTGAGATCGAGTGCGGTGGCAATAGCAGTGATTTCGGACGCAGCCGCCGAATCGCTGCCGGTGCCGGAGCCATTAAGCGTAGCCCAGGTAGTCGTCCTGGTCGTGGGCGCGGTAACAGGATTACCAGTAGCATCGGAGGTGATAGTGGTTACGGTGCCGGTGCCTTTGATGGTCACCGAGTAAGTTTCCACGCCGTTGACATTGCCAAGGGTGACGGAGGAGGTTGAAGTCGGATCAGTCAGGCCAGCAGTGGTGGCGAGGGTGTCAAGTTCAGTTTGGGCTGCCGTGGGGATCAAGCTGAACGCAATCTGGCTGATTTGCTGACCCACGTTGTTGCCTTGCCCTCGATCCGGCGGGCCACCTAACACGCCACCGCCAAACCCATGGCTCGCGGACATGAGCCTGCGATCTTCGAGCACTTCGAAGCCGATAAAAGCTCCCGCAAAGAAGCCGTTTGAATTGACCTGATTGCCCCGACGATTCTGTTTCCGAACACGCTTGAACATACAAACCTCCAGAGAGTGTTTGGCTCTGCGTGAAAACTCCATGGCCCCGCGATGGGCCAGAAAGGGACCAGATGCTAGGCGTCGGCGACGAAGCAGTGTTTCAAACACCACGGCGAGGAGCAACAACGACGCAGATGGTCCCTTTCCGGTCCACCGAAGGCGGCACAAAATCGGCCCGTCTGCGACGTTGCAATGGCTCGAAGGATCATCAAGACGCAGCCCTCGTCGTCGCGCCTCGCATCTGAGCCGATTTTGTGCTGTCGCGGGGCCATGGAGTTTTCACGCAGAGCCTACGACGAGCGTGAGCCAGGCGACGTAAGCCCTTGTTCTCTCGCCAGTCGTCGTTACCATACTCCTCCCAAGTTGCGCAAAGTCGCGCGATCCGCCGCGCTGTGAATAATAATCTTTGCCCGTGCATCGAAGGAGTTTCATATGCAACATAAGAGAACGGTTTCAGATCTGTTTTTGTTGGCGAGTTTGCTGGCAGGGGGGTGCCAGGTGAATCAGCGAACGGCCGATACCGCAACCACCCAGCCCGAGCGCGAAACACTCATCAGCGTGAATCAGTTACCACCCGATGTCGTGCGGACCGTGCATCAGCATCTGTCCAAGTCCAGCATCGTGGAAGCCGAAGATGTCAATTTTCGCGGCCGGATGGCGTACAAGCTGTATGTCAAATGGGAGAACGGTGTGTATGTGATGAAGATTCGCCCGGATGGAACTTTCCTCTGGATGGGTAAATATGACGAGGTAAATACCAAGCCCCGCGAGACGACGCTTTATCGATGAAGCGAGCTTTTCTGAAGGAGCTGATCATGTGGAAAAAGATGATGGCGGTCAGCGTGATTTCGGCCAGCATCATGGTCACAGCGGGATGCCACGCAAATCATTCCAAGCAAACCAAGCCCGCCATGCAAGATGCCGAGACCAATGATCAGCAGGTGGCCATCGCCGATATCCCGTCCAAGGTGTTAACGACAGTACAGCACCATGTGCCGGATGGAACAATCGTCAGTGTGGAAATGTCTGATTGGCATGACAGAGAGATTTACGAGATCGACGTGCGACAGGGGAATGCGGTGTATGAAGTGAAAGTGCACCGTGGGGGAAAATTTATCAGCAAGAACGTCGATAACGATTAACGCGCGCTACGCTATTGCGGGCTAGTCGCTTCAGCGGCTAGCAATTCCACTGCGCAAAAAACCTACACAATCACATGCGCCGGTGCCGGCACATCTTCGTGAATGGTTTGCTGCTTGGGCTGTGAGCCATCATAGGTGAACAGGATCATGTCATCGTCAATGCGAGCCTGCAGATGCACCGGCCGTAGCCAGAGCTGGTAAACATTCTTTAGCGTTTCGACCGCGGTTTTGATTTCAATGTCGAGACCATTGTGTTTGTGCGCCAGATAAAGCTCGCCGCGGTTGCAGTAGTTCCCATCGACCACATAAATGAACGGATGCCCCATGTTAGAGATCTGATAGAGCAGCGTTTGTTTGATTCGCACCGGGTCACGGCTGACGATGCGAAGTTGGCCGGTATGGGGATCTCGGCCATATTGATAGAAGCGGTGCTTTTCAATGAATTCATCGGTCATGAATTCGTCCACAAAATTCACGTCGTTATAAATTCGACGGACTTCGAATATTTTCTCTCGCCCTAGCCCAAGCCCCTTGTCCCATTTTTTCTTTTCGCCGAGACGGTCGGCTTCTTCGTATTCCTTGCCGAATTTGCCTTTGTTCCAGCGATCTTCGATATCGCGGAAAAGCTCGATGCCTATCTTATATGGATTGAAATTCCCCGGTGGCATGTGAACCGTGCCGGAATGGTGATCGGCATAATCGATCACTTCGCGCGCTTCGACGAAATGCTTGGTCATCAGCGTGGAGTGCCAATACGACGCCCATCCTTCGTTCATGATTTTGGTCATGGCCTGGGGAGCGAAGTAGTAAGCTTCCTCTCGCACAATGGCCAGGCAATCCGCTTGCCAATCTTCCAGGCGAGCGTGTTGGAGCAAATAGAGCAGAATATCGCGGGTTGGATGAGCTGGTGTGGAGTGACGCAGCTTGCCCTGTTCTTCACGAATTTTTTTGTTTTCCGCTTCGATTTTCTCCGGCGGATTGATCCAGCGATCCATGTAATCTTTGGCTTTAAATCGGCCCGTGTTCTCTTCGCGCTTGGGTTCCTGATGTGGCCATTCGAGCGGACCGCGCGAAAGAAACATCGAATGCGAATCAATCAAATGTTCGATGGAAAGACAAACATCCAGAAAACGCTCGACAGCATCCTGCCCATGCTTTTCGATGTGCCGACGAACCCGCGTGGAGTGGTTGGCCATCTCATCCATCATTTTGCGATTGGTCTTGCCGAACCAGAGATTATTCTTGAAAAAATCGCAGTGCCCGTAGACATGGGCAATGACCAGTTTCTGATCAACTAATGCATTTGATTCCTGCAAATACGCATAACAAGGGTCATTATTAATGACCATCTCATAAATGCGCCCCAGTCCGTAATGATGTTGCTTGCGCAGCTTTTCATACTCCATCCCAAATCGCCAATGCGGATATCGCTGCGGAAACCCTCCATACGCTGCGATCTGGTTCATCTGCTCATAATCGCACATCTCAAAAATTACAGGATAGAAATCCAGGCCATACGAGCGTGCCTGCTCGCGGATTTGCTTCTTGGCGGCAAGCAGTTCGGGCGGGAAGGGGGCTAAGGTGTGGGAAGCCATATTAATCTCTATCGGCTTGCTGAATGCCGCAATTCTAGCCGTACCGACGCTGACTCGTCGAGGGGTACTAAAAATCCGTAATTCTGCTTGGGGATTGCCGATAGTAAGTGCGTTCGCTAAAATCTTCATCCTACAATGAGCATTTCCGTTGTCATTCCTGCTTACAATGCGGGTCAATACCTTGATGAGACGATCTGGAGTGTGCGGGCTCAAAGTTTTAATGACTGGGAACTGATTATTGTCGATGATGGGTCAAAGGATGACACTGCCTTTATAGTAGAGCGCCATGTTGTTGCGGATTCGCGTATTCGCCTGATACGTCAGGAAAATCAGGGAGTCTCGCATAGTCGTAACAATGGCTTGGCGCAGTCCGATCCGGTGCGCCCGATGGTACTCTTTTTGGATGCTGACGATCTATTGGAGCGGCATGCCATTGAGATTTTGCTGAGCGCGTTGCAGTCCCATCCCTCAGCTCCAGCTGCACATGGAAGGGCGCGGTTGATTGATCATACAGGCAGTCCAATTATTGACCAGGTAAGCGCAGATTCCGTGCGCATATCGCCTCATGGCAACATCGTGCCGGCCGAAGTAGATGAGCCGACGACTTCTGCCATGTTAGCCGTTATGAATTGCATTCAATCAACAGGGGCCGTGCTGATTTACAAAGCTGCACTATCGCAACTTGTTCCGCAAGGCTTTGATCAGCGCATCGCCGGAGCAGCCGATTGGGATATGTGGTTTCGCTTGGCGCGCACCAGCCCCATCTTATTTTGTCCCGAAATAGTCCTTTTTTATCGCGTTCACGCTAGTTCCATGTCCCGCGGTGGAAAAGCGATGCGTCGAGCGGGACGGGTAATGCGGCAAAATTGGTTATCTGATCTGCCAGAGCAAAGAGCTACTATCTGCAGTGGCTATGCCGCCTCGTTACGCTGGATTGCACGTCGTCAACTGGCACAAATGTACTCGGATATTCGCTGTCGTCGCGGAAAAGTGCCACTACGTCAATTGGCGCTGACCGCTTGGTGCGCGATCAAAGCTTTGCCTGGGATATCGAGGCTCATTTTATTAGTTGGTCGCTGAACGCCTCTCAAATGCAATGTCCTTTTACCCGATGTCTCGGGAGGTCCTATTATTGACTTATGGACATGACAAATATGTTTCGATAGGTTGTAGGTCGAGTGAATAACATCGAACAAGAAGTCGCGCTGGTAATGACCGCGAGCATCGACCCCAAGGGAATGCCCGCGGCCAGTACGCTTCCCGATCCAAAAGTTCGCGAGACAGATTATGTTAATGCCTTGGATTATTATCTAGTGAATCATCCCCGGATCACGAAAATTGTATTTGCTGAGAATTCTGGTTGGCCATTGGACCGGTTATATACGGCTGCAAAAAAGCGCGACGCAGTCGAACGGGTAGAGTTTATATCTTCTTCGCTCAATGATTTTCCGCGCGAGCTGGGCAAAAGCTATGGAGAATTGTTACTCCTGGATCACGCTATCGAACAATCGCGCTTCGTTGGCGGGTCCAAATATATTGCGAAAATTACTGGCAGAGCCATCATTCCTAATTTGACTCGTCTATTGGAAAGTGCGCCCGAAGGCGTGAATTTTTACGGAGATTTGCGGGATCATCGGCTATACAAACTATTAGGTACAGGCCTTTGCGGACAGCATGGCGAGTCCCGCGTATTTTTAACGACACCACAGTTTTATAATGAGAATTTTCGTGACAAGTATGTGCTGATGAATGAAGACAAAGGAATATTTCTTGAAAATTTAATTTATGACGTGGTGAAAAAAAGCTTGGATGGGAAACGCGTAGTGGGACGATTTCGGATTGAGCCAGATTTCCAAGGAATTGCGGGACATGCGGGAAAAGACTACAGCAGCACAAGAGAGACTTTTAAACGAAAGATTCGCGCTTTAGTACGAATAACAATACCTTGGTTGTGGATTTGAAGAGAGGTCACGGCGCTTGTAAAAAATTAATGTCCTTTGCCAAAGAACGTTTTAATAGAATCGTAAATATCATCCTTGCTATTCACTCGGCTCGTCAGCATTTTATCATGTCCGCGCAAGTGTTCGTGCAGGACATTGATGAAATTGCCGCTGCCATAGGCGCTGGCTACCTGGCAATAGCCAAATAAATTGCAGATGGGTAGGAGCTGTTCTTTGAGAATTTTTACGCAATCGCGGCTGTCGGCTTCGCTGGAATTATCGCCGTCGGAGAAGTGGAAAAGATAGATGTTCCACTCCTCGGGGGAATAGTGGGATTCGAGCAATTGGCGAGCGGTGCGATAGGCACTGGAGATCTTGGTGCCGCCATCTTCGCGGAGATGGTAGAAGGTGTGCTTGTCGACTTCCTTGGCGGAGACATCGTGGACGATATAGCGCGATTCGATGCCTTCGTAGTTTTTGCGGAGCCAGGTGTCGATCCAGAAGGATTCGAGGCGGACGAGTTCTTTTTGTTCTTCGCCCATGGAGCCTGAGACGTCCATCATAAAGATGATGACTGCGTTGGATTGGGGTTTTTTGACCTCTTTCCAGGAGCGATAGCGAATGTCTTTTTTCTCGGGGACGATGATCGGATTATCCGGATCGTAATCGCCGATCATGATCTGGCGCTTAAGGGCTTCTTTGAAGGAGCGCTTGAAATGCCGTAGCGATTCGGGACCCACGCGGCGGAGCGAAGAATACTTTTCACGAATAGTCGTGATGCGATGCCGACCCTTGGGTTCAATGCGTGGCAGCTTCAATTCTTCTGCCAGAATCTCCGCTAATTCATCAAGCGAAAGATCAACCTCCATCATGTGCTGGCCTGCCTGCTCGCCGCCGGCGCCGCTACCGCCTTGGCCGACCTGATCGCCTTCCTTTCCATCACCCGTGCCGACGCCGCCGGAGTTATCCCCATAGCGAAACTCGGGCAGATCTACTCCGCGAATGGGAATGGAAATGAGATGCTTACCCTCTTTGCCGATCAATTCGCCGCGCGTGAGGAATTTGCGGAGATCGTCACGGATGCGTCCTTTGACGATCTGGCGGAAGCGTTGATGATCTTTTTCAATTTTGAGGATCATAATTACGAAGCGCCCGACAGCACTCGACGCCCTCTCGGCGGCACTTGAATCTTTACAAAGCGGGTGGCACCAAAAACATAATCTTCGCCACTTTCGTCGATGATGCGTAGAAATCCTTTGGATGCTCCTCGAAGGACAGGATAAACTTTTCCTACTTCTAGAGAGACAGGATATTCAGCGTTATCCACGCACATGACGTACGCGACGGGACGCTCACCGTTGGAACTTGATTTTGAACTCACGTTTGCCGATGCCGTGTGCTTCATATCAATGTAACTCGTCACGCGGAATTAGGCCGGAACTTTTATATTGTATGGTCGCAAATCCTTTCATCTTGCGCCAACTACCTTTTCCATACATACGACGCAGCCGGTTTAATTCACGAATTTCTCGACCCTTAGCGATGATTACTTTGTCTGAAATCTCGGAAAGAATTTCGAATTCCATTTCTACTCTTCCTGCTTGCTGTCTCCTCGGGCGAAGATGCTGGCGACATAATTCAGCACGTCGGTGGCGCTGGTTTCGTTGTAGCCGAAATATTTGATCAGGCGTTGTTTGACGACGTCGATCTTCTGCTGGGTTTCGTCGTCCACGACGCTGCTGACCAGATTCTTCAGCTTGATGGTGTCGCGCTGGTCTTCGAATAATTTCAGTTCCAAGGCTTTAAGCAGCCGCGCGTTGGTGTTGTATTCGAATTTTTTGCCGTCAAGGGCGAGAGCCCCGATGTAGTTCATGATTTCCTGGCGGAAATCATCCTTGCGGGAATCGGGGATGTCGATCTTTTCCTCGATAGAACGCATGAGGCGTTCATCGGGTTCCTCATCGCGGCCGGTGTAGCGATTACGGACGCGCTCGTGTTGCGTGTAAGCGCGAACGCTTTCGATGTAATTGGTGGCGAGGCGCTTGATGGCGTCTTCATCGGCACTGATCGCCCGCTGGACCTCGGCTTTGAGGATGTCTTCGTATTCTTCGCGGACGATGGCCAGCAGCTCTTTGTATTCCTTCTTCAGCTCTTCATCGGTGATCAGGGAATGATGCGAAAGACCGCCCTCGAGTTCGTTCATTACCATGAACGGATTAATAGCTTTATCGAGCTGGGCCTGGTGGGAAACCAAGGCGTTGGAAATTTTGTCCTGGATATAGCGCGGCGAGATTCCCTGCATTCCTTCGCGCGGAGCTTCTTCCTTGAGTTCTTTAATCGAGTCTTCGGTAAATCCGGGAATCGATTTGCCGTTGTAGAGTTTGAGTTTCTGAAGCTTGGTAATGCCTGCTTTTTTAGGTTCGGAAAGGCGGGTGAGGACGGCCCACATGGCGGCAACTTCGATGGTATGCGGCGCAATGTGCACGCCGCGCACGTGATCCGGGCCGAAATCCTTCAGATAGATCTTGACTTCATCATCGAGCCGAGTGTTGTAAGGCACATCGATCTTAATGGTGCGGTCGCGGAAGGCCTCCATCATTTCGTTGCCCTGGAGGCGTTTGTATTCCGGCTCATTGGTATGGCCCAAAATCACTTCATCAATATGCGTTTGGGCAAATTTCTTGGGCTTGATCATGTGCTCCTGCGACGCACCGAGCAGGTCATACAAAAACGCAACGTCGAGTTTGAGCACTTCAATAAACTCAACAATGCCACGATTAGCGATGTTCAGCTCGCCATCAAAATTAAAAGCGCGCGGATCGGAATCTGAGCCAAACTCCGCGATCTTGCGGTAATTGATATCGCCAGTGAGTTCAGTTGAATCCTGATTCTTTTCATCTTTGGGCTGGAAAGTACCAATGCCACGGCGGTCTTTCTCGGAAAGGATCAAGCGCTTGACCTTCACGTGATCCATCGCCTTTTTCCAGTCGCCGTCGTAAGAGTCCAGAAGATCGGCAAGCACCTTTCGGCAGAAGGGGCAAACATCGCCATACAATGTGATCTTGCGCCCCTCAGGGAGTTTGTCGTTGATCGCTTCGAGAACATCCGAACGCGCATCGCGCGGAATCAATAGCAGGGGGTCTTCGTGCATCGGGCATGCGACGTATTCTTCACCGCCATCACCATTCGCACGCACACGCGGCAGCCGCCAGGAATAAGTGTAAAGTTTACCAGCATCGGTTCGCGAATAGACTTCCAGGCCTTTCTTCAATAAACGCGCCATCGTGCTTTTGGATGAACCGACCGGACCGTGAAGGAGCAGGATACGTTTTTCAGTGCCGTATCCCTGGGCAGCGGATTTGAAGAAATCCACCAGTTGCATCAGCGGCCGTTCCAATCCGTAAATCGCGTCGCTGCCACCCTCGATCGGATCGGAGAAAAACTTGTAGCGCATCATATCCTGCTTGAAGCTGGAAAATGTTTCCGAGCCAAAAGAGAGGACCATGTCATAAACGCGCTGAAACGCATTGCGCGCAATTGCAGGATTCTCGGCAACGAGATCGAGATATTCCCAGAATGTTCCCTCCCAATGTTGCTCGCGAAAACGGGAGGTATCGAGTTTTTTATCAATGGCCGCAATTAACGAATTGGTCTTGTTTGGCATGGGCACACTCCGTTTTTTTAAACCCCGTCCCGAATCTCCGTCCCTAATAAGATCGGCTGTCTGGCGAGCGAATCGCGAGGCTTATTTATCGGAATGCCGTCGCGACAAATGCCCGTCGGCCAGCAATCCAAACGTACCCGACTCTTGCGGATGCGTCCAGAAAATAATCCACATATTATAGGAACGCGCAGCGAGCTGAATTGTCGCAGTTAAGCAAGATAAACCACGCAGGCGTGGAAGATCATCGCAATCAGGGAAAATGCCTGTCGCTCATCAAGTGTGGATTTTCAGCAGGGGGGATAAGGCCGATTACTTTTTGTAATAGGCCCCATTTTTCTCAATGAACGCCGCCCATTCCGCCGGCAGGTCTTCCTGCGGGAAGATTGCATTAACGGGACATTCATCGACGCACAGCCCGCAATCGATACAGGTATCCAGATCGATAAAGAGCATCTCCTCCGCGGCGAAGTTGGCTTCGTCTTTGGTGGGGTGAATGCAGTCGACGGGGCAAACCGCAACGCATGCGGTGTCCTTCACGCCGACGCAGGGCTGAGCAATAATGTGGGACATGAACGAAAAATCCTTTCCGAACGAAACATCGGGATTATAGGGGAGGAACGAGGATCGGCAAGGGAAATTGACGGAAAGATTCATTCATTTGAGATTAAATTCGAAATTCGAAATCCTAAACAAATTCGAAACTCAAAATTTTAAATTCCAAACCAGAATGTACGTTCTCCATCAACACCAGGTCTGCCTGCGGCGAGCAAGGTCGAGCTGAGGTACTCCGAAGACCTTGATCACGTTTCGAATTTCGTGCTTGCGTATTCATGGCGCAAGGCGTTGAATCTGCCAGCCATTCCCATTGCGTACATATTCAATGCGATCATGCAGCCGGCTCTGGCGGCCTTGCCAGAATTCGATCTGGTTGGGAGCTAGCCCATATCCACCCCAGTAGGGGGGGCGAGGGACATTTTCGGCGGTGTATTTGCCTTTCGCGGCAGCGAGATTGCTTTCGAGAATATCGCGCGATGCGATCACCTGGCTTTGTGGAGAAGCCCACGCACCCAGCCGGCTGCCCAGCGGGCGAGAAGCAAAATAGGCGTCCGATTCAGCAGGGGGGATTCGTGCAACAACTCCTTCGATCCGGATCTGCCGTTCCAATTCTGGCCAGAAAAATGTGATTGCCGCCCGAGGATTCGCCGCGAGCAACATGCCCTTACGGCTTTGATAATTGGTGAAGAATATCACTTTGCCGTCTTCTATGCCTTTGCATAAAAGAATCCGCGCAGAAGGTTGACCATCCAGTGTGCTGGTGGCCACGACCATCGCGGTGGGCTCATTCACCTTGGCGGTAATTGCGTGTTCCAGCCAGAGGATCAGTTGCCGCACCGGATCCGGGTTCACCTCGCTTTCGGAGAGCGTTTGCTGGCGATATTCGGTGCGGATTTCCGCTAGATTGGGCATATTATAAATTCCGTTTAGCCCCGGCCCTTGGGTCGGGTTTTTCCCGCCCAGCCCGAGGGCCGCGGCTAAACAACATTCTAACCCCGCCACTGGACTTTTCCCCTGTTATCCTTATGATTTCCTCCCCTTATCCGCCCGGTTCGTTGATTGGGGGATTTTGGTCTTTTGGAGACAGATTACAGTGGCCCATTCATTATCGGCAAAGAAACGTATCCGTCAGAGCCTTAAAAAGCGCGCCCGCAATCGTTACCGCAAGGAACAGATCAAGGAACAGGTCAAGAATTTCCAGGCGGCCGTCACCGCCGGCGATATTAAAAAGGCGGAAGTAGAACTCCGCAAGACTGTCCAGCGCCTGGATAAAGTGGCCGCCAAGAACACGATTCATCGCAACACCGCCTCGCGCAAGCGCAGCCGCCTGGCCAAGCGATTGAACGCCATGAAAGCCAAGGGGGCTGGAACCGGTACCCAGGCGGCGAAGGCCTGATCGCCGCCGACATAGAAGCCGAAATTTTACACCCGGCATTGGGCATTTTTATCTCCGTCAGGAGAGATGAATGCGTGATGCCGGTTTTTTTATAAAGAGAATGAACCACAGATGAACACAGATAAACACAGATAAGAGAATTAAAGTAGAATTTATCTGTGTCCATCTGTGTTCATCCGTGGTTTCATAAGTTTGGAGCCAGCCATGTCCGAAGCCAACGTGATGGAAAAAATCGTCTCCCTCTGCAAACGCCGCGGGTTTGTTTATCCGGCCAGCGAAATCTACGGCGGCCTCAATGGCTTCTGGGACTATGGCCCACTCGGCGTCCTTCTGAAAAACAATATCCGCGACTCCTGGTGGCGGAATATGGTGGAGTGTCCGCCGATTGCGCCGGATGGCCATCCGGTGGACATGGTCGGGATTGATACAGCGATTATTCAGAATCCGAAAACATGGGTGGCGAGCGGACACGTAGGGGGTTTCAGTGATCCGATGGCGGATGATAAAAAGACTAACCAACGCTTCCGCGCGGATCACGCCTACGGCGTATTTGTAGAAGGGTACACTTCTTCGGAACGGAGTGTTTATATTGTTGGGGGAGGGAATTTTGGACTCGCCGCGACGATTGTCGGATCAAGCCTCGGGGAAGCGATAGCATTTTTGGAACAAAGTCCACGGCAAGTTCCGACAGCACCTGGCCAAGAGGCATTTAGAGAAGCCGCACTACTTCCTGAAGATCAGTGGTTTACTTTGAACCATACATTAGAAGTGAAACTTAAATCTGGAAAACGGGTTCGTGCATTTGTGCAGCCATTACAAAGCCACAAATTGCTTGAAAACGAAAAGACCGCCCAACAAGTCCCTTCGCCTTTTTCTGGGCAGTTCGATTTAACCGAGGCTCGACAATTCAATTTAATGTTATCGAGCGATATTGGTGCGGTTGATCCGATAAAGGCCTATCTCCGCCCGGAAACCGCCCAAGGCATTTTCCTTCAATACAAAAACGTCGTCGACACCACGCGCGTGAAGATGCCCTTTGGTGTCGCGCAAATCGGCAAGAGTTTCCGCAATGAAGTCACACCGCGCAATTTCATATTCCGCTCGCGCGAGTTCGAGCAGATGGAAATGGAATGGTTCTGCCATCCCGACGAGGCTCGCAAATGGTACGAATTCTGGAAAGCAGAGCGCATGAAATGGTGGCGTTCCCTCGGCGTCGCGGAAAGCAATCTCCGCTTCCGCGACCACGAGCAAGACGAGCTTTCCCACTATTCCAAGATGACCGTCGACATCGAATACAAATACCCCTTCACCGCTCCCGATTTCGGCGAGCTCGAAGGCATCGCCCATCGCGGCTGCTTCGATCTCACCCAGCACCAGCAACATTCCGGCCAACGCCTCGATTACTTCGACCAGGAACTTCAGCTCAAACTAAAAGAGCAGGGGGCCAGCGACGAAGATGTGAAGGCGAAAAGTCGCTACATCCCCAACGTCATCGAACCCGCCAGCGGCCTGACTCGCGCCGTCCTCGTCCTCCTCTGCGAAAGCTACGCCGAAGACGCCAGCCGCCCGAGTCCCGTGTACATGAAGTTCGACCCCAAGATGGCCCCGATCAAAGCCGGCATTTTCCCACTCGTGAACAAAGAAGGCATGCCCGAAGTCGCCGAGAAACTCTACATGGATTTGCGAACCAAATTCATGTGCGAATACGACCCGAAACAATCCATCGGCAAACGCTACGCAAGAATGGACGAAATCGGCACCCCCTTCTGCTTCACCATCGACGGCCAAACCCTGCAAGACCAAACCGTCACCGTCCGCGAGCGCGATTCGTTGAAGCAAGAGCGAATTGGAATTGATAAAGTAATGGCATTTCTTACGGAGCGCCTGATCTAAATGGCCCTCACCAAGAATGTTAAAAATAGCCATGAAATGGTGCTATGCTCTATTGTCCTTATTTTTGGCCGCGTTGTTGCTGGCAGCCCCGGCAACGCAACCATTCCATCGCACTGCTCCATTCATCCTCGGCGCCGACATCTCCTGGACGCAGGAAGATCAGGCCAACGGCACCACGTACTACGATCACGGCCAGCAGGAAGACCTTCTTAAAATACTCAAAGATCACGGCTTCAATTTCATCCGCCTGCGTGTTTTTGTGAATCCCGGCGCTGCCGATGGATATGCGGCGCATAGCCAAGAACCCTATTGCGATTTGGCGCACACGCTGGTCATGGCCAAGCGCGTGCATGATGCGGGCATGGGTTTGCTGATCGATCTGCATTACAGCGATAACTGGGCAGATCCCAGCAAGCAGCAGACGCCGGATGCATGGGAAGATCTTTCTTTCCCCCAGCTTCGCCAAGCGGTTTATGATTTCACTTATCAGGTTCTATCATCGCTCAAAAAGCAGGGAACGTCTCCGCAGATGGTGCAAATTGGAAACGAGACCAACAATGGCGTGCTCTGGCCCGCTGGGCGTGCTCCCAGAAATTTCGATCAATTCGCCGACCTGCTCAAATCCGGCATTTCCGCTGCCCGCGCTGTGGACCCATCCATCAAAATTGTCTTGCATCATGCTGGCGGCGCTAATAATCAGGTAGTTCGAAAATGGCTCGACAATCTGCTTTCGCGCGGCGTGCAATTTGATATCTTAGGACTCTCCTGCAACGACGTAGGTTCGCCGCAGCGCTGGAAAGAAAACTTTGATGATTTGGCCACGCGCTACCCACAGTTCGGCCTCATCGCCGCTGAATATTCCTACCACAAACGTGAGTTGAACGACGCTGTCTTTAACGCCCCCGACCAGCGCGGCCTCGGGTCTTTCATCTGGGAACCCACGCGCCATCACGAAGCCATCTTCGATAAAAACGGCCACAACGCCGGCGGCGCCGATGCAATCCCACATTCGCGACCACCAAGATCAAAACGTCCTACATCCAATCCGGCAGGGGGGCATCATCCCGAAACCGGCCGATTTAATACGAATCAGCTTATCGATCTCTACGACCAATTGTCTAAAGATTTTATGGCAATTGTTAATAACGCGACCAAAACATCAAATTAGGGTAATTATATACTTGACTAATCCTGTCCCATGCCGTATAGTTCTGGCATGGAAACCAAGACTCCAAACACTCTGACAGAAGCCATCACTTACTTTTCCGATCCTAAGACGGCGTTGAACGCTTTTGTCCAAATCCGCTGGCCAGACGGCGTTTGCTGCCCGACGTGCGGCTCTGTCGCCGTATCTTTTCTCACAAATCAGAACCGCTGGCAATGCCATGCCAAGCACGCACGCCGCCAGTTTAGCGCCAAGGTTGGGACGATTTTCGAGGATAGCGCCCTTCCGCTGGAAAAATGGCTTGTGGCTATGTGGCTTGAAGTGAACGCCAAAAATTCGATTAGCAGTTGTGAACTCGCCCGCGCCCTTGGCGTTACTCAAAAGTCAGCGTGGTTTATGCTCCATCGCGTTCGCCATGCTCTGCATACGGGATCATTCGATAAGAAGTTGGCCGGCGTCATTGAAGCCGACGAAACATTCGTGGGCGGACTTGCGAAGAACATGCACAAGGATCGGCGAGCGCGCACGATTCACGGCACTGGCGGTAACAACAAGACGGCGGTGATGGGCCTACTCGAACGTCACGCCGAAAAAGGCAAGAGCCAAGTGCGGGCAAAGGTAATCAACAATACTCGCCGCGAAACGCTCCATTCCGTGATTCACCAAAACGTCAGCGCGGGAAGCCAACTATATACGGATGCTTGGCAAGCCTATCGGAATCTGGACGCGGCATACTCCCATGCGTTCGTTGACCATGTTGAAAAGTACGTTGACGGCGCGGTGCATACGAACGGACTGGAAAACTTTTGGGCGCTCTTCAAGCGGTGCATCAAGGGCACGCATGTTTCAATCGAACCATTTCACCTTGCCCGTTATGTTGATTCGGAAGCGTTTCGATTCAACAATCGTAAGACGAATGATGGCGGTCGATTTGCGTTAGCAATGCCCGGCGTTGTCGGAAAGCGATTGACTTACAAGGCGTTGATCGGCACATCCGAATTGGAGGGACGAAAACCAAGCGACAACGGCGCGGAAAGCGAAGAAAATAGTCTGCCGAATTAAGCCGAGTCACTTTTTCCGACGGCGCGCTTTGCGGTGCGCGGGTCGGGAAACAATGTCCGATCTGGGAACAGACAGGATGTGTCGAACCGCTTCTTGGAATCGTCGCATTCCGGCTTCTCCGTCGGTCACTATTACATCGTCGGCGTGTTTTTGGTTGGCGCGTTTCATTGGTTTGTTTTTAGTTTTGGACGATAGTGTTTTGGAGATGGTTCATATGTTCTTTATATCCAGAATTGCAATAAGGGTGCGAAACTTGGCCATTCTCCTCGCTCCCGAGACCGCCATCCACCTTGCGCTGAATATGATCTATCGAAATTGATTTTAGATGAACTCTCGCGCCGCATATTTTGCAGCATACTGCCCTATCTAAGGCCTCTCTTAAATAAATCGCTGATTTCCGATCAGATGTAAATTCTTTTTTTGTTCCTCGGTCGTCGTCAATAATTGGTTTCAAAAAACCAAGACGGTCATCCTCTGCGAGTGCGGGCATTATTTCAGATTCGGATTTTTTGTTGGCAACACCATCGAATAGATGTTGATATAATTTTGCCAGCGCATTTAGGCTCCGATGGCCGCTTCCATACTTTCTGACAATCTCATTTATGAAATGCTTGTATTTGAGAAGCAACTCCTCAAATTCTTTGCGGCACTCTGTGAATTTATTAAGCCTATTATTCTCCTGAATCTCCAATACAAAACTGACTGCCGCCAAAAATGCCGAAGGTTGATAGTTTCCGGTCGCGCTATAAAAATATACCGCTGGGTGTAGGCCAAGCGATTCCGGCTTCGTACCGGCAATTAAAGAAGATGCGCGGCGAACATTCTTAAGAAATTGAATTGTAGTGGAACCGTCCTCGTCATTGGTCATTGTCGCCGCGAGAATATCTAGCTTCCTTTTTCGTCTGGGCTTGGGGGGGTCAATTCCGGGGTTACGATTTCGATTAACAAATTCAACAAAGTCCAATATCATTCCCATGCTATCCGCAGAATAGCTACGACCGGCTACTGGTAAATCGAGCGTCTTTATTGGGGTATCTAATGGCGGAACAAATAAATCCTCATAGATTTCCTTCGCAATTTTTTTGATTTCACTTTTATTCGCATCCGAGAAGGATGATCTACTAAATTGTCCGGTGCCTGCGCTTACGAGCGCCCTAGAAGCAATGGCGTTAGGCCCTTTTCGGTCCCGGATAAATCTGCGTTCAATTTCCCCAATCGGCGTTTGCTCGGTATTTATAGTGTGGAATGATCTGTATGCTCGCGTGGAGTCCCCCTTAACCCATTGCAGTACAACTCCGCCAGCGGCCAGCTTGGCGGCAAATCGTTTACGCTCGTCGCTAAGATTTGCACCGTGTTTTATTTCCGCGTAAGTCCCTATTTGCTGGGCAATGAGCCGTCGCGTTTCGTTGGCGGCCTTGGCTTGTTCGTCGGGTATTCTGGCATCGAAGAATGGAATTGAGATATTCCTGTCGCCGTAGTCATCGTGTACCCAGGCCACAAGCGCGCTAAGCCTGTGTGCGCCGTCAATCACAAAAATGCTTCCGCTGGATTCCGATTGCCAAAAAATTAGCGCTGGAATGAGATCGCCATTAAGAAAGCTGTGTATAAATCCAGCAATCTTTTGAGGAGTCCAGTAGGCGGTAGTGCGCTGAAAATCTGGCTTACGAAGCCATTTGAACATTAGGCTGTCGCTCTCAAGTTCAACTATTTTCAACGATTGAGATTCGCCAAGCGATGATGTTGCTTTATTTTCATTTTGAATCTCGAAATCTTCGCGTCGGATAAGCGCATCCATATTTACCAAATGTGTAGGCACGCTTTCTCCTTTTGGCCCATAACCAAGGGGGCAGTAAATCATGGCCGCCCCCGGCCCGCAAGGCAATGGTAGCCCGGAAAGGCGGGATTAGTCAAGTATGTAATTACCCAAATTAGATAGACTCCGGTAAATTTCATTCACCGATGATTTAGCGTGAATCATGTGTCGTCATTTGCAATCCCCCATCGATCAAGACCACCCAACGCGCTTTATCTTGTCCTACCCATTCGCGATATACAGTTCCCGTTAGAGCGGTGCGCAGAAAGTTATAGCTTGTATCCACAGTGCTCAAAGCAGTTTTGAATGTCGCTGAGTACGACGGCTGCGAATGCGGTGGCGAAGGCATCATGCAGCGCGTCAATCGTGCGGGCGGCGATCGAGCGAAGG
>DASXDR010000113.1:0-21278 GCA_036490535.1 Tepidisphaeraceae bacterium | reverse complement strand
CCTTCGGACACGCCGCTAAATATCGCGCGGTATTGAGCATTGGAATTGGGAATTAATTCAGTATTTACCCCCAAAGTCTCTACTCTTTTTGACCGAAAAGTTAGAAGTAGGAGGCGCATCTCATGCCGATGAAATTGTCTCTGGTTTCGATTGAACGCGATGGTTATGTGCGAGTGGCCGCTGAAGGGCCGATGAGTGCTGGCGATTTTGTGCCCGAGCGCAAGAACCCGTTTGAAGTGTTGCTCGGCACTAATTGGCCCACACATCGCGTTCTGCTTGATCTCAACCAGACACCTTACGTCGATTCCTCGGCCATCGGCTGGATGATCGGCTGCCAGAAAGAATTCAAAAACGCCGGCGGCTCGCTGGTGGTTCACTCGGTGCGCCCCGCTGTTCGGCAAATGCTCGATCTGCTCAAGATCGGACGCATTGTTCCGCTGGCTGATAACGAACCGCGCGGCAAGGCCGTGCTCCTGGGAGGTGCCGCATGACTTTAGCCGCTTCAGCACCAACATCGCACAAATTGCTCGACCTGGAAAAAAGCACCGCCGAAGCCGGCGTAGCGCAACTGATCGAACGCGCGATTGCCATGCCCGCCTCCGATCTCTTTTTCATCTCCAACGAGCAGCACACTGCCGTGCAGGTCCGCCATTGGGGGCTCGTGCGCCCGCTGGCAATTGTCAGCCCTGAGCAGGGCAAGCGACTGGTTTCGCACATCAAAGCCAGCGCTTCGATGGACCTGACCAACACGCGCCGCCCGCTGGATGGCCGCTGGATTTACGCCGCCGACACCGACAACGCTGCCGATCTTCGCATCAATTCCATTCCCACCGTGCACGGCGAAGACCTGGCGATCCGCCTTTCCTCGCGCCGCTCGCAGCTTTTTGATCTGGAATACCTGGGGCTTGCTTCCGACCAACTCGAACAATTGCAGGCCATGCTCCAATCTCCCGGCGGCCTGCTGCTTATCACGGGACCCACTGGATCAGGCAAAACCTCCACGCTCTACGCGTGTCTCTCTTATCTCAATGATTCACAGCGCAAGATCAACACGATCGAAGATCCGATCGAATTTGTCATTGACGGGCTGCGCCAATCGCAGATCAATCCGCAAATTGATCTGACCTTTTCTGAAATGCTTCGCGGCGTGCTGCGGCAATCGCCGGACGTGATCATGATCGGCGAAATCCGCGACGCGGAAACCGCGCAGATCGCCGTGCATGCAGCCAATTCGGGTCATCTCGTCCTGGCCAGCGTGCATGCGGCTAATTCACCGGCAGCAATTCAATCGATGCGCTCGTTCGGCGTGCCTTCGGCGTTCCTGGCCAGCTCGCTGCGCGGAGTAGTCTCCCAGCGTTTGTTGCGAACGCTTTGTCCGAATTGCAAAATCGCCTTTGATTTGCCGGATCAGCAAACGTTCGCCGATATCTCGCCGCTCCTTAAAGAGGGGGAGGGGCAAAAGCTTCACGCTGCCCGCGGGTGCGAGCAATGCCATGGCGCCGGCTATGCCGGACGGACTGGCATCTTTGAATTGATGCGTGTGTCGCCGCAGCTGCGCCAGCTCGTTGCCGATGGATCAACCACCGAGCAAATTCGCCGGACCGCTCTGGAGCAGGGGATGGTTGAATTCCGCCAATCCGCGCTGCTCAAAGTTGCGCGGGGACTCACCACCACGGAAGAAATCTTCCGGGTTATTCCCGCTGAGAGCCTGCTGGAGAGTATAGAAAACAACAATCAGCGCCAGCCCCGGCGCCGATCATCCGCGGCGAACTAGCGCTTGCTCTTTTCGCTGGCGACACGCTTCAGAATCATTTCTGCAACGTCTGCCTCGATCTCCTTGGGATATTGCCCGAGCACGGCGGCCTGGAGCAATTCCGACTGCTTGCTGAACCATTCAAACAAACGTGAGCTGACCGACACTTGGGTCATCCCGGTTCGCTTGCTGATTTCTGCCAAGCGGGTCTTGGCTTCCTTGGTCAATTCCAATCTGACTACAATTCGACTTGCCATAAGTGTTAGGTAGTATTCATAATAACGCCGTAGAAAAAAAGGGGCGAGAGCAAAATACTTGTATTTTCAGGTTAACCGGTTTAGGTGATATCGTATTAAGTCTTTATTTCACAGAAGTTAA
Organism: Tepidisphaeraceae bacterium; assembly: GCA_036490535.1. GTDB lineage: Bacteria > Planctomycetota > Phycisphaerae > Tepidisphaerales > Tepidisphaeraceae > DASXDR01. The sequence goes on along the minus strand of DASXDR010000113.1, from coordinate 19,147 downwards.
CGTTGTCTCTAGTGATTTTCTCTCAGGCAAGAGAATTCGCTTATAATTCCGTCGAGTTCTAATTAATTTGTCTTATGGCGACAGGATGTCTTTTGTAGATAATATATCATGAATCACATTACAGACCCTTCGGGTGCTTCAGCAATTTGGACCACACAGGATCCATCGATCTCCAAAGCGCGCCAGCTTTATCACGCAGGACGGCTTCGCGAAGCGGAGAAACTTTTGGATACTCCGGCGATTCGCGGTTCGCAGCAGGCGGTTGAGCTGCACGATTTAATCGCTCGCCTGCGCTTTGAGTATTCCCAATCACACGTCACGCTGGCCGAAAAGCTGCGGCAATCCATGGCCGATTTCTCAGTTGCCGATCTACCGCGCTGGGTGGAAACTGGAGAAATCCAGACCCGCCACATCGACGGCGAGCCGATGATCTTCCGGCGCGAGCCGTCCAATCTGTTCCGCTTCAGCCCCGATGCGATCAAGCGGCGCAGCAATCCGCCGGCCAAGTCCCCGCCACGCGATTATCTGAGGCAGATCATCGATCAAGCCCGGACGACCGGACAGATCGAAGTCGCGCCGGTCCGTTTTCATTTACGCTATACATTGAAAGTGCACGGCGGTCTTCCGCAGGTCAAAAAAGGTTCACTGCTGCGCGTCTGGCTGCCCATGCCGCAGGAATATCGCCAGCAAAAAGATGTGCGGCTGATCTCCACGACACCGGCAGAGGGGATGGTGGCTCCTAATGGCTCGCCGCACCGCACGATCTATCTGGAAAAGAAAGTGGATGATCCCAAGGTTGAGCAGGTCTTTTCAGCAGAATATGAGCTGACTGTTTTCGCTTATTACCCGCAGCTGGTTGAATCAGCAGTGAAACCGTTGCCGACGGATTTTCCGAAAGAATGTTTGAGCGAGCGTTTGCCACACATTCCTTTGACGCCGGAGATTCGCAAGCTCGCCGCAGAAATCACCGCTGGCGAAAAGAATCCCCTCATCGCCGCCCGCGCGATCTTTCACTGGATCGATCGCAATATCGCCTACCACGCGGAGGAGGAATATTGCCTGATCCCCAGCATCGGCACCAAAGCACTGGCCCTACGCCGCGGCGATTGCGGTGTGCAGGCGTTCGTCTTCATTATGCTTTGCCGCGCTGCCGGCATCCCCGCCCGCTGGCAATCCGGATGGCGGCTGGCTCCCGATCACAACAACATGCACGACTGGGCGGAATTTTACATCGAACCGTATGGATGGATTCCTGCTGATCCCAGCGACGGCCTGCAGCCCGGCGACGATCCCGAAATTCGCGATTTTTATCTCGGACACAACGATCCCTACCGCATGATCGTCAATCTCGATTACGGTAGCCTGTTGATTCCCCCCAAACAGTCTTTACGCAGTGAGCCCGCCGACTTCCAGCGCGGCGAAGTTGAAGTCGATGGCGCCAATCTCTACTTCAATCAATGGGATTACCAGATGGAGCGCCTCTAAAGAACGCTGAACGGAGAACGCTGAACACTGAAAAGAAACGCATGTGTAGTTTGTAATTTCTAGTAACGGGACTCGATGAGTTCCGGAATTCCGGCGGTCGTTGACCGCCGGCTATTTTCGTCAATAAAGGGGTTTTCATAGCAAAATTGCACATCGTCATTTTGCGCGCTGGCGCATCTGCCTGATTTGTATACACCATTCGTATGTCCTCGATTTCCTCCGACGACGTGCAACACGTTCGCAAGTACATTCGCGATACCTGGGCGTCCGTGACGCGCTATCCTTCGCATCCGCACAAAGACGAAATTCATCTCCCCAAATCTTTCACTGTGCCCGATCCCCCCGAAGGGCCTTTCCGCAGCTTTTTCTATTGGGACACTTTCTATACTTCGCTCGGTCTTTGGATCGACAACCATCACGAACTCGCCCGCAATAACGCCCTGGACATGCTCTATTTGATCGAGAAGTACGGGTTTATTCCCAATACCAATGGCACGGGGCAGCACGATTTTTCGCAGCCGCCGCACGCTTCGTTGCAGGTACGCATGGATTATGACCATACGCATGACAAAGAGTTTCTGCGCTATGCCGTCCCGCTGCTGGAGCAGGAGTATGGCTTCTGGCTCTCTTATCGCAGCAGCGCCGGCGGCCTGGCGCATTATTATCACCACGGCAATCCCAACGATATTCGTAAGTCTTTTGAAGGATACAAACATCGCCTGCACAACATGCCCGCCGATGTGCCGATGGAGTGGTCCTTCACCAGCCACGCCATGGCCGAAGTGGAGAGCGGCTGGGATTTTACGCCGCGGTTTTCCCGGCGCTGCGGCGATTTTCTCGCCATCGATTTAAATTCGCTGCTCTATCTATACGAGCAAAACGCGGCTTATTTTTGCCAGGAGTTGGGTGATGCCAAAGCCGCCAAATGGCTCGAGCGGGGAGCCAATCGCAAAAAAGCGATGCAGGAATTGCTCTGGAATCCGCAGCAGCAATTTTATTGCGATCGCGATATGCTGCATCGTGTTCCATCTCCGCTTCGCACAGCGGCCGGTATTTACGCATTACTCGCCGGCGTCGCTACTCCCGAGCAAGCCGACGCCATGCGACGCCAGCTTCCGGTTCTTGAGCGCGACCATGGCCTGGCGACGGTCGAACCGGGCATCGATGAGGCTGGCCAGCCCTACCAGTGGAACTATCCCAATGGCTGGGCGCCTTTGCAGTATGCCGCGATTGCGGGGCTAACCAATTATCAACTGCATGATGATGCTCGCCGCATTGCGTCAAAGTTTGTCGCCACGGCCATTCACGTCTTCAAGAAAACGCACCGGTTATGGGAAAAATATAATGTGACCACCGGCGACATCGACGTCGTCAATGAATATCCACACAAACCCATGATGGGTTGGACCGCAGGCGTCTTCCTATACGCCTGCAAAACCCTCGGTCTCTAAAATCCCAACCCGCTTCCGCGCGTCCGATGAGCCGGGCCGTCCTCGGCCCGGAATGCCATCCCATTCTTTCCTCTTCCACCCTTTTCCCCTACCATGCGTCTTCATTCGATGATCCGCACCAAAATCGTCGCCACCATGGGCCCCGCCTGTGCCGACGCGCAAACTCTCCTGAAGCTCTTTGAAGCGGGCGTCGGTGTCTGCCGACTGAATTTTTCCCACGGCCCGCTCGACAGCCACCTCCAAACCCTCCGCCTGATCCGCGAAGCTGCGATGCAATTTGCCCACCCCATCGCCATCCTCGGCGATCTTTGTGGCCCGAAAATTCGTGTTGGCCCCGTCGACGGGGGCCGCTTCCAAATCGCCACCGGCGATGAGCTGATCATTCAGCGCCAACCCATCGCGGGTAAACCTTTCCGCATCTCCACCACGCTCCCAACGCTCATCGACGATATCCATGTTGGCGATCGCGTGCTCATCGAAGATGGCCTGCTCCGCTTTGTCTGCACCGACAAAAATTTCAACGAGCTGCACTGTGCCTGCCTGGCGGGTGGGCTGCTCCAAACCGCCAAAGGGATTAATCTCCCTAACACGACCATTGATGTTCCCTCGATTACCGACCGCGATTGGGAATGCGTTGCCTGGGCGATTGAAAATGATCTGGATTATCTGGCCCTTTCCTTCGTGCGCGAGGCTGCCGATATTCAACTCCTCCGCCAGCATCTGCAAAATCATGGCAGCGACATCAACATTGTCGCCAAGATCGAAAAAGCTGAGGCGATGGCCGACATTGATGCGATCATCGATTCGTCCGATGCCTTGATGGTCGCCCGCGGCGATCTGGGCGTGGAGATGGATCTAGCCCAGGTGCCGATCATTCAGAAGGATTTAATTCGCCGCTGCCAATCCGCCGGCAAGCCGGTGATCGTCGCCACGCAGATGCTCCAATCCATGATTGAACAGAGCACACCCACGCGGGCGGAAGTCAGCGATGTCGCCAATGCGATTTTCGATGGCACCGATGCGGTGATGCTCAGTGGCGAAACCTCGGTCGGTAAATATCCGATCGGCTGCGTGCTGATCATGGCTCACATCGCCGAGATCGCCGAGAACGATCCGACATTGATCGATGCATCGCGCCAGCCATTGCTGCGATTAAAAACGCTCCATCTCTCCGCCGCCATGGCCAAGGGTGTCTGGCAGATGGCGATGGATTTAAAGATCAAACTCGTGGTGATCTGGAGCCAGAGCGGCGTGACTGCCCGCATCTTTGCCAAGGCACGCTTCCCTGTTCCCATCATTGCTTTGTCCACCGATCATCGCGTGCTGCGCAGGATGGCATTACATTTTGGCGTGATTCCGCACGAAATGCCCACGCCGCAAACTGTCCGAGATTTGCTCCAGCAAGTTGATGAGCTGATCATTCAGCAACAATATGCCGTCGCCGGTGATCGTATCATCCTCGTCACCGGCGCTTCGCTCGGCACCCCACAAATCATCGACGGCACCATTGTGCACACCGTGGGCTCTGCATGGCAGGCTGATCCTCTTGTGGTTAATATCCCGGAATAATCATGGTGCGAATTCTCGAACGGGCGAAACAGCGAAACGGTGAAGCAATGATGGCATTCCCTCAAGCCCATGGTTCGGCCATGAGCTTTATCCGGAAACTACAATTGCCTGGACTTCTGGCGCTTTTGTCGCTCCTGCTTCTTCTTTCTGGCTGCATCCACCCGCGCCAAACGGCTCATCGCGCCACGGATATCGATCCCAAGCAGGCAACCGCTCAGTTCTGGCTCGATAAGCCTGCAGTGGCGAGCGTCGATTGGCATGATTTTCATCATTTGTGGGATGCCGCCGGCCACGTGGCGCGCAAGCACCGCTTTCAGCTGGATCAGAACGATCCCCGCCAAGGTGCGATGACCACTTTCCCCCTGGTGTCGAAGGAAATTATCGAAGTCTGGCGGGACGATCTGCCTCGTTTCAAAGATGAATTGCGCGCTACACTGGCGGAATATCGCCAGATCATCCGGTTTGATTTTACTCGCCTGCCGGACGGGACGTATCGCGTGACGCCGCGCGTGGTTTTGGAACGGCATTCCCAGCACATGCATCGCGTCACTATCGCCGCCCGATATCAGGATGTTTTTACCAACAATCCCGTGCAGGCCCAGGATTATTCCATCGATCAACCCAATGTCCCGGCCGATTATTGGTACGCCACCGGCCGCGATTACGCCCTGGAACGCGATCTGGCCAAAGAAATGCAGCATCGCCTGGAACATTGATTCGCTTGTTATATTGATTCCCAAATGTTCTGGACGCACGGAGCCCGATATGTATAGAATCTTTCAACTAGCTAACGAGAGGAAGTATGTCTGATCAATCTGGTTCACTTCGCAAACCCGTTGAGCTGAACTACGGCGTTCGCGAAAATGCGGTTTTCAATTTCTTTAACGCTGTTTACGCATGGATGTGCGTGGGCCTGGCGGTCACCGCCACGGTGGCTTATCTGGTTTCGCTGGATCACGCGCTCGTGCGCAGGATCTTTCAGCCGGGTGTTACTGTGCTCTGGCTGATCGGCATGTTTGTATTCGTCTGGGCGATTCAATCCGTGGCAATGCGCGTTAGTGCAGCGGTCGGTACGGTGCTTTTTCTGCTTTTCGCGGCTTTCATGGGCATGATGCTTTCCAGCATCTTCATCTTGTACACGACGGCAAGCATTACCAGTGCTCTCTTTCTTACAGCCGGGGTGTTTGGGGCGATGAGCATCTACGGTTACATCACCAAGCGCGATCTAACCAAAATGGGTTCGTTTCTCATCATGGCGGTGATCGGAATTTTCATCGCTCTGCTGGTCAACATTTTTCTTGCTAACTCCGCCCTTGATTGGCTTCTGACCTATCTGATCCTTTTCGTCTTTATTGGTTTGACCGCCTACGACACGCAGAAGCTGAAGCGCTTTGCCTATCAATACGAGGGTAACGCAGCCATTGCCTCGCGCATGGTCGTGGTGGGCTCGCTTATGCTTTACCTCGACTTTTTGAATATGTTTCTGTCTCTGCTGCAAATCTTCGGCGGTAAACGCCGCTGAACGGATCGTTGAATTGAATCCATTTACAATAAAGCCCCGCATGTATTGCGGGGCTTCTTTTATGTCTGTAGCGAATCGATTTCCAAAGCGTCCTGGAGGAAATGCAAAACCGCCGCGAGGGCGCGGCGGTTAAATGAAAGCTCTGGATTTAATCCAACGCCGATTACTTCTGCCTAAACACGATTCGCCCCTTGGTCAGATCATATGGCGAAAGCTCCACGCGCACCCGATCGCCTGGCAGGATGCGGATGAAGTGCTTCCGCATTTTCCCGGAAACAATCCCCAGGATTTCCTTGTCGGAATTGTCCAGCCTCAATTTAAACATCGCATTCGGCAACGCCGTCGTTACCGTCGCTTCTAACTCAATCGGCTCGTTCTTCGGCATATGCCTAACTCTATGCTACGCCTTGCCGTCAAACAAGGCGCAACAGAATAAAGAGAACGCGAAGTCGCGAAAGCGAGAAGAAATACCGCGAAGAATTTAAAATTCAATTCTCTTCGCGGTATTTCTTCGCGCTTTCGTGGTCTCTTCACGCCTGAGAAGCTGCCCATCGCTTACACTTTTCCTCAATCAACTCGGCCGCCCGTCTTATCGACTCTTCCTGCGCCATTCCCGGTTCGCGAATCGCCAGCACGTGTGAAAACAATTCCTCGAGTCCGTTGGCCTTTTCAACCGCTCCACCAATCGCTATGCACGGTATTCCGCTCTCCCGGCAAATTCTCCCTACCCCCGCAGGCCCCTTCCCCGCTAAGGTCGAAGCATCCAGTTTTCCTTCGCCGGTGATGCACCAATCCGCTCCGCGCAATCTTTCTCGCAAGCCGACGGCTTCGGTGACAATCTCAAATCCCGATCGCAACTTCGCTCCAAAATAGACCAGCATCCCGAATCCCAATCCACCCGCTGCCCCGGCGCCGGGTATATTCGCTTCAGCCGTTTTTCCTGTCCGCTCCGCCCAATCACGCAGCAGTCGATCCAATTCGCGCACCTCTTTCGCGGTCGCTCCTTTCTGCGGCCCGTACACCGCCGCCGCCCCGTCAGGCCCGTACAACGGATTCGTCACATCGCACGCCACGGTGATCTCCGCTCCATCCACCGGAGAGCCGCGCGCATGTTTAACCATTAACACCTGATCCAAATCTCTCGCTGCCAGCGGCTCGCTCATGGCTACCTGCGATCCATCCCGCATGAGCACCGTCAGCCCCGCACCCTGAGCGGCCCCGATCCCCGCATCACAAGTGGCTGATCCGCCGATTCCCAGGATTATTTTTTTCAATCCCATCTCCGCTGCAATGCGAAGCAATTCGCCCGTGCCGAACGTCGTGGTGTTCAGGGGATTGCGCTCCTCGGCGCGCAGCAGCGCCAGCCCGGATGCTGCGGCCATTTCGATCACCGTGGTTTTTCCATCCCCCAGAACACCGAAGTTGGCATCTACCTTCATTTCCGCCAGTGGCCCGGTTACCCGATGAGTGATGAATTTCCCCTGCGTCGCTGCCACCAGCGCGGCGACCGTTCCTTCTCCGCCATCCGCTATTGGACATAAATCAATTTGCGCATCCGGCCAGACTGCGAGAACCCCTCTTGCCATGGCCGCTGCCGCTTCCGCCGCGCTGATTGAACCTTTGAATTTATCCGGCGCGATTACGATGCGCATGGTTTGGTTATAGAGGGTTGCGTTTAACTGCTAGCCGCTGAAGCGGCTAACCCGCAGTGATTTTCTGGAGAACCGCGCGAGAATTCAAATAGCCTCAGTAATTCATCACAAATGCAAATAGCCATACCCCATCTGCCCGTTGCGCACGATCCCCACTGGCACACGTCCGTTGGCAGGCAATTGCTTGAGCGCAATGCCAAAACTTTCCATGTCTTTCACGCGCGTGCTTCCCAGTTGAAACACTACATCCCCCGCCTGGCCGCCCGCGCGCTGCACGGGGGAGCCGAGCATGACGCGGGCAATCACCACGCCGCTGTCGGTGGCCACACTCAGTTGATCGGCAACCTTCGGCGTTAGGGATTGCACTTCGATTCCCAGCTTGCGGCGCGCCGCATCCGCGGGGTCGAAGGCGGCTGCATGCTTCGCATAAACGGTGAGATCGCCCTGATTCGTTGCCAGCACGATCTTCGCTCCCGCATGGGCCTGAAGCATAATCGCATACGCATCCACTAAATTATGAACAGCTTGGCCATCAATGTTTTGCACAACAGCATTGCCATCCATGACTTCGGTATGCACATTGGCGGGCGCGGTAATGGTGCGATGTTCGCTCAGCTTCGTTGATATCTCCACGCGCTGGTTGCTCGCGGGGTTCATCAGATCGGGCACCAGATCGCGAAAGCGGTCGATGGGGATCGCGAAGCCGATGTTTTGTGCTTTAGCGCGAATAGCAGTGTTGATGCCGATGACCTGGCCATAGGCATTCAGCAATGGCCCCCCTGAGTTTCCGGGATTGATGGCTGCATCAGTTTGAATCAGATCGTGCAGGTTCTCTTCGCCTTCAATATCGCGATGCATCGCGGAAACGATTCCTGTCGAAACTGAATGCGAATATCCAAAAGGATCGCCAACCGCGATGGCGGGCTCGCCGATCATTAAATCAGAAGAATCGCCCAGCTCCAGTGTCGGCAGGGGGGTCGGAGAATGCACGCGCAGCACCGCCAGGTCTGCCGAGGGATCGGCTCCGACAATTTCGGCAGTGAGAATTTTTCCATCGGCCAATTCCACACGAATCGATTGGGCGCGATCAATCACGTGATTGTTGGTGACTATATATCCGTCTTTCTGGACGATGAATCCGGAGCCAAGCGACGAGACGGGCTGATAAATCATCCGGCCGTATTCCTGGAACAGGGGGTTAGCGGCTACCCAGCGCTTGGCGATTTTTGCGGCGGAAATATTCACCACCGCGTTCTTGGTTTTCTGCACGACATCGACGACCACGGTGTGGCGAAGGTTAATGCCGCCGTCGTCAGCGAGGGCGATGGAACTGAAAACCAGAAACGCGAAACAGAAACCGAGTTTTTTCATGGCGGTGAAATTATAGTCACTGTCGGGAGATTACGGCACTTATTGAGCGAAGACTCTTATGCAATCCATGTCTTAGGAGTAACTCAGACTCGGTGTTAATTCCCAGGGAACCTACTTGGAAATTAGCTCCCTCGCAAAATCTATCTTCCGTGTTAAAATCTCTCGCGTTGGCAATTCATTTATGGAAAGGCAGCAAAACGTGAAATCATTTCAGGATTGGCTCAAAGAAGGCGAAGATCTTTACTCCAACGCGCTGAACCAGTTCCAATCCATTGAAACGCAGATCGAAGATTTAGAAAAACAACTGGCGGATAAGAAAGCTGAATTGAACCAGATCGCGCAAGTGATCGGTAAGCCGCCCGTGGAAAGCCATCGCCGCGTGGCGGCGCAAATTGTCGAGCCGGAGAAGCAGTCTGCTGCGAATAACGCTAACTCTGCTGCGGCGATTGCCCGTGCCATCACGGGCCGATCATTAGGCAGATAATCTGGGCATCTCAGTATCTTGAAGCGCTACGCCGCAGCGCGGCTGCGGGATATCTAACTTCGCATCCCCTTTCATGCGAAACACGTTCCTCTTTTTCCTCTTCCTGTTTTGCATAAGACCGGCTTGTGCTTCTGCCCCACTCGACCTTTTCGACGCGACGCCGATTTTAAAAATCAATCCGCACGACATCGAGCAGCGCCGCCGTTGTTGGGATCAGCAGCAACTCCTGGCGGCATTACAGGGGTTGGCCAACCGCCGCGAGCCGCACCTCTATATTTTCGCCATTGGCCCACATGGCAGCATCGACCACTATTGGCTGACTAAACTGCAATTACCCAACCATTGGCTCGCCCACACCACCACGCGCACACAAAAAACTTTGGCCGATCTTCTTCGCATTTATCGCTCCAGTTTCAATGGCCTGGTCGTATGGGATGAGCGCGTTCCCGCGACGGCTCTCGTAGCTTCAACCGCTGCTGGTGCGGATGATCTTTTGCCCGTTCGCTACGATCCACGGCCGGGATCGCTCTACACATTTCTCACAAACGATTCCGATGGGCCGCACTTGCCCATTCGTGTGCGTCTGCTCAATGCGGACAATTCCCCAATGTTCACCGGCCAGCGTACTGGCAGCGCCAAATGCGACGCCGTTCTCTGGGCTGTCGACCACTATCTCCGAACGGGTAAGTGCAATCCGCTCCATCTGGCTTATTATCCCGACGCTTATTGGCTTACGCATCCGCCGCGCATGACTGCCGATCAGGCCATGCTTTTCAATCACGACTATTTCATTTCTGAGCGCGCTTTCTTTTTCGATCTCGATCCATGGAATGATGAATCGCCTGACGACGATCCGCACCAACGTACTGGCACGGATGCGAACACGCTCATTACGCTGATGCGAACGGCTTACGATCGTGCTGGTGGGCAACCCATTTGCGTCGGCGGTTTTGTTCCATGGCCACAGAAATACACCAAATTCACCGGCGGTAAACACGACGGCGTCGCGACGGAATGGCGCTATGCCGAGATTATCTCGTGCTTTGAAGGGTACATGGACGCCGACGCTTTCAAGGCCGGGCCGATGGCCAATGCATCAGTTTTCTGCCATTTCCCACTCGCTGATCAATATCCTCAACCAAAAGCGTTTTCTGCTTCAGAATTGAAACCATTGCTCGATGCCAATGGTAACACGCTTCCTGGCAACTACGCCACGATTTATGTGGGCGATTACGATTCGGCTTCGTGGCTTTATCAGATGATGCCGGCGATGTGGGATGACCCGAATCGCGGTAAAATCCCACTGGGATGGGCTTTCGATCCATCTATCGAGCAGCGTTTTCCAGTGGGACTGGCGTACGCTCGCTCCACAGCTACGACGAATGATACGTTCATTGCTGGCGATAGTGGTTATGGTTATCTCAATCCGGGTTATCTCGTGCCGCCTAGAAAATGGAGTGGCCTGCCGGCCGGCCTGCAAGCCTGGCAAGAACTCTGCACGCGAGGTTATCGCCGTTGGGACCTGCGCATCACGGGGTTTGTTATCAATGGCTTTTCGCCGCCTATGAATGCTGTTGGTCGATCCGCTTACGCTACTTTCTCTCCCGATGGTGTCATTTCCCAGGGCGTCTTGCGGCTTTCATTCACGGACAACGTTCCATTTCTGCTTATGAGCGGAGATATAGACAAGCCTGCTGAAGGGGCAAATCAGATTTCGGGGTTCTATCCTCCATCACCTACTCGTGCACATTTTGGGGTGTTTCGTACGGTGCTTTGGACGCCAAGCAAACATGTTCGGATGTTCGATCTTTTGGCGCATGAGCGGCCTGACATTCAGATGGTATCGCCGCAGATGCTTATGGAACTTGCTAAACGCTCGAAGGGTAATGGGGAGTAATACGGATTCCATTTTTTTATTGCGCTTCTACTCCCAAAGCCCACGGCCCGGCCGTGGGCTTTCTGCTCCAAGCAAAGCGCATTTGAAAGATAGAAACGGTAATAAGGAAATTTGAAGAATGAGCGCTAAACCTCAGGCGGAGGTTTGTCCTGGGAGTACCGGAGATGGAAGAGGTACTGGCAGTGGCACTGAAGTGCCACCGCCGGTGGGGGACTGGGGCGTACTCTGCGAGCGCGGTGCTGCGCACCGCGCTAAATATTGAGAGGAATCTCATTGCGCATTGGCTTGTCCATTCATTTCACCACGGAGGGTTTGCCATTCGTGCTCGGCTTTTTTGGACTGCTCATCTTCGCCGACCGGCATTTCATTGATCTTGGCTGCGACGCTCTGGGCTTCCTGATGTTTGCCGCCTTCCCAGAGATATTTGGCGCGATGCACGTACCAGAGGCGATTCTGGGCATCGAGTTTGAGAGCCTGCTGCATGGCGGCGTCGGCGTCGTCAAAGTGGTGGCGCTTGGCATCCACAAACGCTTCGGTGTCGTAAATCGTTGCTGCTTGCGGGGCGGCTTTGACGGCGCGTTGGGCCAGCGCCAGGGATTCATCCAGCTTGTCGGGTCGGTTGGCCAGGATCATGGCCAGATTGTTCAGGGCAATCGGCAGATCGGGTTGGGCCTGAATCGCCCGGCGATACATGGTTTCGGCAGTAGCAGAATCGCCCAACTGTTCCTGGAACACGCCCATTGATTCCAACGTTTTGCCGGGCAGATTGTTTTGCTGGGCTAATTCGGCAAAGACCGTCTTGCTCTTTTCCGCGTAGGCCTGATTTTGCGTTCGAACTGCTAATTCGTGCCACGTGCTGGCCAGCGCCAAAAGATCATTTGGATCATCCTTGGTGATTTGCGGAGTGACTTTTTCCAGCCACGCTGCAGTTACTTTTTCCGAAGTACATTGCATCGCCAATGCCATCCAGCGATTGCGCCAGGCGGGATATTTTAACACCAAAGGCCAGGCAATTTTTTCTGCCTCATCATAATTTCCCGTTGCGTTCAGGCCGGCCACATAAACCATGATATCGGGGGAAGCGGCCTCGGGATCTCGAAGGAGTGTTGCGATATACGGCTTATCGGTTTGCACGGCATCCGCGGGGCGGCCGACCTGCATTAAGGCACGGGCCATCATCAGATCAGCCTGCATGGGATTTCCTGCCGAGCGATCGCGCCAGATTTTGATGTATCCGAGCGCTTCGCTGCTGCGTCCAGAGACCATGAGCGATTGCGCCGCCAGGCGAGCAGGTTCAGGATCCGCCGGGAACATCTGCATTCCTTCGGTTGAGAGTTGCACGGCCTGGTTGAGCGAGGTCGCGGTTCCCAATTCTAGATTGCCCTGGATCACCAGTTCACGCAGCGCCAGTGAATGCGGATTCTGATCCAGCAGAGATTGCAGCGATTTGGTGGTTTGCGCCAGAGAGAGTTGATTCTGCTGGGCATCAGAAATTTCTTTGAGCGCTTTGAGTACCGGATTGTCGGCGCGGGGGTCGTTTACTACCGCCATCACACCGATGCGCAATTGAGGACTAGCCGATAATTTAGCCAGCAAATCTGCATTTTCGCGCAGCACGGTTAGCCCGGGATCGCTGGGAACGCTGCTGCTGGATTGCGCCAGCGCCGCTTTGGCCGCATCGCCGCGCCCGGCGAGAAAATTGATCTGCACCAAGGCGCGCCAGACTTCTGCATTATCAGGAGCCGCGGCGATTCCTTCTTTCAGGTCGGCCACGGCCTTATCTACTGATTCATAGCGCGCCGCGAATTCCGAACGCAAGATCGCCAGAGTGCCGGGATCGGCCTTCAGGCTTCCCAGCATGGCGATGGTCTTTTGCGCTTGTTCTATTTTTCCCTGCGACGCATAAAAATCCGCCGCAAAGGCGATGGCCTGCGGCGTGGGCGCCTGAAGCATCTTGGTTACCAGCGCAGCAGTTTCATCTGTCTTTCCCTGCTGCCGATCCAACTGGGCCAAAAGCAGTTCGCTGCGCACATCGTCAGTTTTACCGGATGCAAGTAAATCCGATGCGCGCTGCGCATCGCCTTGCTCCGCGAACAATTGTGCTGCCTCGCGGCGTTGATCGGCATTCATCGATGCCTGCGGGATTGCCGACAATACTGTGCGCGACTTGTCGAATTCTTGGTGTGCCGCCAACAACTGGGCGTAATAAACAGCTAGCGAGACGTTCTTCGGGTTGCGCTGCTGCGCTATCTGCAACTGGTTAATTGCCTGCGAGAGATCGCCCAGACGCTGATAACATTCTCCCAGGAGGGCATAGGCGTCGGCTAAATCGGGCGCCTGCGCAAGAATCTGCTTCAATTCCAGTGACGTTGTCGCCAGCTTTTGTGGATCGGGTTTACCCGCCAGTGTCAGTCGCGCCTGCGCCAGCTTCCAGGTAATCGCATCATCGCCAGTCAATTTCTTCACACGATCGATCGTGCGGGTAAGGAAATCAGTCTGTCCCTGCACGCTGGGAATATCCAGAATGGTTTGCTGTACGGACAGGTTATTCGGATTGGCATCACCCAGAGCCATCCAAGCGGCCCCCGCCTGCGGATCATGCACCAATTCCAGATAGCGCGCATTGGCCATATCCCATTGCAGCGCATCTCCTTTTCCTTTGGCGTGTGCTTGTTGCAGGAATGTTTTTCCTCCGGCAACATCACCGGGAACATAACGCATGACCGCTTCGGCATAAGCCAAAGCCGGTGTCATCCCGAACTTCTTTTCTGACAGCGCAAGCGTTTGATCCGTTACTCCCAGATTGTAAATCTTGCTCAAGGTTGCCAGGCGAATGAGTCCTTCTTCGGTGAAGTGGGTATTTCCCGACAGGGCGCGATTGATTTCAATCTTTGCCTCTTCGCTGCGACTGGGCTGGCTCTGGCAGAGAAGTGAAACATACATCGCCAGCGTCTGCTCTTCGTCTGGCATCTTTTCGTGCATCTGCTGCACCAAACTCATTAATTGCTTGGGCGGGCCGCTCGTTCCAGTACCATTCTCCTGTGAATAGGCTTCCCAGGCTTTGGCCAATGCAATCGCTGCCTGTGCGTTGGCGCTTTGTGCCCGCTGGCAAGCATAAATCGCTGCCTGGTATGCTTCCGCCGGATGTTGGCGCGCCAGTTCTATTCGTGAGAGATAAACCAACGGCAGCGACCAGGTCACATTTTCCGCGGCTGCTTTTTCCAAAGCATCCGCAGCCAACTCGCGCTCTCCCAGTCGTTCGTAGGCTTGCGCCAGGAAGAATTGCAGATAGGCATCGCGTGCTCCAGCACCGCTTTTCGCGGCAGCACCGCAGGCATCTACAACCTGCCGCGGCGTGACTTCCTGGGGGGCAGCCATCTCGTGCACAATTACTGCCCAGGCGCTGGCCAGCGGTGTGCCTTGCTGCGCTAATTCCTTCTGAATCGCATCCGCTTCGTCAGTCTTCCCCACAGCGCGAAGCGAAATCGCGCGGATCGCTTTTCCTTCCGTGCTTAATTTGTCTTCGATTCCATTGGTCTGTGCGATCGCTCCCTTGGCATCGCCCGCTTCCCATTGCCGCTTAGCTAAATCCTCAGAAATCGTTGGATCGCTACCGTTGTGCGACTGCTTTTGCAGTAACTGCAATGAATTGTGGTACAACCCCATCACATCCATTTGCCGCGCCAGCATCTTGGCAAAATCCGTTGACGGCATCGGCTGCGCCGCCGCAGCCTTGAGCATTTGCACCGCACTGGCGCGATCATTGGTAATCCGATACGCCTCGGCCATGATCAGTTCGGACAGGGGGCTATTGGGCTGTTTCTGTCCCAACTCTCGAGCCTTGGCCACGATTTGATCCGCCTGCTGACCGTTTTCTTGTGCCAGGTTCAACACCCAAAAATAGGGCTCCGGATCGTCCGGCGCCGCAGCCACCCAGCGAGTCGCTATCTCATTTCCTGAAGCAATTCCTTTGGTTTTTGATCCGGTCAGATCTTCACCGCGGTTGCGGATTTTCGCCCAGAGCAGATGTTTTAATGCATCTGCATCTTTCGGATTTTTTTTCAGCAGCTCCTGAGCCTGTTCTTCGGCTTCGGGGACATATCCGTAGCGCCAATAGAGATCCATCAATTGCTGCCGCGCATCGGTATCCGATGGATCAAACAGAACCAATTGATGTAATCTCGGAATCGTGTCGCGCACGGTCGCGACTTCGCTGCCACCGGCCATGGGCCGGGCTTTGAGATATGCCTTAAGCACTTCGATATCGTTGGGCCGACTGGCCAGATATTCTCCCAGATCCTTTACTGCAGTCGGATAATCCTTTTTCTGTACAGCAGCCAAACCTTCAGCACGATCATGCGCCAGTAAATGACGCACCTGGAGTTTGCGGAAGACATACGCTCCCGTCCCGCCTCCTACCACAATTGCTGCTGCACAAAAAAGAACAATCAGACGCTTCCGAGACTTGGCTTTCATGCTCATGATCGAATCGCTCCGCGAATAATGGTAACCATAGTTTGCCAGATAATGGAAAGATCGAGTTTCCAGTTAGCGTTTTCTACGTACACGATGTCATATTTGATCCATTCCTGGAAATCGAGACCCGGCACGCGCGTGCGGCGCACCTGCCAGAGTCCGGTGATTCCAGGCCGCACGCTCAGGCGCGCTTCGCGCCAGGGCGGACAATATTGATTTTCTTTGCGCGGGCTGGGGCGGGGCCCTACCACTGACATATGCCCCAGCAGCACATTGATGAACTGCGGCAGCTCATCGATATTCATCTTGCGAATCAGCCATCCCACGCGCGTCAGTCGGGGATCATCCTCAATGAAAAACTGGGGTCCATCGGCTTGATTCTTCTTGGCCAGCTCCTTCTTGATCGCTTCAGCGTCCTTGCGCATTGAGCGGAACTTGATGCATGGAAATTCTTTCCCGCCAATAGTTTCTCGTGCATGCGCGAAAAAGAATGGCCGGCCATCCTCCAGCCAGATCGCCAGCATGACCAATGGATAAATTGGCAATGTGAGTAATAGAGCGATGCTTGCAAAGACAATATCAAACAGCCGTTTCTCAAATCGTCCCAGGGACGAAACTTTTCGCGGCTGCACGGTGCGATTAAAATTTGCCACTGGCTCAATTTCATCCCACACCAGCGCATCCACTCGCGGCCGGTGTTCCGGTTCGTCCCACAATACAGCCGGACCCACCACGGTCGGCTCGTTAATGTGTCGATTCGCACCAACCCAGACTGGCCCGATGAAATGGCACGCATCGGCCACCTGCGATTCCTGATCTGTCCAGGCTCCTTCGTCTTCGCGAAGCCGCCGCGCACGCTTCACCGTAGCATCAGGGCGCGACCAGACATTGACCAGGTTCCGCACAAACGCCGCCTGATCTTCGTCATTGGCCCGATCGTAAAGTCGCGCCCTTAATGAAAGAATTGATCGATATCCCCGGCTCGCTGTATCGCGCAAACGCCTCCATGCGGTTTTCAAATCATCGGCGCCCTGCCACGCCTGTGCGATCGCCACGTCTTTGGTCATGAGGACTCGCGCCAAGCGCGACGCTGATCCCCCATAGCTTCTTTCAAACCGCACGAATTGCCCGGCAGTATCGGTGACAACCTGCTCGCGATATCCTTGCTCGCGCTCATCGTGTAGCCGAACAAACATCACGTCCGGGCGTTCCCATACCATCTTTTCAACCACTAACCCTAGTTTGAAAATTACCAGCGACCGCGGCGCTGTCAGCAAGAACAATTCAGCATTCGCCACGATTTCAGACTTTTCCCCCTGGCGCACCACCTGCACCCCGCGCGCCGCCCAGAAGCGGTCATGCAGTTGTGTCGGCGTAAGCCCCCACACCGTAGGGACAGTGCTCATCTTTTCAGTTGCCGAAACCATAAAAGTCTTCTGGCGAAAACCGGACACCAACTTAAATGAACAACAACACTAACCGGCGGTGGCACTTCAGTGCCACTGTTTCCTTTATCCCTTCGCCCCATTTCCATTCCCATTTCCCTCCTCGCCCTGAGCGGCGGCGGCGACGGCTCGGGCCATCGGACCAAACTTCGCCGATTGCCGCATGCTTCCCGCATCTGAACTCATTGGCTGCGAGCTGCGTATCGTTGTCCCATCCAGCACCATATCTTCCGTGCGCGCGCGGTTGAACACGATGCCCGCCACGCGTGCTCCCAGTGAATGCAGGTGCTGAACGCATCGTTCCGCTAAAGGCCGCTGCTCCCCCCGCGACACACAAAGAATCACACCATCGACTTCGGATGCCACTGCCGATGCTTCCAGGCTTCCTGGGATGGGGCCGGAGTCGATCAGCACCGTATCGAACCGCTCGCGACATTGATCCAGCAACTTGCGGACTGTCTGCGGCGTGAGCCGACTGATATGCTGAGCCGTCGCACTGCCCAGCGGCAAGATATGCAGATTAGCGATTCCCGTCTCGGCGATGCAATCATCCAGGCTCTCGCCATTGATCGCATCGATTAATCCGATACTTGCCTTTTGCTGTGTCACCAGCGCCTGGGTTAACTCGCTCTCTTTCAGATATCCAAGTTCGACAAGAATTTCCCCGAGCCGCCGGCGACTTCCATTGGCGAGGTGTAATGCATCTTCGAGTTGGCGATCCGTGAGCAAACCTTCTTTCTGGAGAATGCGACCGATCTTTCGTTTGACGATGCTATTGGCGCGCTGCGTTAACCCGCCGCCCACCAGATCGCAATCGATGAGCAGTGTGCGCGACGCTGCCGCAAACGAAACCCCCAGCGCCAGTGTCAGACTGGTCTTCCCGGTTCCTGAAACCGGGCTGGTCACACTGAATACTTGTTTGCCTCGCCCCGCATCCCAGATCTGGAGCAGTGTGCGAATCTGATGCACATAGTGCGCCGTCACCGCCGCCTGCTCCGGATCGGACAAATCGTCCGGCAGATTCGGCAGTACACCGAGCATCGGACTATTCTGCATGTGCATTTTCGCATCAGCCGGCGAGCGGAAACTGCGATCCATCAATCCGATGAACAGCACGAATCCAAATCCCAATGCCAAACCGCCAAAAATGCCCATCCCCGCGAATTTGAATGGCCGGCTCTTTTTAAATACCTGTGCTGCGCTTGCATCGTCTACATCGATGCGCCCCGTGATTTGATTCTCAACATTGAGCTGATCCAGGTGGTTTTGCACATCATCCAATTTGGCTTTGGCATCCGCCTCTTCATCCTTGAGGCTCTGCATCTTCAACCGTTCATTGCCTAGGACCAGCAAGTCTTTCTGGGCCTGATCATAAACCTTGCGCACTTCATCGCGCTGGGCCTGAATCTGCGCCGGCGTGAGACGCGGAATTGGGTTGGCTTCCCCGTTGTTGGGCGTCGCCGATTGAAACGCGACTTGCCCCGTGCTTACCTTTTTATTGTATTCAACAACGCGCTGCTTGATTGCCTGATCGATGGCGATGAGTTCTGCTTCGGCCTGTTTTACTTTCGGATGATCTTGCAGATATCCCTGCATTTGCATCGCCGCCAGCGCCTGTTGCAATTGCCGTTGCTGCAAAAGCATATCCGCCATCTGCTTGTCCTGCATGGCGATATCATCCGCATCCATTCCTTGCGCGTCCGCCGAAGTCCCTTTGCTGGGCGATGTCGTCGCCGATGAAGCCATCGCTGCCTGCAGCTCAAGGTCCTTCAGCGTGGAATCATATTTTTCTAAC
>DASXDR010000090.1:0-5713 GCA_036490535.1 Tepidisphaeraceae bacterium | reverse complement strand
CCTACACCCTATTTCGCGGCGGTGCGCAGCACCGCGCTTCTGAGCACACCTCTGACGCAACGCGGTGCTGCGCACCGCCGCTAAATAGGATGCGAACTAGATCATTGATCATTCGTTCATAGGCTCGTCAACCGACTTTTGTCACTAGAAGCGCAGCGCCCTCTGCACCCTAGTTTATACCAGCGCTTCTGCGACAATCCCCTCGTGATTTCCCGCCGAACCATTGCGATGCCGGAGTTGACGCGCACGGCGCTGGTTTTCACCGCCATTGCGGATGGATGGTCCACCGTGCTGCTGCGCACCTGGTCGACAAGTGCGACAACTAACGACATCTGGGGCGTGCATCCGCATGCACTGGACATGGTGGAGATGGCGATCATCTCGGCAACGCTCTATGGGTTTGGCCTGAGCTTGAATGATCTGATCGACCGCCGCCGCGATCAGCAGCTGGCGAAAAATCGATTGATTGCTTCCGGAAAAATCGGCGTGAAACTCGGCCACGTGCTCTGCGCCGCACTCATGGCTTCTGCCCTGCTCGCGGGCATGGCCTATGCAATCACGATCAAAGATTCGCTCAGCTTCATCCTGCTGCTCGGCACTGCTGCGCTGATCACTTTTTACGATTTCGCAGGAAAATATCTGGTTGCGCCCGGATTGCTCACCCTGGGATTGGTGCGATTTTTCCACGCATCCATCGCCTCTCCCACCTTGCCCGTCCTGTGGCATCCGCTCGTGTTGATGAATCATCTGACGATTGTTTCGACGCTGGCGTATATCCTCGAGCAGAAACGGCCGGTGGCGACGCGCACGCAGCGGTGGTGGGTTTTGATGGGATTGGTATTGATCGATGCGGTGCTGATTGGGCTGTATTATTTTTCGCAGGCGGAGGATGGGGATTCGTTTGTGGAGATCATGCGGCTTACGCCACGGCTGATTTTTCCGATTCTGGCAATGGCGGGGTTTGTAATGCTGGCGGTATTGATCGTGCGGCGCGGGAGATCGTATCGCGATATCGGGCGACAAATGTGGCTGGCGGGACTTTTGTGGCTGATTGTGTATGACGCGGCGTTTGTTTATGCATATATCGGAGCGGCGTGGGCAGGAGTGATTTTGGCGTTGCTGCCAATTACTTATGTAGGGATTCGGGTGATGGGGGTGATGGGAGGGATCGCGACGCTGGCTAAACGGCCGGAGTTTCGGAGGGCGGAGTGAGAGAATTGGATCAATTCAGACTAGTTCACTGAGTCCTCGTAGGCCGAGTTGCTCGTGCGTAAAAAACGGCTCCGCATATTGGACGCCAATGCGCGAACCAAAATAACCATTGATCGTGCGAACCATCTCCGGCACGTGAGCTCCCCCAGGATTGCCGGCAAATTGGGAGTGATAAGCGTCGACGGCGTTCATTTTGGTTTCGATCTGGGCGGAGATATCGATGCAGAAAGTGGGTTGGAAATTCATTCGCAGGTGCGTCGCGAAGTAATAGATGATGCGCTTGGGGTAGCAGGGATCGCCGGGGATGGAGCTTTTGGTGAGCTTGGCGTCGAAGCGGGCATCTTCGACGATTTTCGTGACGGCGACGTGATCCGGGTGCGCATCGGTGGGATGCGGTACAAAAATCCAATCAGGTTTGTGCTGCCGAAAAACAGCGGCCATTTTATGTCGGCTCGGAATATCGTGAACTACTTCGCGATTCGTTAGCCCCACGAGCGTGCGGGCGACGCCGAGGATTCGCGCTGCTTTGGATTTTTCGAGGGCGCGGGTTTCTTCGGAGCCGAAGGGCGTGGGCTCGCCGGTGGTGGCGTCGATCAAATGCACGCGATGCCCCTGCGCAACCAGCAAAGCGATGGTGCCGCCCATGCCAAGTTCCTGATCATCCGGGTGAGGCCCGACTACAACGATGGAAGCCATCATGCTCCTTTTAGTCGTGAATGACGAAACAAATTCGAATGATTGAATGCTCGAAAATTTTCCCGCCAATATTTAGCGGCGATGCGTAGCATCGCGTTGGGCAGCGCTGCTCAGCGCGGTCCTTTGGACGCGCCGCTAAATATTGTGTGGGTTCGGTCATTTGATATTCGGTCATTGATTCGTCATTCGAATTTTTCATTTGCTCAACGCTTGCTCGTACACGACGTTTAGTCGCTGCACCATGATACGCCAATCGAAACGCTCCGCGGCGAATTTTTGCCCTATTGCTCCCATTTGCTGTCGCACGTTTGCATCGGCAGCAAGGGTGGCAAGAGCGTTTATAAAACGAACCGTATCGAAAGCGGGAATGAGAATCCCCGACTCGCCAGGAATTAATCCTTCGCGATTGCCATCGATGTCGTAAGTAACCACAGGAATGCCAGCAAGTTGCCCTTGGGGCAGCGCCCGCGCCAGCCCTTCCCGGCGAGACGGATGCGCGAGAATATCCATTGCCCCGACGTATCGGGCGACTTGCGATGGCGGAATCATTCCGGTGAGGATGAAGCGATCGGTGAGTTTCATTTCGCGCATGCGGGCTTCGAATTGCGGGCGCAGGATGCCGTCGCCGAGCCAGAGGAATTTGAGGTTCGGGAATTTTTCGCAAAGTTGCGGCGCGCCGGCGAGGAGGTCTTCGTGGCCTTTGAGATGGAACAGGCGAGCGATCGTGCCGACAACGATGTCATTCTCGGCGATGCCAAGCTGCTTACGAATTGCAGCTCGCGTGGTATGGGAGTTAATAAATGGTTCGATCTCCATGCCGGAATGAACCGTGACATACTGGGCGGGCCGGCCGATGCCCGCAGCTAATGATTGCTCGCGCATTGCGTCGGCAACGCAAACGATTTTTGTGGTGATCGGCGCGGCGCGCTTTTCCAGGATTTTATAAGCGTGGTTCACCAGCGCATTCTTCGAAGCAGTAAAGGCCAAACCGTGAATGGTGTGAATAATGGCGGGCATGTGGGCGGCATGAGCGGCGTGGCGGCCGAGAATGCCGGCTTTGGAAGAATGCGTATGCACAATGTCAGGCTTAATCTGTTTTAAAAGTCCAATGAGTTGCCGATAGGTTTTCCAATCTCGAATGGGAAGAATGGCCCGGCGCATATCGGGGATGATTTCGATGCGGTAGCCATGCGAACGAGCGAATTCGAGAAGCGATCCCTCAGGTCCCAATGCCGGCCCGGTAATCAGAGTGACATCGTGCCCCGATTCATGCTGCCCACGGCAGCTGAGCAAGGTATTTTCCTGCGCACCGCCGACGATCAGGCGGGTGATGATGTGCACGATTTTCATGCGCTGTCGATGTTAGCAGGAAAAAATTAAGGATGAAGCAGCGCGGTGCTATGCACCGCCGCTAAATATTTGGATTCAATAGTTAGCGGTGGTGCGCAGCACCGCGCGAGAGGTGGGTATTTTTAGTGCTGGATCGAATAAAGCGAGATCAGAAGCGCGGTTTCTTGCCCATCAGAACTTTTTCGATAGCTGAATCGAGGGTATCGCAGGCGTGAGCGATCTGGGCGTTGGTCATGCGTGCGAAAAATGGCAAAGCGAGCGTGCGTGAGGAAATGTATTCAGTGATCGGGAACGCGCCTTCTTGAAAGTTATATTTTTCCTGCATGTAGGGTTGTAGATGGATGGGAGGAAAATAATTATTGCAACCGATGCCGTTAGCGCGAAGCTCGAGCATGATTTTATCGCGATCGCCAGGTTCGAAAAGATCATTTAAGCGGACGACAAAGACGAACCAGCTGACGCGCGTGGAATCATCCAAGGTAGGAATAATGAGGTATTTGTTGGTCATTAAGCGCTGCATGTATTCATGAGCAACGCGGCGACGTTTGTCGAGGATTTCTTCGAGGCGGGAGATTTGGGCGACGCCGATGGCGGCGTGGATTTCAGAAAGGCGGTAGTTATAGCCAAGGCGCGCATGGGCCAGCCAATTCATGCCGTCACGGCCCTGATTGCGCAGACTGCGACACATCTGAGCGAAAACATCGTCGTCGGTGAGGATGACGCCACCCTCGCCGGTGGTAATTTGTTTGTTGGGATAAAAAGCAAAAGTGCTTGCCCGGCCGAAAGAGCCGATGGGGCGATTGTCGATGGCCCCGCCGAAGCCTTCGCAGGAATCTTCGATCAGTATCAACTCGTGCTTACGGGCGATTTGTTCGAGTTCGATCATGCCGCCGGGATGGCCAAAGGTTTCAACCGCGACGATCGCCTTGGTGCGCGGAGTGATCGCAGCTTCGATTTTGGAGAGATCGATGTTGAGGGTTTGGGGATCGATATCGACAAAAATGGGCGTGGCGCCGACGTAGAGAATGCAATTGGCGCTGGCGACGAAAGAGAATGGAGTGGTGATGACCTGGTCGCCGGGACCAATACCCGCAGCGAGCATGGCCAGATGCAAACCGCAAGTGCCGGAAGAGACTCCAATGCCATAACGCCGGCCTGCGACTTTTGCGCAAGCAGCTTCGAATTCTTCGATCTTCGGGCCTATCGAAAGAGTGCCGGAACGCAGAACATCGGTGACAGCGTCGATTTCGAGATCGGTAATGTCGGGTTGAGATAACGGGATTTGCATAAATTAGAAAGGTCAAAATTCGAATGATGAATCAAACTCGAATGCTCGAAAAATTTTCCTGCCAATATTTAGCGGCGGTACGTAGCACCGCGTTGGATAGCGCTGCATAGTGCGGTCCTTCGGACGAGCCGCTAAATAATCTGCGGTTTCGATCGCTTGATATTGAACATTGATTACTCATTAGTCATTCGAGTTTCGTCATTGGACCTAGTATACTGGCTTATCGGCCTCTCGCCGAATTGTCGCATGAGTTCATCACAAAGCAAAAAAGAAAAGCAAAAGGGTCGCCCGGGGGATTTTGTTAAGGCGCTGAGTTATCTCTGGCCGCATCGGCGGCTGGTGATTATTTCGACGCTTTGCGCGATGGTCTGTGCGGTGGCATCGGTGACGGGGTTATCGACGATGCTGCCGATTTTGCAGGTGTTTTTTAAGGGGGATACGGTGCAGGCGTGGGTGAATCGGGAGGTGACGAGCTATCGCATGGGGGTGAAACTCGAGAATGATCCGCATGCGGTAATGATCGTGGCGACCAAGGCGTATTTTGGAGATGAAGGGCCGGCGCAGCGGGCGCACGTAATTACGCCCGCAATGGTGCAACGGATTGCGGAGATGCACTTGCCTGCCGGCATGAAGGTGCCAGTGGAAAACGCCGAGAAAGCCACCACGCTGCAGTCGATGCAAATGCTCGACTTTCTGGCGGACAAGCACCATGACCATGCGACGCTGTCGCTAAGCAATGGCCAGAATGTATCTCTCGCGCTCAAAGGCGTGCCCTGGTGGATGGAAACTGGCGAGCAGGTGGGCGCGATCATGCCAGCCACGCCAGTGAAATCAATCGCAGCCGTGTTTGGCATCATCGCGGCCTTGGCGCTGATCAGCAATGTATTCATTTTCTTCCAGGAATATCTCGCCGAGCGCGCGGCGATATTGGCGGTGAATGGCGTCCGCAGGCAGCTCTACGATCACATTCTGCACATGCCGGTGGGATATTTTTCCCTCAAAGGCACCAGCGACGCGACCAGCAGATTGGTGCAGGATGCCAATGGATTGCTCGAAGGCTACAAAGCCGTATTGGGAGATGCGATTCTGGAGCCAATTCGCGCGGGCTTCATGTTCTTGCTGGCGATGTTTTTGTCGTGGAAGCTCACGCTCTTTATCGTGCTCTTC
>DASXDR010000053.1:0-18581 GCA_036490535.1 Tepidisphaeraceae bacterium | reverse complement strand
TGCGGCCTCGCGGCGGACTTGGATTATCCCGCCGCGAGGCCGCAGCGGCTAAACTTGGAGTGTAAATTAATAATGGTCCGTATTAATTACCGATCCGGCAATCCCACATTCCCGGGTCGCTGCGGCGGCGTGTGCAGATGATCGCCCATGCGCTCAAAGACCCGCGCGATGGACCGGAGTCCCTTGCGGATTGGCCCTTTGCGGGCTTTCTTCCAGTGCCGCCGGGTATTTTCGTAGCAGGGAACCAGGCGCTCGCCTGCATTAGCTGGCGCAGCGTATTCCACATGGGCGGGATAATTCAGATCGCGATTGAACTCGGCGAATTCGCGCTCCAGCCAATCGAAATCGCCGGGCAGAATGTTTTGCGTCCCGATGGCTGCCCGGTCGGTGCGAAGCGAATCGCGCAGCGTCTGATTGCGCGATTCATGCAGAACCCGGCTGCCCCAGCGTCCATCGGCCATCTGCTCGCGCGGCTTGGGCCAATTGATCATCGCTTCATCCCAATCCAGTCCCATCGCCGAGCAAGCGCTTTTTAATTCAACTTCAGGCGCGGCGACGAAAGATTCATAGCGCATGATCGGCCAATTCTTTTCACGGAACATCCGCCAATCATCGCGAAGGCGTAATAACCGCAGCCGCAGCGGCGGTTCCTCGGCGGTGATCCCATTGGCCCCTATGCGCTTTTTGGAGAGGGAATTAAAGACATTCCGCACATCCCGCACCACCAGCAGAGGGGCGATTTCCCACCCATCATCCTGGAAATAAGCATAAACTTCGCTGAAACGAAAACAGGCCACGGTGAATTTACACCAGGGCTTTATCCCCGCAGCCATCAGCGGCAGAATCGGCAGCATATCAAATCGGGCATCCAACACCCCGTTCATGCCATGGCGCTGCAAAAAGCACCATGAGATCAAGCTGGACCCTGAGCATTGCGTGCCGGCGCCGAGGTAGAGTTTGCCGGGGGCAGAGGCCATTACGAACATGGTACATGGATTGGGGGGAGCGTGCTATCACCGAATAACGAAATTGGAATGACGAATCA
Source organism: Tepidisphaeraceae bacterium (assembly GCA_036490535.1). GTDB lineage: Bacteria > Planctomycetota > Phycisphaerae > Tepidisphaerales > Tepidisphaeraceae > DASXDR01. The sequence continues at coordinate 17,536 of DASXDR010000053.1, read as the reverse complement.
AATTCGAATGATCAAATGTTCGAAACGCTTGCCTGCCAATATTTAGCGGCGGTGCGTAGCACCGCGCTAGGATGCGCTATACAGCGCAGTCCTTCGGACGCGCCGCTAAATATTGCGAGGGTTTGGTCCTTGGGTATTCGACCATTGATTCGTTCCCGATAAAATCGGGATCATTCGATCTTTCGTCATTGAATTTCCTGCATTCCCCTTGCCGTGAACCATTCGGCTCCATACGATTTCCCTTCCATTATTTTTTAAGGAACTGATGTCTTATGAAAATTCTCGTTGCTGATAAGTTGGCTGAAGAAGGCCTGGATGATCTGAAAAATTCCGGAATCGATTATGACGTGAAGGTGGGCCTGAAAGAGGATGAATTGGCCGCCGCCGTCCCGGCATACGATGCCCTGATCGTCCGTTCGGGCGCCAAGGTCACCGCCAAGGTTTTGGAGAAGCCGGGCAATCTGAAAGTAATTGCCCGCGCCGGTGTCGGGGTGGACAATATTGATCTCCCTGCTGCAACGAGCAAAGGCATTCTTGTACTTAACACCGCAGAGGCCTCTACGCTTTCAACCGCAGAGCACGCCCTGGCATTGATGATGTCGCTGGCTCGCAAAATTCCCCAGGCGGATGCCCACGTGCGCTCCGGCCAGTGGAAGCGCAACCAATATCAGGGAACGCAATTGGCAGGTAAGACATTGGGCGTGGTGGGCTTAGGCCGGATCGGCCGCACCGTGGCGACTCGAGCCTTGGCCATGGACATGAAAGTAGTTGGCTACGACCCCTTCTTCAGTGGCGAAAGTGCTTTGGAAGGCAGAGTAAAACTGGTTCGCGATTTCGACGACTTTGTCTCGCAAATCGACGTGATCACCTTCCACGTCCCGGGCGGCGACAATACCAAGCATCTGCTGAATCGCGACCGTTTGTTCAACAAAGTGCGCCCCAATCTACTGGTAGTAAACGATGCCCGCGGCGAAGTGGTCGATGAATTTGCCCTGGCTGATGCCCTGAAAGAAAAGAAAATTGCCGGTGCGGCCCTGGATGTGTATCAAACCGAACCGCCACAAAAGGATCATCCGCTATTTGGTCTGGAAAATACGGTGCTGACCTGCCATCTCGGCGCCAGCACCGACGAAGCGCAGACCGCCGTGAGCGTCGATGCCGCCAAGGCGATCGTGGCCTATCTCAAGCACGGCGAAATTCGCGGCGCGGTTAATGCGGGAGGAATTAAATTGGATTTGCCGCCCGACGAAGCGCCGCTGGCGAAATTAGCCAGCCGAATCGGCGCCCTGCTCGGCGGTTATCACGAGGGTGGATATAAGACGATCACCTTGCGGGCCTCCGGACCGCGTGCGCCGAAACACATGAACACACTGCTTCGTCTGGCAGCGGTGGAGCTACTCAAGCCGCACATGGATACGCCCGTTAACGTCATCAATGTCGAACACCTGGCCCGCTCGCGTGGCATAGAAATATCCAGCGTGCACGAACCGCAGCCGCCGCAAGGTTTGGTGGGCGATATCGTCGGCCTGCGCGTCGAATCCGCCGACGGACGCACGCATCGCATTCTCGGCACCGCCTACGCCGACGGCCTGCCGCGCGTGCTCCGCATCGACAATTTCAACATGGACATGGTCCCCGAAGGGAACATGGTGCTGATCATCAACAAAGACCAGCCCGGCGTGATCGGCGCCGTCGGCAGCACGTTTGGCGATGCGCAGGTCAATATCGCCGACATGGTCATCAGCCGCGAATTCCGCTCCGATGGAGCAATCGCTCTGATGGTGCTCAAGACCGATACCGCAGCCCCCGAGGCTCTATTGAACCGTCTGCGAGCGCGTCCTGGAATCACGCGTGCAAGCACGGTCGCCCTGCCGCCACGGAACAGTTAAGAATTTAAACCGCAAAGTCGCAAAGGGCGCAAAGAAAGACTAAGAAAAAATTAATAAAATTATTCTTTGTATTTCTTTGCGCCCTTTGTGCCTTTGCGGTTATTCATTCTTCGGACATTGAAGGCCGAGTTGGTCTCTGTGTCTCTTCGCCTCTTTGGTTGCATCTCTTCTTATATTTTCGCACCCCGCTCCTCCCCGTTAAACTCACCAAAGCATGCGAATCTGCATCTATACCGAAACCGCTCTGCCCAAGCTCGGCGGGCAGGAATTGGTTGTCGATGCGCTGGCGCGGCAGTTTGTGGAAATGGGCCACCAGACCAGCGTGCTTGCCCCATATCCTCGCCATGGGCTGAAATTGGATGACTCGAAGTACCCCTATCAAATGCGCCGACATCTGCGCTTTTATTCCACGCGCTGGGGAGTGAATTGGTACAAGCGTTTCCTATTGCAACATTTTCATCGTGAGAAATTTGATCTGCTGCACTGCCACGGGCTGTATCCATCCGGCTATCTCGCCGCGACGCTGAAAGACCGCCTCGGCATCCCGCTGGTCCTCACCAGCCACGGCGGCGATGTGCGCGAAGGAAACGTGCGGCTGCGCCGCCCGGTGATTAAAGTGCGACATGAATTGGCTGTGACCAAATCGGATCGATTTGTAGCGATCGGTGGATTTACCCGCGCCGGTTTTCTCCGTATGGGCGGAGTGCCCGAAAAAATTGTGAATATCCCCAATGGAGTCGATCTGGCCGAATTCGCTCAGCCCACGCAGCGGCCGCCCGAATTACCAGGCGATTTAAAATCGCACGGATATTTTCTGTTCATCGGCCGACTCGTGCGCCGCAAGGGAGTGGACTTGCTCTTGGATGCGATGAAGCTCGCCCCCGATTTGCCTTTTCCACTCGTGATCGCCGGGGACGGAGACGAAGCGAGCGATCTCCATGAAAGCGCCGCAGAAATTAAAAATCGCGTGCATTTCGTTGGCCGCGTGGGCGGAGCAACTAAGCGTTGGCTCCTGCAAAACTCCTTGTGCACGATTCTCCCATCGCGCTCGTGGGAAGCTTTCCCTCTGACTGTCCTGGAAAGTTACGCTGCCTCTCGCCCCATGATTGCCAGCAACATCCCCGGCCTATCCGATCTAATCCGCCCCAACCAAACCGGCCTGCTCATTCCCGAAAATGATGCCACCGCATTGGCCAATGCCATGCGCCAAATCGCCGCCCATCCCACTGCCGCCCACGCCATGGGCCAAACCGCCCGCCAATGGGCCAACGATTTCAGTTGGTCGCATGTCGCTAAACAGCACATCGACTTGTACGAATCTTTATTGTCGTGAGTGAATAGTCAGCACTGCACTTGCGCTGCGTTTTTCGATTGCGATTCACGCCGGTATCTTCTCGCTCTTTCTTTTCTTCATCACCCAGGCCACCGCAACAACACATCCGAGCAGCCCACCGACATACCCACCCAGATGCACTCCGAATACGCACATAAACAAATAAGGCCGAAACTCATCGTGCAGCACCATCTGCCGAAAATCTTCGGAAAACCTCGATGGCAACCCTTCATATCCCGCAATTCCGAAAATGATCGCCAGCAAAATCGTGATGCCAAAAATAATTGCCAGCGCCTTACACAACTGCCCGTACCCGAGCCGCTTCCGACCGACCCGTGGATTATTCGCCAGGAGCAATGCCACACCAATAATCAGCCCCACGCTCCACGTCGCTTCTACGCCCACCTTGATCGCCGCCAGATGTAGCCTAGCCATATCCGGCGGCACTATTGGCCCCAGCACCTCATCCAATCCCTTCCCAAAATAAAAATACTCCCACGAAATCCGTGACGTGAGCTGATCATTCACCACGCCATATATAATCGCCGCCGCAGCACACACAAGCAGAAACAAATACTCCCGCCACCGCGTCGCCTCACGCCCGCGCCGCCGCCAATCTACAATCGCCAAAACCAGAAATATCCCCGCCCCGATAACAATCCGTGTGAGCAGTCCCGCATCGGTATGCACCAACCAATGCCACATGATATGAACGATAAAGCATTGGAGAAGAATTAACCACGAAGTTCACGAAGGCATGAAGAAAAAATTATCGGTGATTTTCTTTGCGACCTTTGTGCCTTCGCGGTTAAAAATCTATTGTTCGCCATCAAATAGCGGCGTCCCCTCATCCGCTGCGGTCACCGGCGGCACATATTTCAACCCCAAATGCTCATACGCTTTTTTCGTCGCCCGTCGGCCTTGCCGCGTGCGTGTCAGCATCGCTGTTTGCAGCAGATACGGCTCAATCACATCCTCCAGCGTATCCCGCTCTTCCCCCAGCGTCGCCGCCACTGCTTCGATTCCCACCGGCCCGCCGCCATAAACATCAATAATCGCCCGCAAAAACGCCCGATCCTGTTCATCCAAACCCTTCGGATCAATCCCCTCCAGCTCTAATGATTTTTTCACGATCGGCAGCGTCAATTTCCCATCCCCTTCAACCGCAGCGTAATCGCGCACCCGCCGAAGCAATCGATTCGCCACTCGCGGCGTGCCGCGGCTGCGATGCGACAATTCCACTAGCCCCGCTGCCTCCGATTCCACTTTGAGCAGCTTTACATTCTGTCGCAAGATTTCCTGCAACTCTTCGGCTGAATAAAATTCCAAATGCTCCATCAACCCAAACCGGCTCCGCATTGGGCCTGTGAGCAACCCAATCCGCGTCGTCGCTCCGATCAACGTGAACGGTTTAATCTGAATCGTAAACGCCCGCGCGTGCAGCCCCGCCTCATTCGTCAGATCAATCTTAAAATCCTCCATCGCCGAGTAGAGACACTCCTCCACAATCACCGGCAGCCGATGAATCTCATCGATAAACAATACATCCCCGGCCTCCAGACTATTGAGAATGCCCGTCAAATCCGCCCCCCGCGTCAGCGCCGGCCCGCTGGTCACATGCACCTTTGCCCCCATCTCATTAGCCACCACGTGCGCCAGCGTCGTCTTCCCCAGCCCCGGCGGTCCATGCAACAAAATATGCTCCACCGGCTCCGTTCTTCTTCTCGCCGCCTCCACCGCAATCTTTAATTTACGAATGAGCTGCTGCTGCCCGATATACTGCCCAAACCGCTCCGGCCGCAGCGACAGCGCCTGCACCATCTCCTCAACCCCCTGCGAATCGGCCGATATCAATCGCTCTCGTGGCATTTTCAATTCTTCAGATTATATTAGCGAATATTCTCGACGCATTTTCACCGTAGACTAGGCAGCTCGCTGCGAATGCGAACGGATCAACTTGGCGACAGCAGGAACTAACTCGCGCTGCGCAATCTTCGAATCGTACCGCGCCTGCAAATTGATCCACAAATCCGGCGATGTCCCGAAATAGACCGCCAGCCGCGCGGCTGTGTCGCGCGTGATGCCGCGCTTGCCGCGCACAATGTCATTAATCCGTCCCGTCGGCACGCCAATCGCACGGGCCAGTTGGTTTTGGCTTAGTCCGGATGGCTTGAGAAACTCTTCGAGCAAAATTTCTCCGGGAATAATGGGTGCTAACTTTTTTGCCATAACTGTACTCTAATGATAGTCCACAATCTCGACATCGAACGCATCGCTACCCGCCCAACGAAAACAGATTCGCCACTGATCATTAATGCGAATACTGTGTTGGCCGGCCCGATTGCCTTTAAGTGCTTCCAGCCGATTTCCGGGCGGCGAACGCAAATCGTTTAATGTTGCCGCACTCGCCAACAATTCTAATTTCCGCCTGGCAACTCGCTCTATAGCACGAAACCGTCGGACACTCGCATCTTCAGACAGCAATTGCGTATCGCGACACCGAAAGCTGCGAATCATGTCCCGGTTATTCTATACCGATTTTCGGTACAAGCAACGCCCAAAAAGACCTTGCTACCGCCTTTGCGCATACAACTTCAACATCTCCGGCACCAACTCCTCGGCTTTCACCAACTTCGGCGTCTCTCGCTTCACTCGATTCAGCAACATCTCCGCCTCCGCCCTTCGCAATCCCATTTGTGGGCTCACCATCACCCCAATTGCTTCTTCATCTTCGCTGGAATGCTGCATCGTCGTCCGCGGCTTCGGCGTCTCAATCCCCACAAACGCACCGACTTTCCCTGACAACTCCGCAATAATTAATTCCGCCGTACGCTTGCCAACTCCCTTCAATTGCGTCAGCGTTCGGCTGTCTTTTCCCTCAATCGCTGCCGCGATCAATCCCGTTGGCACGGTAAATGCCTTCAGCGCCGTCTTTGGCCCGATCCCCTTCACTGTCGTAAAGAGCAAAAAGAATTTCTTATCTTCTTTGCGAACAAACCCAATCAGCCGCGGCGCCATATTTCCGCCGGAAGAATCTCCCTCAATATAAAACAGCGTGTGCAGCGTAATCTCTTCTCCGACGCGCCCCGAAAGTTCCTGCACATCCGCCGCCGGCACGAGCAGCTCATACACCATCGCCCCCGCCTTCAGCAGAATGCGATCCTCTTCCACCGAAAATAATTCACCGCTCAGTGATGCGATCATAAAAATGCTCAACGTTTGCGAAGAATTTTCCTGACGTCGCGTGCTCCGTGCAAAATTGCCAGCACGACAAGTGAGTCACCATCGACAACGTAAAAGATTACGTACTTGTCAAAACCGGGAACGAGCCAGGAGCGAATCGGCGGAAGTTTGTCACGTCGAAAAGCCTTAGGACTCCCCTTGCCCGGCATCTGCGCGAGGCCCACTAACGCATCCAGTGCAGCTGCAACAAATCGGTCCGCAATCTTCAAATCTCTGCTATCAAAATAAGCTGTGATGCTGTGCAAATCGTCATCTACTGCCGGGCGCAGAACAATGCGCAAATTCATTTTGCTTCTCTCCGCCGTTGTTCAACTTCGGCTTTGAATTTGGCAACGTATTCCGGCGTTAATTCGATACCAGGTCGTGAATCCGCAAGCCGCTCCAGCAACAATTCCTCCACATCCTCCGGCAGAAAATTCTCTTCCACATCCGCCCGCAAGAGCGCTTCGGCATACTCCTGAGCATCCTGGTACCCACTCTCCACCGCTCGGCGATTCAACTTTTCCTGCAATTCATCCGGCAAATTGATGTGCAAGGTCATAACCCAAAATTATACGATCACCGCCCCCCGCTTTCCACGCCACAGCACAGCGCCACCGCCAGCGCATCGGCCACATCGGGCGGCTCGGGAAGCTTCGGCAATCGCCATAATGCCTGAATTCCGCGCTGCATCTGTTCCTTCGATGCATGCCCATGTCCTACCAGCGATTGTTTGATCCGATTCGCCGCGTATTGTTCCACCTTCACCCCATGCCGTGCCGCCACCAGCAGTATCACCCCGCGCGCATGCCCCATCAGAATCGCCGTGCGTGGATGCTTGTAATGCGAATAAAGCTGTTCCACCGCGCAAACTTTTGGCTCATGCTCCGCAAACAACTCCTCGAGTTCTTTCTCCAACTCCACGAGCCGCGATTCGATGGAAGTTTTATCTTTGAGCCGAATCACCCCACCATCAATCAGCTTCGGCTTCCCCGGCAAATAATCGATCACCCCATATCCACAAATCCGCAAACCAGGATCGATTCCGAGAATACGCATAGCGATGAAGGATGAAGGATGAAGGATGAAGGATGAAAAAAATACTCGAGTCAGTATTTCGTTTCAGCCCTCAGCCTTCATCCTTCATCCTTTCCTCCATATCGTCCCATCCGCTCGATCTTCCAGCGTGATGCCAATCTCCGTCAGGCCCTTCCGCACCGCATCGGCTGTGGCGAAATCTTTATTTTTTCTGGCATTGGCGCGAATCTGGAGCATTAGTTTCATGAGCCCATCTACCGTCCCCTGATTCTCTCCCGCTCCCGCTTGCGGTTTAGTTCTGCTCGTAAACAATCCCAGGATTTTCCCCAGATTTCGCAGCGCTGCTGCGCCCGCTATGGCTGCTTTTAAATGCTGCGGATTTTTTTCTTTCTCCAAACCCTGCCGTTCGATGAAGCCATTTATGTCGCCAGCCAATTCATGCATTACCGCAATTGCCCCCGCGGTATTGAAATCATCATCCATCATCTCGGTGAATTTCGCTTTCCTCGCTGCTGCCGCCTGCTGTAACTCTGCATATGCCGGCTCTATCTCCTCCGATGCTCCATCTCCCACTGGCGATCCGGCTAGTCTCTCCATGCGCTCCAGCAATCGGCCGAAAACGCTATATCCCTTCTTCGCATTCGCGAGCGCCTCATCCGTGAACTCAATTGGCCGACGGTAATGCGTCGAGATCAGAAAATAGCGCATCACCTCCGCCCCGTGTTTCTCAATCAATTCCCTCGCCGCCACCACATTCCCGATCGACCCGCTCATCTTCTCATCCGCCCATTCGCCGCCGCTCATCTTCGTCTTAATGCGCGTCAGCCCATTGTGCATCCAGAACTTGGCAAATGGTTTTCCCGTCGCCGACTCACTCTGCGCAATCTCATTCTCATGATGCGGAAAAAGCAGATCCATCCCGCCGCCATGAAAATCAAAAGTCTCGCCAAGCAATTTCATCGACATCGCCGAGCACTCGATATGCCACCCTGGCCGTCCCTTTCCCCATGGCGAATCCCACGCCGGTTCCCCCGGTTTCACCGCTTTCCACAAACTAAAATCCGCCGCATTCTTCTTCCCCGAACCCGCCAATGATCTCCCACCACTCTCCTGCTCCTCCACCCGCCGATGACTCAGCTTTCCGTAATCCGAATCCTTGCTCACATCAAACCACACATTCCCCTCGACCGCATACGCAAAACCCTTCTCCACCAACTTCTGCGTCAGCGCAATAATCTCCCCCATGTACTGCGACGCCTTGGGAAAATGATCAATCCCCGTCACGCCATATGCCTTGAGCACCTCCATATATTCGCGAGTATTTTTCTCCGCCAGCGCCTCCACGCTCGTCCCCACCTCCTTCGCCTTCTCAATCAACTTGTCATCCACATCCGTGATATTGACCACCCACGTCACCTCGAACCCCCGATGCACCAGATACCGCTTAATCGAATCAAAAATCACCGGCCCCACCAGATGCCCAATGTGCGGCGGCTTATACACCGTCATCCCGCACACATATATCTTCACCTTTCCTGGCGTGACGGGTTGAAACGGCTCTTTTTCGCGAGTCAGAGTGTTATAAACGCGGAGGCTCATTGCCGTGGATTGTAGGGGGCGGAATCGTTAAGCCGCAAGGAGGAGGGATGGCTGAACGATGAACGGTGAACGCAGAACGGTGAACGCAGAAAGACCCCCACCCTAACCCTCCCCCTGAGTACGAGGGGAGGGAATACGCGTTGGCCTCTTCTTCAGCGTTCATCGTTCAGAATTCAGCGTTCACCCTCATCTGTCCCTTTCCATGCTACAATCCCTAGCGATGTCTTCCCCTCCGGTGATTAGTCAATTACGTGGGCTCGGACGGCGGATCAGGGCGATTAGTTTATTTGATGGCGTGGCGGTAGTGGTTGCAGCGGGGGCAGCGGCGATGCTGCTGATTTTGCTGGCGGATTATGTGCTGAATCTCCCGCCGGCCGGACGCGTGGCGATTTTGATCATCGCAGCAGTAATGATTATCGCAATCGCGATTTGGCGATTGGCTCGGCCGCTGGCGCAGAAAATTCCGCTTTCGTTTTTGGCGACCCGCGTCGAGCAGGCGTTTCCGCAGTTCCGCGATCGGCTGCGCTCGACGGTGGATTTTACCAATGAGTCCGTGCCCGGCTCTGAGGCGATGAAGAATCGCGTTGTTGCCGAGACTTCCGAGCTATTTCAACAGATCGATGTTCGTAGGGCGGTTTCGCTTCGGCCGTTTTATCAATCGCTGGGGGTGGCGTTGGTCGCGGTGCTGGCGATATTGATTCTGATCGTTTGCAGCAGCTCAGCGTATCGGCAGATCGCCTGGGAGCGGTTGATCCACCCATTCGCATCACCGGCCTGGCCCAAGACGGTGCAGATTGATCTGCTGGACAATCTGCCGCGACGAGTTCCCGTGGGCCAAAACGTGAGCATTCACATGAAGCTTACCCGCGGCGATCGGCTCAGCAGACGGGCGCTTCTTTACTATCAACTCGATGGCGGTGCCGTGCAGCAGGAACTGATGACGCGCCAAGCCGACGGCTCCTACATCGCCTCGCTCGATACCCGGCTGGATGCGTCCAACACCGGCAATCTCAAAGCGTGGATCACCGCTGGCGACGATACCGTTCACCTGTCTCCCGTTGCCATCGTGCCGCGCCTGGCGATCCAATCGCTCATCGCCGAAATTACGCCGCCCGCCTACACGCAGCTCCCCGCCACAACCGCCGACCTTTCGCAAAGCCCGGTCACCGCGACCATCGGCTCACGTCTCACCTTGGATATCCGTTTCAATAAACTACTGGGCTCTGCAGCGCCAACTCTCGAACCAATCGATGGCCCAGCCCCTTCTGTTGTTTGGCATCGCAGCAATTCCAATGATTCAATAATTCAATGCTCCGATGCTTCAATTCTTAGCTCTCTCCGCTTCCACATCCACGCCGTTGACGCCGACGGCTTTTCCAACGCTGGCGCCGAGGAATACCAGATCATCGCCCGCGCCGATGAGCCGCCCATCGTCCAGATCGAAAATCCGCGACGAAATGAAGAACGCACCCCCGACGCGGTGATCCCGCTGCAGATTTCCGCTGCCGACGATTTCGCCGTTCGCGCAGTGAATCTAAAAATCACCCACGCCAGCGCCACGCCAACAGCAAAGCGGTGGGATCTTCCCCTTCTCACTAATTCCATCCCAGGATCTAACTTAACTTGGACTAAAACCGAATCCTCGCCCGATCAGCAACGCTATCGTCTGGATTGGTCCTGGTCGTTGGCCGACCTGCATTTGTCTCCCGGCGACACGATCGAATACCACGCTCTGGCACAGGATAATTTTGATTTGAATGGCCAGCGCCACGCTCCTGTGGCGAGCGGCAGTCTGCGAATCACCATCGTCAGCCAGCAACAATTCGCCGACCATATCGCCGAGCAGATGCGGCAGATCGCCCAATCCGTTGCCCAGACTCGCATCGAGCAATCCCGCACCACGCAGGAAACGCAGACGCTCGCTCACGACACCGCGCAAAAATCCAAGCTCGATCAAGCGGATCGGGCGATTCTCAATCGACTTACCGATCAGCAGGGGGCCCATGCAGCGCAAACCAAGCAGCTTGCCGATCAATTAGCGCAACTGGTTCAGCAATTACAGGAAAATCGCTCGCCCAATGACGATTTGAAACAAAGCGCCACCGATGCTGGCAATCTGCTCAATCAAACCGCGGAAAGCCCGATGAAGCAGTCGGCAGCCGCGCTATCGCAGATGCGCGATAGTTCCGCGTCTTCTCCCCAGCGCAACCAGCAATTGGCCCAAACGCTTTCGCGCCAAAACCAAGCCGAGGATCAATTACAGAAAGCCCTGGACCGCCTTGGCTCCGCAGGCAGCCTCGATCAAACCATCGAACAAGTTGCTGCTTTGCTCAAATCCCAGCAGGATATTTCCAAACAAACTGCCGCCGTCGCCCAGAACAATCTCGGCAAAACCCCGCAACAAATGTCACCAGCCGATCAGCAGCGTCTTGCCGCCAACGCTGGCGACCAAAAAGCCCTCGCCCAGCGCACCGCCGAGCAGATCGCCCGGATGGCCGCCCAGGCCAAAGCAATGGCCAACACCGATCCCGACACCGCCTCGGCGTTATCCAATGCAGCGTCGTCGGCCGATCAACAGCAGATTTCGCCGTCGCAGCAGCGCGCCAGTGATTCAATCAGCCAGAACAAGCAAGATGACGCTCAAGCCGCCCAGCAACAGGCTGAGCTTGGACTACAAACCATCCTCTCCGGCCTCCACGAAGCGCAACAACAAAAACTCGCCGAGCTTTCCCGGCATCTAGCGGATTTGCAGGCGCAGCTTTCGCGGTTAGTGCGACGCCAAGCCTCCCACAATCTCGACAACCTTATCCTCCAGAATCGCCCTCCCGATAAACTCCTGATTTCCCTCACCGGCAATGGCACTTCAGCCAGTGGCGAGCCGCGTCGAGCCGTGCCACTGAATAACAAACCCACCCTCGACCAATTAACGACCGCCCAGGAACAAACGCACCGCAACACGCGTGATATCGCCACCGCCGCCGACCAGCTCAAAGGCGTCGCACAGGTGGCCGGCCTGCTTGTCCAATCCGCCGACAAAATGGAGCGCGCCAGTGTTCTACTTCAGCAAAACCAATTGCCGGCCGCCTTCGATCCCGTTCAAACCGATGCTCTCTCCCTTCTGCTTTCCGCCCAGAAAAAGCTCGCCGTCATCAAAGCCGACCTCGACCAGAAACTAGCCGACGCGAGCCGCCAGAATCTCCGCCAGGCCTACATCAAAATCAAAGCCAATCAGCAGGGCCTTAATGACCAGACCCAGGTGATTGCGCAATCGTCACATCTTCCTGATGGCTCGCTCAATCGCATCAATGCGATTCATCTTCTGCAACTTCCCCCGCAGCAGCAGCAGTTGGCCCAGCAAGTCGAAAAGCTCGATGATCGCCTCGCATCCCTGGGTGGCATCGTCTATCTCTGGGCGAACAAAGACATCCGCGATGCGATGAGCGATTCCGCCAATCGGCTTTCGCAAAAACAGATCGGGCCTGATACGCAGGATCAGCAGCAGAAAATTGTCGCGGAGCTGGATGCGATGATTCAGTCGCTTGCGGTTGAGCCCAAGCAAAATGAATTCGCCCAGCGCCAAGGCGCAGGCGCCGGTGGCGGCGGCGGTAAATCCAATGAAAAGCCGCGCTTGCCTTCCGAAGCAGAGCTGCGCCTGATGAAACAACTCGAAATCGCCCTTAAAAACCAAACAATTACTGCCGCCAATCTCAAAAACGGCAGTGGTGCTTCAGGTTCCGGTGAGCTTGGTCGAACCGTGCCACCGAATCTCCCCGCCCTTGCCCAGCGTCAATCCCAGCTCCGCTCCCTGCTCGACCAACTCCTGCAAAAAGCCTCGCAGGGCCAGGTCAAACTTCCCCCCGAACCGAAGAATCAGGATATGTTGCCCGAAGAAAAAGCCGGCAATGATAATGATCTAGCCAACCAGCTCCTCACCGAACAACCTGCCGATCATTCTGATAACGATGATCAGAGCATTCCCATGCTCGGCAACCGCATGGCCCGCACCAGTCAGCGCCTCGGCATCAACCACGATCCCGGCCAGACCACCCAAGCCATCGAGCAGAATATCCTCAAAGGCCTTGATCAGCTCATCGCCCAGGCGCGCAACCAGCAAGCCCAGTCCTCACCGCAAAATCAGCAGCAGCAGGAACAGCAGCAAAATCCCCAGATCGCCCAGAATCCGCAGCAGTCGCAGCAATCCTCACAATCCCCAGCCCACGCGAATTCCCCCGCGCGATCCTCTAACGTCAACGGCAGCGCCCAAACCCAAACCGATCTTTCACAGGACATCCGCCAAAACATGCGCCAATGGGGCGGCCTCTCCGACCGCCAACGCCAAGCGATCCTCGAAGGCGCCAACGATACGGTGATCGAGAAATATAAAACCCTGGTGGATGACTATTACCGCGATTTAGCTGAGAAAAAATGATTCTGAAACGTGGTTCTGAAACGTGAAAACGTGAAACGTGATAAAAGCTTGTCACGTTTCACGTCTTCACGTCTTCACGTTTTCACTTCCCATCTTCCACGGCCTGAAAATACTCCTTCACCGTCCGCCGCGACCCCGCATCGATCGTTTCCTGATCTGCATCTTGCGGTGCATCCTGCTGCGCTGCAGTCACGATATTTTGCAATTGCTGATGCGCTTCGCCTTTTTGCACGCCGCCTTTGACCAGAATATCTGCCAGCACTTTTCCGCCGCCGTTTTGCATATTGGGCGGAGCCTGCACCTGGATCGAGAATGCTGGGTGCTGATTATCCGGTGTCATAGTTAACCCCGCGTGGCCTGTGCCGGTTCCAGATCCCTGCGAACTGGACGGGTTGTTGCCGCCTCCGACTTGGTTGCCAGTGCTGCCGGGCTGATTGCCGGCAGTGGGCTGGCCACTCTGACTCAATCGCGTCATGGAAGAATTAGCTGATTGCTGCGCCTGGCTGGCCTGCTGGCATTGGCTTTGCGCCTGTGATTGCTGCGACTGCATTTGTTGCATCTGTTGCTGCATTTGCTGGCTCGCCTGGGCCATCTGCTGAGGGTTGTTATTCTGCATCGCCTTGGCCATCTGCTGCGCGGATTGAGACATCGCCTGCATCTGCTTGCGGGCATTAGCGTCAGAAGAGAGTTTCTGCATCAGTTGCAGCGCCTGCATCTGCTGCTGCGGCGAGAGGTTGGGCTGGAGCTTGGACAGCGTTTGTGCCTGCTGGAGCGGGGATTGATTGTGCATCTGCTGCAATTGCTGCTGGCTGATTCCCATCTGCTGCAATTGGTTCTGCAAAGCTTGCTGGGTTTGTTGGTTCTGAGCGACTTGCTTGAGGGATTGAGACAATTGCTGCATCTGCTTTGCTGCTGTTTGCTTTTGTGCTGCGCTTTGTGATTGGGCTTCCTTGGTAGCTTGTTGGATCGCCTGCTGGGCCTTGCCGGGATTGTTCTGCGCTAAGGCTTTTTGGGCTTCGGAGATCGAGCCTTTCTGCTGGTCAGGTTGTTTAACCTGCGAAAGGACTGATCGCTGGGTTTGTAGAGTTGTTTGCGCTTGCTGGCTTTGCTGATTGGCTGCCTGGGCGACCTTTTGCATTGCCTTGGCGGCATCACGTTTGGCCTGCTCGGGGTCTTTGGGAGGATCGGCCATTTCCCTTTGCATTTCCACGCGCGCCTTTTGGATTTGCGGATCGTTGGAGAATGTGTGGGCCTGCACGTCGATTTTTTTCAAGGTGTCTGCGAGCACCTGCTTGGCGGCGGCTTGCTGCTGTTGCTGTTTAGCAGCGATCGCAGCGCGATGGGAACTGATCGGCGGAATCAATAGCCAGAGAAGCAGAGCCAGTAAAACAGCAAGAATTGCTGATAGCCACGAATTGCGCGGCACAGCGAGCGGAAATTTCCCACGCAGATTGATCTGCCCGGCAAATTCCTCCGCATCAGCACAAACCGCTTGCGAAAATGGATCATTGCGCTCCGCCACCGCGACGGCGGTAGAGAACCGTTCGTGCAATTCGAGTTTCTGATCAATGATGGCGGCAGCTCGCTGTGCCGTAGGCCGGCGGCGCATCGCAAACAATATCGCAGCGACGACGGCAGCCAATAGCAACACGCCTAATGCGATTACGGGATACGGAAAAGCGATGATCAGGCGATGCACAAGAATGCCGATGCCAGCAACGCCCGCGGCGATGGCAGCGGCGTAGAGAAGGCCAATGAAAAATTCCTGCGTGGTGTAGCGAGCCTGCACAGCGGAGATGTGACGGGTGAGCTGTGTCATGGGATTCTATTTTACGAACAGTTGGCGAGGAAAAACAACAAAGAAAGAAGCACCGCAGGTACGTGCGGTGCTTCTGATTGGAGGTGTGGGATCCCGCAGCTTTGCTGCGGCGTGGCGCTGTTACGACGCGGTAACCGTCAGGTCATTGGTATTGTTGCCACCGTCGTAGACGTAGAAGGTGCCGGAGGAGCCGGTGGCGCCGTAGGGAATGACGCGGAAATTGACCACCGAGCCGGCGGCGAGGTTTTGCAGAGCGGAAACTCCGGTCAAGGAAACCGGGGTGATCGCAGCGCCGGAGCTGGAGGTGCTGGAGAATTCATTGGAGAAATCGCCGATCTCGGTCCAGGTGCCGCCGTTGAGCTGGTATTGCCAGTAGCCGTTGGACGGTCCCGTGCTGCTGCGGCGATAGTTCATCGCGACGGAGGAAAGGGAGGTCGTGTAGCCGGAAGAGACAGTGAATCCGAAGGTAATGAATTGGTTCCCGCTGATTCCGCCGGAGGAAGTGGAGTCCCAGTTGGCTCCGCCCCAGGCGTTGGATGCCCCCGAGCCGGAGGTAGTGACACCGCTGCCGCGCGTCAGGCCGGTGGAATCGGTTGCGCCGGTCGCGGTCGTGGTGGAGTGGAGATTTTGGGTTCCGAAGCTGGTTTGGCCATCTACATCCCAGGCCAGGACAGTGCCGTGGATCGGCGTAGAAGACGAACTAGTAACGGTGAGGATGGTGGAGGCAACGGTACTCGAGTCGCCATTGCTGTCGGTAGCGACGGCGTAATAAGTGTAACTGCCAGCCGCCAGGCCGACGGTGGAAGTGGAGAGGGACCAGCTCGTGCCGGATTGCGTGCCAGCACCCAGCGTGGTGTCGGAGCCGATCTGCAGGCCCGAGGTGCTATTGGATTCGCGGTAGAATTCAACGCCGGTGATGGTACCGGAGCCGCCGGTCTCGGTAACGCTCGAAGCGGTGAGGGTGCTGGAAGCACCGGAGGTGACGGAAGAGGGGATGGCGGCGAATGAGCCGATAGTCGGCGTACCGGTGGTGGTGGACGAAATCGTGTAATCCGAGACGACCGGCAGGTGGTCCGACGCGGTGCCCAGATCGGTGTAGATGGTGGAGGCGGGGATGAACGTGCCGCCATCGGTAACCAGATCGGAGTTCAGCGCCGTGTTAGACGACGAAGCCGGATCGGTGACCGAGCCATTGTTGCCGAAGTTATGGAATGACCCGCTGATGTAATTGATCGCGCCGGTCCCGCCACTATAGACGGCAGCGGTCATCAACTGATAGTCGTCGCGATAGGAAAGACTGGTAGACGAGTCGCTTTTCTGCACGGTCGTAGGTGAAGTCGGATAGTTGAACGGGTCGTACGCTTCGCTTTGTCCGGAGGCTTGGAAGTCGGTGAATTCTGCTTCGGGCGGATTGGAGTTGAGATCGCCCATGTAAATGACTGACGAGCCGGACGGGAGGGTTTTTTCGTTCGCAACGACGGTCGCTGCTTCTTCGCCGCGATAGGTAGCATTGGTAGAACCGGTGCCGGACTTGGTGTGCATGACGTAGATGTAGAAAATGCCGGTGCTGCCAGTGTCACCGACGGGCTGGAATTCGTAGCGAACGGGCTGGCGGTAAATGCCGTTGGTAGAACCTTCCGGCGTAGCTACTCCGACGGAAGCGATGAGCTTCAGAGTGGTGGTGTTGTAAACGAGGGCGTTGGGTCCGTTGCCGTCGGTATCGGAGCCGTCCTGCGTGGCTTGATAGGAAGATTGGGCATAGACATCGGCGCCGTTGTAGTAGGAATTGAGGGCGGTGACGATGGGGGCGACGGTCGTGGAGTTGCTGGTGGTTTCTTCCAGGCCCAGCACATCGATGGGCCGGTCATTGCCAGCGACTTTTTCTTCACCGATTCCTTCGAGAACCTGATAAAGCCCGGAGCGCGGCGTGGTAACACCGTCGATGTCAGCTTCGATGTTGTAAGCCACGACGCGAATGGTCGACGAAAGCAATCGGCGCGGCTCACACGCTTCAATGAGGACAGATTGTCGGCTGCGCTTGCGAACGGGACCGATAGGCAGACGAGTGATTTTACGAATGGTAAGAAACATAGAGCAGACCTCTTTCCCGTATGTGTTAATTCAACCAGCGAATGCCCCAGCAACGCGCTGGTGCGACTGCAAAGAAATGTGCTGGCTCACCTCTAACACCTGGAGGTGAAGGAAAA
>DASXDR010000022.1:0-3425 GCA_036490535.1 Tepidisphaeraceae bacterium | reverse complement strand
AAGCACGGGGCAATCGGACTTTCAAAAAATTATCCCACTTACAAGCCCGGCGAAGGTTATCCCGCTGAGACCTGTATCAGCGTGAATGAAGAAGTCGTGCATGGCATTCCCGGTTCGCGCATGCTGAAAAATGGCGATGTGGTGACACTGGACCTGGCTCTTTCTTTAAATGGATATTGTGCTGATACCGCCATCACGGTTCCCGTGGGAAACGTTTCATCCGGATTTCAGAAATTGCTGGATGTCACCAGTGGCACGCTTGACCTTGCGATCGAACATATGCGGCCAGGCAAGAAATGGTCCGAAGTCGCTCGCCTGATGCAGCACAATGTCGAAAAAAATGGTTTCTCCGTGATCCGCGAATTCGTCGGCCACGGCATCGGCCGCACCATGCACGAGGATCCCAAGGTCGCCAACTTCGTCACTGCCGAACAACTGCGCGGCGATTTCAAACTCCGCCCCGGAATGACCCTGGCGGTCGAGCCCATGGTGGTAATGGGCAAACGCGATGTGAAAATTCTGGATGACAACTGGACGGTAGTTACTGAAGACCGTCGCGCAGCGGCGCATTTCGAACATACCGTGGCGATTACGGAAACCGGCGTGGATATTTTAACGGACGGCGTGATGCCATTGATCGCTTCGCACGGATAGTATGGTTTATAGGTAATTCACGCGCCAAAATTGTTTAGGCGCGGCCTCGCGACGATTTTTCAATTCCGCCGCGAGGCCGAAGCTACACAGTGCGCGAGAATTAAATGTGATCCGAATTATCATTATGATCCGTATAATTGATTTATTTCATGCCCGTCGCAATCGCAATCGCCGCAGGATCGGGCGGAGATGGTGTTTGGCTTCTGCCCAGACATCGGGCATCAATTTCCAGGCTCCGAGCATGTACAACGGTGTCGCCACGGCGGCAAGAACGAGCATCTGCTCAATGCACTGTAAGCGGCTGGTGAGCGGAATTTGCCTGGCCACAACATAGCCACACGCGATCGCCAGCGAGGCTAATATCAGTGGCCACGCGAAGATCGAGGCGGTGATTTGCCATTCGCCCTCCAAGGCGACGCTCACATATAATGTTCCAGCAATCACGTTGTATATTGCCACCGCGATAGCCATGGTGAGCGAGCTTCGCAAAGAAGCACCGCAAAAGGCGGCAATCAGAAATATTCCCGCGCAAATTCCCGCCATCGTCCGCTCTGTGGCGAACCGACCTTGGGCGCGAATAAGTGATATGGCGGGAATATTGATCAGGCTCATGGCCATCCCGATGCTGAGAACCTGCAGCGCGGGGATCGCCGAATCCCAGCGATGTTTGAAGAAAAATTCCACCAGGGGGCGGGCCATGGCAGCCTGCAAAAAGCAGCCCGGGATTCCAATCATGGTCAACATTCGTGCGGCACGAACGAAAGCCTGCCGCATGCGCGCAGGCTCACGCTGCAGGCGCGTCAGGGTGGAATACAACACACCGCCGAGGTTGTAGGTCAGCAGCATGGTCGTTTGCATCGAGAGATTAAATGCCCAGTAGTAATCGCCGACGATATTCGGTGTGCAGAAAAACGCCATGAGAAGATTGTCGCCCATGCTGGTGACATACTGGAAACTCTGCGACATCAAGAGCAGCAAATTGTCGCGAGCCACGTATTTCCAGCGATGGATGCGCTGCGCCTTTCTGATGGGAGTCCTGGCATACCACCAGAACACCACCGTGCGCACCCCCGAGACGATGGTCATAGCGATAATCACTCCATAGGCGCCCCAGTGAAGCCATGGAAGGGTTAAAAAAATTGCCAGACCGCGTTCCAAGGCTACCATGGTCGTGCCCACAGTCGCCAGGAGAGCAAAGCGCATGTCCCGGGTCACCTGGGCAATGGGCACAATCGACGGCGATGAAAGAATGCCGCGCAATGCAAGGATCAGCATGAGTCCACACAGCGCATGCTCATGCATGCTTTTGGCAGCGATAAAACCCGCCAGCGCGACCAAAACCGCCGTTGTCAGTCCGAGATATACCGTTAACCAGAAAATAGGTGTTGCCCATACACCGAAGCGCCGGCGCTTAATCAAAATATGCAGTAGTCCGCCATCCTGAATCAGCCAGATGGCGGAGGCAAATGTGGTGGAATTGCTGATTAATCCGAAATCGGTGGACGAAAGAAACCAGGAGAGCACGATCTGCGAAACCATGCTGATGATTTTGCTGAGCACCGACAGGCTGGATTGCCAATAAAATCCGCGCGCCGCCGCCGCACCCAGAGGCGCCTCGGCGATCACGCGCGGGCGCGCTCCAAAGGGTTCTTTCAGCTCCTCGTCGCCATCGAGAGGAACTATGGATGCTGTCTCATCCGACGACAAAAGCGCCATCCTTTCACAGGAAAACAAAGCCAATTCCGCACATGAACGGTTGAAATATTATCGGCTTAATGCGCTACTGGAAAAGAAGTTTCATGAACCGCTCGTAGACGATGGAACAAAATCCGGCGCGATGCGCTTTCGGAGGCCTTCGAAGGCGGCATGCCAATGCGAACCGCCGATTTTGTCGCCCCATTGGATATAGAGGCGTTTGAGGTAGGCAGCGGTCTGCTGGCGCTCGGCGGGGTCGGTTCTGCCGGCATCGGCGAGGGCGGCGTTGCTGGCCAGCAACTGATAGGTTGCCTGCCAATAACTATCAGCCCCACCGCTTTGCCCGTCACCCAGTCGACCCGTGTTCAACATGGGAAGCAGGATTTCGCGCGTGGCGGCATAGTTTTTCAAATCGAATTCCGTTGTCGCTTCGCCCAGCAGGGGGGTGATATCGCTGTTATCCAAACCATTGGCGGCGATCACCTGCTGGTATTGCTCCAATGCCGCCTGCAACTGCTGATTTTTGGAATCGGAATTGACAGCCAATTCGCCGGCGCGACGGAGAGAATTGGCATAGAAAAGGCGCAGCCGGTTTTGTTCTTCGGGTTTGGAATTTGCAGGATGATTCAAAAGCCAGGCGGCCACTTTTACCCGCGCCTCGGCGAAGGAGAAAGCAGCAACGCCCGAAGCAGCCTTTGCCTGATCCGCATCCAGTTCTTTGATGAGCACCAGCGAGGAAATGCTGATCGGATCAGTTGTCCGCTCCAGCGTGTCGGCAGCTTGGATCGGGCGATTCAATTCGATCCTAGCTGCGATTTGCAATTCCGCGCCGCGATCCGAAAGTTGTCGTTCATCGGATAAGCCATGGCAATAATTGGGCAAAGGGACCAGGCGATTCAATGCATCTTGAGCTTGATGATTCGATTCTAAAATTTCCGCATCGAGCAGAATGGCGCGCGCAGCCGTGGCGGAAGGAGGAGAAGATTTTCGCAGTATCTCATCTGTGAGCGAAGCGATCTGGCGATTGGATTTGGGACCAGAAGAGTCGGCCAGATGTCGCAGGCAAATAATCTCAC
>DASXDR010000149.1:0-60783 GCA_036490535.1 Tepidisphaeraceae bacterium | reverse complement strand
AGGGGAGGGAGTAAATGCGAGTCCACGGGTTTTTTCACTTCGCACACACGTTCTTAGGGCGGTTTGTGAGTTAGTGCACGAAGAAAACGGCCCCTAGGGGGCCGGCTAAACGGACATGTGTGCAGTCACCTGCAAATCGCTTTAGCCCTGAATAAGCCCGAGACACTGCGCTATTTCCCGATGCAGAATTTCCCGAAAATTTTTCCCAGCACATCATCCGGCGAAACGGCGCCGGTGATTTGAGATAATTCATCCAAAGCTTCACGCAGAAGCAGCGCAACACATTCGTGGCCGCTGTGTGCGTCGGCTATCGCGCGGGCTAGAGCTGCACGGCCATTGGTAAGTGCCTGGAGGTGGCGGCTGTTGAGCGTGAGCGTTTGATCGGTGCTGGTCGTGCCAAATACGTGTCGATCGAGTGATTGGCGTAATGGCTCGATTCCATTATTGGTGAGAGCGGAAACAGCTAATTCACCAGCGCGCGTTTTTCCGCCGAGATCGATCTTGCTGCGAACGCAGATATCGGGCTGTCGCCCTGTATCGATGGCAGGCTGACCGTCTTTCGCTTCGATCACACTGACAATGACATCCGCGGATTGCACGATCCGCCGAGCATGCGATTGCATTTGTTGTT
Organism: Tepidisphaeraceae bacterium; assembly: GCA_036490535.1. GTDB lineage: Bacteria > Planctomycetota > Phycisphaerae > Tepidisphaerales > Tepidisphaeraceae > DASXDR01. The sequence continues at coordinate 60,152 of DASXDR010000149.1, read as the reverse complement.
CGATGTCGTTGGCGCGATCGGTTTCTTCGAGGCCAGCGATGTCGATCAATTTCACGACGCCATGAGCCAGCACGACGTCGGCGGACAAGGCATCGCGGGTGGTGCCTGCGATTGGCGAAACAATGGCCCGTTCGTGTTTCGCCAGGCAATTGAGCAGCGTGCTTTTTCCGGCGTTGGGTCTGCCAACCAGGACGATCGTCGGCTCGGCTCCTAATGGTCCGAAGCGAGCACTGTTATTCACCAGTTCTTGCAGCAAGCGATCCGCGTTGGAAAGTCGCTGAGACAAATCTTCCTGGGAGATAAAGCTTATATCCTCATCGACAAAATCGATGCCCGCTTCCAGCAAGGCGAGCGTCTCGGCGATTTGTTCCACGAGGGGATTCATCCGATGGGCGAGTTCGCCGGCCAGAAGCTGCCGGGCAGCATTCAGTTGATGTTGATTCATCGCTCCGATGCTTGCTGCGACGCCCTCGGCCTGGGTCAGATCCATTTTGCCATTGAAATAGGCCCGGGCGGTGAATTCGCCCGGTTCGGCCAGGCGTGCTCCACGCTCGATACATTCCTTGATTAATCTCTCGCTTATCAGCCGGTTGCCGGGGAGATGAAATTCGACCAGATCTTCGCCCGTATAGCTTCGGGGGGATTGAAAATAGCAAACACTTCCTGGCACTTCCCATCTACCAACGCGAATTGAACGTCGTTGAAATTGATTCGCCAAAGCTGGTAGCGCAACAAACGCGCCGGCGATTGTCATCGCTTCATTCCCGCTCAATCGGACAATCGCTCGCGCAGCGACAGCAGGTGAGGAACTTAACGCGACAATTGTGTCGGTTGAAATCATGAACATGCCCACCAGACCGCTAGAAACGCCTCTTGTCAACTGGCACGCCGTTTATTGTATAGCTCGGCACGGAAGGCTTTTTGGGAGTCATGATGAACGCGGTTGTAAAGCTATCGGGTCTAATTGGTTTGCTAGCGGGCTCTTCCCTGGGACTGGGGAATGTTCAATACTTCTCGGCTGCGCGGAGCGTGCAAGCGAGCGGGACGGTTTGGCCCATGGTCGCTGACATGCAGACCAATAACGACGTCAAACAATCTTCGGATTTTAATTCATTCGACCAAACCGCTCTGGTGAATGTGCTCGTTAACGAAACTGTCCCCCAAGCTGGCGGGACGAGCATGCGTAATTCGCTACTGTCCTACGCTACCGCAACTCAGAGTTCATCTCTGACCCAGACCGGCATCAGCGAAACTGGCTCGCTCGATTATTACACCGATCAAACCTACGGCGGCAATGGCATTGCCGACGCGCAATCAAGCTTTGCCGTCACCTTCTCCATCGACGAATCCTGCGACTATTCGCTTTTTTTCACTGGTGGTATGCCAGGCGAAACGGCGACGTTGGCCGACGTCACGACCGGCCAAACCTGGGATGAAGCCAATACTTTTGCACAAGGCACCCTATTGCCCGGCGAATACACGCTGACCCACGACCTCGATTATGGCCAGGTTTATCACGATTCAAGCCTGCCGCTGGATTTTGGTTTGGAGATGAATTTTTCTGCTCTCACTCCGGTGCCTGAGCCAACGGCAATGGTGCTGATGGCAATGGGATCAATCTATTTCGCACGGCGCAAAGCGCGATAGTAGGTTGAGGCCTTCTAAAATGCGATTGATGCTCACCCTATGTAGCATGGGCGTCTCGCCCATGTCGGATAAAATTAAACATGGGCGAGACGCCCATGCTACTATTTTTAGAAGCACTAAGAATGTTTTCCTTGGAGGCGAGCCGGGCCGTCCTCGGCCCGGAAGTGAAGAAACGTGCAATAATTACCACTGCGCTTCTTCGAACGGGCTTGATGCTTTGAGCTTCGGTTTCGGCAATTGATTAATCATCGCCTTTGCCATCGACGCATCCGCGGCGCTGGAGAGACGAATATTCAGCAGCGACCCTTTCATCAATTCCAATTCGTAGGGCGGCAATTCGGTCTTGCTCGCAGCGATCTGCAAAAATCGCTGCCGCGAAAATACCTGTGGCGTGAGCAGCTGCGCAAAATTAGATCCCGGATGATAGTGCAGCGCATGCCCCTCGCCATCCATTTCAATCAGCGACGAGCGGACCGGCGCAGTCAGTGCAATGGCGCCTTTCTTGGATTGCTCTGCTGCTTCCATGAGTGCGTCGATATCCGTGTAAGGCACGGCTGGTCGAGCGGCATCATGCAAAATCACGTGCGTGGTATCCGCTGATAAAGTGTCCTTCGCCGCTCCGATCTGATCAACCCAGCGCGGGCCAGCTGTCAGCGCTTTCACTCCTGAAAACGAAAGGTGCGGCCCATGCTTTTTCTTGGCCTCCTCGGCCTGCTCCGGGAGAAATACCACCTGAATCTGTTTCACCGCATCGCGATTCAGAAATAATTCGATTGATCGCAGGAGCGCTTCTCGCCCGTCAATTTTTACAAATGCCCCGCCTCCCTCCGCCATTACCCCCGGAGGCGTTGCTGTCAAAACCAACACACTGAAATTCGCTGCCATAATTTAATTTTACTCCTGCCACGTAACGCATGCCACTGCTCATATTTTATTTGAATGGAGTGCAATTAAGCCGCGGTCGCTTCAGCAACGACGGAGCCTGTACGGTTTTAAATCCTACCCTGAATTCACAGCAGCGATATCGGATCGACATCCACCGCTACACTCTCTGGCCGCCAGATGCTCGTTTCGCTGCGTACCGCTTTGAGCAAGTCCTGCAGCATCTCAGCGCGTGGGCTCTGCAGCACGATCTGATTGCGATAGAACCCGGCAATTCGCGAGATAGGGCAGGGCATTGGTCCGCGCAGGCGAATCGTCTTATCTTTCAACTTCTGCATCGCTCCCTGCAACGTCACGGCCAGCTCTTCCGAGAGCTTGTGCAATTTTTCCTGGTCTTCATCGCGAATGACGATTCGCACCATCCGCGCAAACGGCGGCAATTCCACTTGTTTACGATTGGCTAGTTCTCGCTCGGCGAATGCGGGATAGTCCTGCCGAATCGCCAATTGAATGGTGGGATCGTTTGGCAAGAACGTCTGCACCAGCACGCGCCCAGGCGAATCGCCTCTGCCAGCTCGTCCTGCTACCTGCGTAATCAGTTGAAACGTTCGCTCGGCGGAGCGAAAGTCTGGCAGCGCCAGTGCCGTATCCGCTGATACCACGCCCACCAGGGTTACGTTCGGGTAATCCAGCCCCTTGGCGATCATCTGCGTGCCGAGCAACACTTGAATCTCGCCAACGGAGAATTGCCGCAGGATTGATTCGTAATCGCTACCCGAACGCATCGCATCCGAATCCACACGCGCATATTTCAGCTCGGGCATCAGACGGCGAATTTCTTCTTCCACGCGCTGCGTGCCCAGGCCAAAGAGCGTTAGTTTTTTGCCACAGGTCGGGCACTGGGCCGGCAGCGGCGAAACGGCCAGACAGTAATGGCAATGCAATTGTCCGGTGTGAATTCCTTTTTCGATTCGTCCGCCCACGTATCCCGCCTGCTCGACGGGCGTGGAGCGGTGATACGTCATCGTCGTATCGCAATACTTGCAATGGATCGGTTCCTGGCAGGAAACGCAGTAAACAAAATTGGAATAGCCGCGCCGATTCAAAAGCAAAATCGCCTGCTTGCCGGTTTCTACGGTGTATCGCAGCAAATGCGCCAAGCGGGCCGAAATCAGATTCACTCCCTTGCGCATTTTCGATTCGACTTTCATGTCGATGAGTTCCGGCGTAGGCAGCGCGAGCCCCCGCACGCGATGCGGCAGGGTGAGGAGATGGAAATGACTTGCTCCAGCGCGGTGCTGCGCACCGCCGCTAACTAGTGGCAAGTCATATTTAGCGGCGGTGCGCAGCACCGCGTTAGTGTTATGCCACATCTCCAGCGAAGGTGTCGCGCTGCCCAAGAGCACTGGGCAGGCCTCGAGCTGTGCGCGCTTGATCGCAACGTCGCGCCCGTGATAGCGCGGCGCTGTTTCCTGCTTGTATGTGCTCTCATGCTCCTCATCGACCACAATCAGGCCCAGATTGGGCAGGGGGGCGAAGACAGCCGATCTTGCCCCGATCACAATTCGTGCGTTGCCGGAGAAAATCTGCTGCCAAAACCTATGCCGTTGTGTTTGCGACAGGCCGCTGTGTAAGACGGCGACATCAGAAAAGCGCGCGGTAAATCTCTGCACGGTTTGTGGTGTCAGCGCGATCTCCGGGACCATTACGATCGCGGTTTTGCCTTTGGGCAAAATCTCAGACAGACAGCGGAGATAGATTTCCGTTTTCCCGCTACCGGTGACGCCAAAGAGCAGATTCACCGAAAATTCGCCGTTGGTCATCCGCGGCAAAAGTTCATCAAACACGCGCTGCTGATCCTCATTGAGCACCAATTCTTTTTCCAGCTTCTGGCTCGTGCCTTCTGGCTTTTCAAATTCCCGCCACTCTGCTTCTGATGAAATCGAAATGACTCCTGCCTTGGCCAATTTCCGCACCGTCGCAGGCGTTGTGCCCGCTTCTTCTGCCAATTTATGAATCTCGATTCCCTCGCCGATCGCCAATTGCAGCAATCTTCCCAGGACGGCGCGCTGCTTGCGGGCGCGCGTTTTTTCCAGCAATTTCTGAATCGCTTTGGTGCTGGCTGCGGTGCGCACCATCTGCAAATACCCCAGGCCGATTTTCTTTTTTACGGCTGACGGGATCACCGTTTCCAGCACCGTTCCCAGCGGACAAAAATAGTATCGGCTGATCCACCGCGCCAGCTCCATCAGTGCTGGCGTTACCAGCACGCGCTCGTCTTCGATTCCTGATAGTGGCTTGATCCTCGGATATTCACTGGTCGGATGAATATCCACGATCCAACCAAATGCTGGCTTATTTCCTTTGCCTAATGGCACGCGCACGCGCTGCCCGGGCCGGGCGATTCCTCGCAGCTTGGGCGGGATCGCGTAATCAAGTTCTTTGTCCAGCGTCGTCTCCAACACCACCGACGCAAACGGTCCCTCCGCTCGCTCCGCTTCTTTTTCCTCAATTAGAAGTTCACCAAATAATGATCGTGACATAATCGCTCTTGCTCTTGGGCTGCCTCATTCTATCTGTTATCGTAAGGCGTATCATGACTGCCGACATTCCTGTTCTTCCCGATCCCGATCCCGATCCAGTCAATCGCTCTATTCTTTTTAATACCTATCAGCGGGCGCGTTTCCTTCTCGGGCTCGCGGCCGTCCTTGCTTTTATTGTCTTCTGGGGATTGGGCGGTCTCTTTCACGTTCCTTTCATGCCGGAATATGCCGATTCCATCCTGCTGCAGCCGTCGGCGGCGATGGCGTTCGTTGCGGTGATTGTAGGTCTGGGTTTATCCGTTGTAATCGGCACGATCATCGCGGGCCCTGTTCGGTACGACGCGGGCCTGTGCACGGCCGGTCTTGGCCTGTTGGCGCTAAGCGCACGTGGCGGGCCGGTGCGCGAGGTGCTCTTTGCCCACCCCGGCGCTGATATTTATCTCAGCCTGTTCACTGAACTGGTTCTGCTGTTCATCCTGTTTGTCGCGATGTTTTTCTTTCAGCGATTTTTCCATACCCTGGGCTGGCTGCGCGACGATGCCCGCCGCGACGGCCTGCCGGATATGGAGCACACGCTCACCGAAAAACTGCAAGCCGCGGCGATTCAGATTGTGGTGATGGGAATCCTTGTCTATTTTCTGGCAGCCAGCGAAAGGAAATTCCAGGTTATTGCCGCGGTTTCTTTCGCCTCTTTTCTCGCCACCATCGCCGCTCATTCGATCTATCCGGTGCGCCCCAGCTACTGGTTCTGGAGCGGCTCCTTTATCGTCGGCGCGATCGGTTATCTGTGGGCCTACGCACAGCCTGGTGATTATGTCATCGGCACCGCGGCTAATCCGCTGGCTCGCGCGCTTCCGCTCGATTACGCGAGTGTCGGCGTGGGTGCAAGCATCGTAGGCTATTGGATGTCCCGTCGCTGGCGTCGTGACCGGATCAGTATGGAAGGATAACTGTTTGGGGTTTGGGAAAAACTTTGGAGTAAGTGACGTTTGGGGTGCCATGTTCCACGCTTGCGTGGACATGAGAGAGCATGCCTACGCGAGCGTGGAGCATGGCATCAATCAATTTCGATAACCTGAGAGCGTTTTTCGCTTCGATGTAGCGTCCTCGAGGATCCCAGAAACCGGGATGCGTTGCATCCCGGCTATTGTAAGAACAGGTTTTCGGACAACTTCAAAATGAGCATGGTGCTTCAATCCGTCCGCAGAATAAACGTCGCAGGGCCGTCATTCATCAAGGCAACTTTCATATCCGCTGCAAACTTTCCGGTTTGTGTCGGTACTCCGGTCGCTCGCACGATTTCCACAAAACGTGCGAAAAGCAGTTCGGCCTCTTCTGGTTTTGCCGCGCCAATAAAAGATGGCCTTCTTCCCTGCGTGGCGTCTGCAGCGAGCGTAAATTGACTGACCAGCAAAATTTCTCCGCCGATCTGCTGCACATCGACATCAAAGTGTTTTTCGCCATTACGAAAAATCCGCAGCGAGGTGATTTTGCCCGCCATCCAAGCCAGTTGTTTTTCGCTGTCACCCGGCTGTATGGCCGCCAATACCAATAACCCCGGCCCAATCTTGCCAATAATTTCCCCCTCTACCACTACGCTTGCTTCGAGCACCCTTTGAATGACTGCAATCATTACTCCGCTTTCATCATTTTGGCTTCTTCGAGCGAGGTAAGCTCACGCGAGGTAACAGAAATTTCGATTACCGTTGCATCGAGTTGTTGGCTATTCCATTGCCAGGTCTGCTTTTCCTCGCTGCCGCTTTCGCCGAATCCCCAGCCCGAATGGTGTCCGTTCCCTTCTCCGGCCATGAAGGGATTTCCATCTGGAACAACATGTTTCTCGTCAACCACGCCGAGATTGCAAGCTTGCCGGTTGATTCGCTTATCTCCTCGGAACCACGTGATCGAGTGCCAGGAGTTTCCAGCCACGCTTTGATAATTAGTAGGAATGATGATGAAATCGCCGGTATCCATTCTTTTGATGCGAAGATATTTACAATCGCGCGGAGCACGCTCGACACGCACGGAATACGAATCAGCGTTGGAACAATCGATATCCCAGAGCAGTGGGTTGGAAGATTGGAAGAGGATCGTCCATCCACTTTCAATCATCGGAATGCCTGCAATGGGCCGACTCGCCAACTTGGTCGTTTCATTGCGCTCTTTCATGAGTAATGCAGCACCGTCCGGGTCATTATTTTTCAGATAAATTTTGATCACTGACTGATAGTCATCCAGAAGTTGATTAAACGCCTTTTTCACGGCGGCATTTAAAACTACGTGGTCGTGATCTATCCGCAAATCCAGCGAATGCTTCGTCGCCGCCGGCAAAGCCGCCTGCGCCATCGCGGATATCGTCAAGCCGAGCGAAAATGCAATGTAATATTTAAGCAGATGAGTCATTCGGTGAATTACACCCCAAACGCATGGCGGCTTCAATGAAAAGCCGCATACCAGAATAGCGTTACTGATTCCGCTACCAGATCGTGATTGGTCTGATGCTGAATATCCAATCCCGCGATTTCAAACCCGCATTTCTGTAGCAGTCTCGCGATCGGAAGGTTATCCGTCTTCGACTGGATCGCCACGGCGCGCAGCTCGGCATCGCGGGCAAACTGGATGGCCTGATAAATCAACGCCATCCCCACTCCCTGCCGCCGAAAATCGTGATCCACGCGCACATCAAGAATCTTTAATACTGCGCGACTCGGATCCGTCTGTGCTAAAAGCATCGCGACAATTTCGCCACTATGCTCTGCTACAAGTGCGAATCCCTCATCCGCGCCGCTGGCGATCTGCTTAGCCAGAAAACTGATCTCATCATTTAGCCGATTGGGCTGAATTGTCCGCTCGCGCAACGGCCGAAGCTCGATTGCAAAATTCAACGCCAGCGCTTCGCCCCCGCGGGTGATATGCAGATATTCTGAGGAATCAATCGTCCCATCAATCTCCGCCAGCCCCCGTAGGTCCTCAGAAGTTAGCGGCCGAATATTCATAATTCTTTTTCAGCGTTCCGCATTCAGAGTTCAGCGTTCTTTCACGTATCCCTTTTTGCGGAAGTAATCCAAGGCCTCTTCCGTGCTGCGGAAGACGCGCGTCGCGGTTTCGGTGATAAATGGCGAGGGCATTCCGCGGCACGTCCAGACTACATACACTTCTTTGCCACCTTCAAACGCATGATGCAGTTCGCGCTCCACGCCGCTGGAGAGCGCGGGCTTGCCATTGGGCAATTCAGGCACCAGCGAAATGATCATGTCGGCCTGGTCAACCATCTTGAAATCGCGCATGTAAATCTGCCCCATGATGTCGCCGGAGATTTGCAGGACCTGGTCGGTGAGCAGTTTTACTTTTCCCTCGGCGGCGGGGACTTCGATCTCGGTCTGGCCTGCCTGATGGGCTTCCTCGGCCATCTTGTGCAGCACGAATTCATCCACATCAGCAGGATCGAAGCAAATGAAGTGCTCATTGATCGCCGCCTTGAACGCTTCGATTTCCGCCAGCGTGTTGGGCAGATCCATCACATGGCTCATCGGAAACGAAAGGTAAACTTTTTTGCGTTTCTCCTGCTCGAAGCAAAGCCGATAAATCGTCTGCGTCGTTGGCACATTGCGCCCGCGCGAGATCATGAAGAAATGGCCATAACCTTTGAGGATGTTGGCGAGGATTTCCGTGGCCAGCAGCTCTTCTTCGCGCCAGACCATGATGTCCTTGAGCGTGTGGTCGAGATCATGATCGCGTTCCAATCGCTGATGCACCGATTCGGCATTATCCAGCAAAGTGATATACACATCCGCTTCGAGCAGTTTGATCTGATCAAAATCAAACGCTGCGAATAATCCATGCCGCCAGCGAAATGTCGCATGCGTGTTGACGATCACATGCTCGTGATCCTCTGCTTTTCTGAGAATTTCTTTAAAAACCGCGCGGCGAAGCGTGTTCAATCGCGAAATCGGCAAATTCAGAATACGACCGGCCGGAACGTCGGGGGCTTCCTGATACATCATCGAGCCGACGTTGAAGACTTCGAGATCAACGCCCTGACTGACGGCGATTTTTTTGACGGCATCGAGATAAGGGCCTTTGTCTACTCCGACTTGTCCAGTAATGATTGCGCGCATATGTGGCAAGTATACGTTAGTGATCACGAAAAAAATAGAATAAATCAGGATGATTTGATGTTCATTGTTGGTGCGGAAAGTCTTATTGTGGATGAGCTTTGATCGATGTGGATCACATTCCGTATAACGATGTCGCAGCCAAGATTGCGGTGGGATTGGCGGCGGGGTTGTTGGTGGGGCTGGAGCGGGAATGGGCGCATAAAGAAATTGGCGTGCGTACATTTGCCATCGTGGCATTGCTGGGGGTTTTGACTTCGCTGATGGCGATGGAGTTTGTCTTCGCCGGGCTGGTGGGGGTGTTGCTGCTGATCGTGTTTCTCAATGTACAAAGTCTGCTGAAGGATCAGTCGCTGGAATTGACGACATCAGCATCGCTGATTGTCGTGATGATTCTGGGAGCGCTGGCGGGGATGGGGCATTATTTTACGACGGCGGCTTCGGCGGTGGTAATGACGGCGCTGCTGGCCTGGAAGACGGAGCTGTCGCGATTTGCGGGGGGCTTGCGCACGGAGGAAATTCGCGGGGCGGTGCTGCTGGGGCTTTTGGGGTTTGTGATTTATCCGCTGCTGCCGAATCGGTTTGTCGATCCCTGGCAATTGTTTAATCCGCAGCAGGCGTGGGTGATTGTTATCGTGATCGCGGGGATCGGGTTTTTGAATTACGTGCTGCTGCGGCTTTACGGACAGAAGGGGTTGTATTACGCGGCGCTGCTGGGTGGGTTGGTGAATTCCACGGCAGCGGCTGCAGAATTGACGGCGAACGTTGGCACGCAAAAGACGGGGCAACAGCGCGCCGTGGCGATCGTGCTGCTCACCAATGTTTCGATGTTCCTTCGCAACCTGGTGATCCTGGCGATCTTCGCGGCGGCTGCGGTGGTGTGGGCAGTCGGGCCATTAGCGATCATGGCGATTGCTTCGATGCTGACAGCCTGGCGTGCCGAACATAAAAGCGATCCCATTACGGAAAAACTGGTTTTAAGCTCTCCTGTTTCTCTGGGCCGAGTACTGAATTTTGCCGTGATTTTCGTGCTGATTGCTGCGGTGGGCACTTTGGCGGAGCGGCATTTTGGAAACGCGGGATTTTTAGTCGTGAGCATTGCTGGCGGATTGGTGAGCAGCGCCAGCACCACGGCGGCGGCGGCGGCGCTGGTGGCGACGCATCGCCTGCATCCAGAGTGGGGCGCGGTCGCGACCATTTTCGCTTCCATTGCCAGTGCGTTGGTGAATTTGCCAATTGTTTATCAGCACACGCGAAACTCGGGGGTCATTGGAAAGCTAAGCGTCGCGACGGGGATCATTGTTTTACTGGGGTTAGGGGCAATGGGGGCGGAATCGGCGATTTGGTTTCGTTGAACGTAGATTCTCCTGTAAAAACTTAAGAAATTTATCGAGGTTTCACTGATGCGGATATCGTGTTTCCAGCTGCGTTGGAGTAGGATGGAGAGTGGTGGAAATAGTTCAGAATGGGAAGCGAGTTGACCGCAAAAACTGTTGGCGGACAGGGTTGGTTAGGGTAAAGAAGCATGGATGTAACGGATAGCGAATCGGAATCAAAAAAGTCGTTAGCGCTTCGGCTGCTGAGCGGAAAAAGGCCGCGCGATCTGGATTGGTTGCGCTCGGCGGGGTTGCTGTTTGGAGATTGGGGGACAAGCCGGCTGTATGTGCTGGGGCTGGCCCTGTTTTTCGCTGGGCGATCCAGCTTCTGGCTCATCGTGATGATGAGCGGACTGATCCTGGCAGTCGGTTGGGCGTACGCGCAGATTTGCAGAATTTATCCGGATGGCGGGGGGGTATATACCGCAGCGAAGCAGACCAGCCGAGTGCTGGCGGTGATCGGAGCACTTCTGGTGTTCGCGGATTACTCGGTGACAGCGAGTCTGAGCGTGCTGGATGCGTTTCATTATTTTGGCTTGCCAGTGACGCATGTACATGAGACGGTTCGGGTGGAGCGGGAGCAGCATTTCCAGGGACGCGTGAAATTAGCGGACAAGCATTATGATCCGGATCCCGCCATTGATGCGGGAGATCAGCTCGACATTACCCGGCAGGAACCACCGTCGGCCAAGGAGGGATTACTTTCCATTGATTCGCCTGGCCTCTGGGCGATTGTGGCGATTGGGATCATCGGTTTGCTCAACATGCTGGGGCCCAAGCATACGGGCGGTGCTGCGCTGGCGGCGGCGCTGGGGATGATATTTATCACGCTGCTGATCGTGGCCTTTGCGTTGCCGCAGGTGCCCTGGCATGAGATGCCCGCGCGCATTGGCCGGCCGGATTTTTCGCATCCGGGCGAATTGTGGGCAGCGTTTGTCTCGATTGTGCTGGCGCTATCCGGCGTGGAAGCCATCGCCAACCTCACCGGCGTGATGAAGCGTCCGGTATCGGTGACGGCCTCCAAAGCGATCTGGGTGGTCGCGCTGGAGGTGGCGATATTCAACATCATCCTGGCGCTGGTGATGCTGGCGATCTTTCCCATCAATCGCGACCGGCACATGGAAGACATGGCGGCATTTTTGTCGGCGTATTATGTCGGGCCGATAGGGATGTTGGCGGTGCGGGCGATTGGCGGCGTGCTGCTGTTGTCGGCGGGAAACACCGCCATTGCGGGGATGATCTCCATTCAATATCTCATGGCTCGCGACGGCGAACTGCCAGCGCCGCTCGTGCGGCTGAACCGCTTTGGCGTGCCCTGGCTGCCGGCAATCCTGTCGGCGACCGTGCCAATCATCATCCTGATCATCAGCCATAATCTCGATCAATTGGCGGCGCTGTATGCCATCGGGGTGATCGGCGCCATCGCGATCAATATTTCGCTGTGCGCTTTTCATCCGCGTTTGCGCAAAATGTGGCGCAAGGTTCTCATGGCCCTCCTCGGAGTTTTTCTGCTGGTAATCTGGGTGACGCTGGCATATGTGAAACGTGACGCGCTCATTTTCGTGACCGTTGTGATGATCGTCGGCCTTTCCGCGCGGGCATTAAGCAAAGGATTTGCCAAGCGCAAAGGACCCAAGTTGACGCTCCTGCGCCAGGCGATTGTCGATCAATTGGATGAGACCGCGCTGCAGAAGCCCAAGATTCTCATCGGAACTTATGGCTCCGATGCGTTGGCTAATGCTGCATTCAACGAGGCCAAGCGCACCGGCGCGACATTGGTGGTCTGCTTTATTCGGGAGCTGCGATTGGATTTCGGCATGGCCGCATTATCCATGGACACCGACCTGGCAGCCTTGAAAACCTTTGCAAAATTTCTGGATATGGGTCACGAGTATGGCGTGCCGGTGTTGCCTATTTACGACAGCGGTCGCGATGCGGTTGAACTGATTGCTGAATCTGCTGCCCTCATCAATGCCGACCGCGTGCTGATTGGCTCAAGCCGCAAGGGGGCGATTTATCATTTGATCAAGGGATCATTTCATCAAAGGCTCGAGTCGCTCTTGCCGCCGGAAATTCCGATTCAAGTGATGCGACCGGATAAGTCGCTGGATATTGAAGTCTAAAAAGAACGATGAACGTTGAACGATGAAGAAGAACCCCCACCCCTGCCCTCCCCCTGAGCACAAGGGGAGGGAGTTCATGTTGGCTTCAATCTCATCATTTCACTTGTCGTTAATCGGCGTGGAATTCCAGCGAATGTGGGAGGAGCCTAGCAGGGTGCCTGTCGCATAAGCGATATCGACTTGGGCGATTTGATAATCGCGGATGGCGCTGATTTCCTGGTCCTTGGCGATGCCAAGGGTGGTCTGGGCGTCGAGGACTTGCGTGCTGGTTTGGAGGCCTTGCTGGAATTGGCGGATTTGCACATCCAGCAGGCGGGCGTCCATTTCCACACGCTTGCGGGCGGCGAGCATGCGCTCCCAGCTTTCGGTGAATTCGGTGATGGCGGTGTAGAGGTCCTGCTTGATGGAAATGATGCGCTGCTCGCGCGTGGCGAGTTGCTGCTGGCGCTGGGCCAGAGCGCGGCGCAGGCGGGCGCGGGCGGCTTCGTTGCCGATGGGAACTTCAACGTGCAGGCCGAGGGTATTGTCCTGAAAATCGGTGCTGCGGACCATGTGAAAAGCCGCCTGCGAGCTGGGGCCCAGGCCTGGCACATCATAGGTGTAGGTGAGGTCCACCAGGGGCAGGACATCATTGCGTTCAAAGCCGACCGTGAGCGAGTCCTGCTGAATCTGCAATTCGGTATCGAGCATCTCCATGCGATCGCGCACCGCCTGGTCGGCGAGCTTGGGGATATCCAGCTTGTAATAAAGTTCGCGCGGCAGCGTCGAGGGAACCAGTACGGTCGGCCCTTCCATCGGTAAATCAGGCCGATTCATCACCATCTTCAGATTCTGCTCGGCGCTAACCAGATCCTCATCAGCGGTGATGACATTATCGACTTGATCGGCGACACCAGATTCGGCGCGGATCACTTCGGCTTCGGCGGAGACGCCTGCAGCAACCTGGTGCTTGGCGCGGTTCAATTGCGCCAAGGCCAGATTGTATTGCTGCTTCTGCACGCGCAGATGCTCGCTGGCGGCGTAGACTGCCCAGTAATAGCGCTCCACCTCCGCTAAGACGCGGATCACTTCGAGTTTGGTGCGGGCTTCGACTTGCTGGTATTGGAGTTTGGCAATCTTGATGGAATATTCGGCAACGTCGACGCCGCCACCCCGGAGCAGGGGTTGGAGAATGGTTAGCTGAGGGTCCTGATAATAAAATGGCCCCGGGAAAAAGTTGTAAGAATTGTTGGTGACATTGCGATTCCAGGGATATGAAAGCGTGATCGTTCCGCCGGTGCGCAATGGAACACTGATCCCGGGAGAAAGATAAAGATTTTCTGAATGGCTGCTTTCGAGCTGCGTTTCGGCGGGCTGATTTAAATTGGAATAATTGATATCGGTGGTGAACACCGCTTCGAACTTGGCTTCCTCTTCATTGACTGATTGTTTGGCGATGGTCGGGTCCAGCAGGTCAACCTTCAGGTCCAGATTATTCACCAGCGCGGCCTGGCGGACTTCGCCTAAGCTGATGGGCAATTCCTTGGGCGGCGCGACAGAAGGAAGGGTGGCGGGGGTGGCGGCTTGCGTGGTGGGAATTGAAGCGGCAAGGTTGAGGGAGGAAACGTTGCGAACCTGCGAAAGCTCGATGGCGGGTTTTTGGTCTTCGCAACCCGTTAAAACAAGCAGTGCGGCGAGAATTCGCATGACGAATGATCCCGATGGAAATCGAGAACGAATCAAAGTCGAATGTTCGAATGAACGAAACATCTTCCGCGCCCTATTTAGCGGCGGTGCGTAGCATTGTGTTGGATAGCGCGGCACAGCGCGGTCCTTCGGACACGCCGCTAAATATAGCGCGGGTTTGATCATTCGTTCCTTCGAAATTGATTCGTCATTCGTCATTCGAATTTTGTCATTTTAAATTTATTCGTGCCTTATCGCTTCAATAGGATCCAGGCGCGAGGCTTTGATCGCCGGGAACATGCCAAAGATCAGGCCGACGCTGGCGGCGAAGCCGAAGGAGAGGGCGATGGCCCAGGCGGGCACGGTGGATTTTTCCAGGTGAATGGGTAGGATGGAAATAAAATAGGTCAAACCCATCCCCATGCCCACGCCGATCGCGCCGCCAAAAAAGCAAAGGGTGATCGCTTCAACGAGAAACTGCATGAGAATCGCAGCAGGAGGAGCGCCGACGGCTTTGCGTAATCCAATTTCGCGCGTGCGCTCGGAGACACTGACCAGCATGATGTTCATGATTCCCACGCCACCGACGATCAGGGAAATGCCGACCACGCCAGTGGCGACTTCGGTGATGACGCTGGCGATCTGGTTGAATTGCTGAACGAGGCGTTCGATATATTCCACGCCAAAGGTATCTTCATCGCCCGGATGAATGTGCCGCACCTGACGGAGATAAAAGGTTGCCTCGGCGACGGCTTCGGCGGCCTGGTCGGGAGATTTGGCGGCGGCGACCACGCTGATCCAGGACCAGTTGGTGTACATGCTGGAGAAGGGCACGATCACTTCTGAAGACGATCCGCCTTCGCCAAAGAACATCGAGTCAGCGCGCTTTTGCAGCAGGCCGATAATGATAAATCGCCGGTCGCCGATCTGAATCGAATGGCCAATGCAATCGGTGGGAAGCTGCAGGCGGTCGCGCAGGCTTTCATTGATCATGCAGACGGGTCGGGCCTCTTCTTCATCCACGAGCATCAGCTCGCGCCCTGCAATCGCGGTGCGTCGCTCGACGCGATGCCATTCAGGTTGCACGGCCGTTACATCGACATTGTCTTCTGATTTTGCCCCCGCAGTGATTGTGTAGCGATCATCTGTGGAGAGATAAAATGTGTTAATAGCGGGGCAGTGCTCCAGCAGACCATCGAACATGTCGGGGTGAAAGCGGATGAGTCGCCAACTGGCGTTTTTGAGCGGGCCGGTTTCGGGCCATTTGGGAAAGATGAAAACTTTGTTCGTACCGAATTCCTCGACATCGGAGAGGACGGCATCCTGCAGACCCGTGAGGGCGGCGATGACGACGGTGACCGATGCCACGCCGATGACGATACCGATGCAGGTGAGAATCGAGCGCAGCTTGTTGGCCCAGATTTGACCGAGAGCCAATAGGAAACTCTGGTAGAGGAGGATTGCGAGCATGAGAGGCAGGCGGAGGAGAGTCATGTTTCTCCTCCCGATAGAGCCGGAGTGTCCTCGTTCCGTTCTTCGGGCCGGGGACGGCCCGGCTCTCCCAGCGCGGAAGACGGGTTAGGATTCAAAATATCTGACAAAACCTTTCCATCCTTCATTCTCACGATGCGATGGGCGTGGGCAGCGATGTCGGGTTCGTGGGTGACGATGATGATCGTGTGGCCTTCGCGATGTAATTGTTGGAACAAAGCGAGAATTTCGTCGCTGGTTTTGGAATCGAGGTTTCCGGTGGGCTCGTCAGCTAAGAGGATGGCGGGGTTGTTGATCAAAGCACGGGCGATGGCGACGCGTTGTTTTTGGCCGCCCGATAATTGATTGGGGCGATGCCGCATGCGCTGCGATAAGCCCACGCGATCCAGGACAGCCCGGGCGCGCACCCCGCGGCGAAACCAGTTGCCGCGCGAATAGATCAGCGGCAATTCCACATTTTTCAGAGCCGTGGCGCGCGGAAGAAGCTCGAAAGATTGAAATACAAATCCAATTTTTTCATTGCGGACTTTCGAAAGCTGCCCGCCGGACATTTTGGAGACGAGCTGGCCATCGAGTTCGTAGGTTCCCTCGCTGGGACGATCGAGACAACCCAGGATATTCATCAGCGTCGATTTGCCCGACCCGCTGGCGCCCATGATGGCCAGGTATTCGTTGCGCTCAATGGATAAATCAACGCCATCGAGCGCGCGGATATCCTCCCCGCCCACGCGGTAAAAGCGATGGAGGTTATGAATCCGAATTAAAGCCATAAAATCGAGTTAACCACAGATGGACACGAATGAGCATAGATAAAGACAATCCATATTTTTCTTATCCATGTTTATCCGTGTTTATCTGTGGTTTCATCACTTCGTTTCCTTCACAGCCTGCCCATTGGCAATCGTTCCCAGCACGGTGTACGGGCCGATGATCACACGCTCGCCGCCGGCTAGGCCCGATTCGACAATCGTGTCGGTGATATCACTGGCCCCGATCTTTACCGGCACCGCCGTCGCTTTGCCATCTTTCACGACAAACACAATCGTGGCGACGGTCTTAGTTTTGTCGACCAGCGGTGACTTGCGGAGATCAGCGGGGAGATCATCCAATGGCCTGCCAACAACCGCCTGGCTCGGGACTTTGGTGATGTTCTTATGATGAGCGGTAGCGATTTCCACGTCCGCGGACAGGCCGGAGGGAATGCGCTTGCCTTTGGTATCCAGCAGCACCTCGGCTTTGTAATCCTTGGTGCCATCTTTTTCGTCCGTCTGTGCCAAGGCGACCGCGCGAACCACTCCCTCGAACACCTGATCCGCATATGCGAGGATGCGCACCTTGGCCTTCTGCCCTACCTGCACCTTGGTGACATCCGCCTCCTCGATGCGGGCGTTGACCAGCATCTGCGAAAGGTCAGCCACTTCCATGATCACCGTGCCGGCGTTGTTCATGGTGCCGGTGACGACCAATTCGCCGGGCTCGGCGTTCACCCGAGTGACCGTTCCGTCGATGGGGGAAACAATCGTGGCGTAGCTGAGATTTTCTTTAGCTGCTGAGATTTCCGCCTCGGCGGCTTCCTGTTCGTGTTGCTGCACAACCAGATCCGCCTGCTGGGCTTCGAGATTCCGCCGGGCGGCGTCGAGCTGGGCATGAACCTGATCCACCTTGGTCTGCGCAGCATCCACTTGCGATTGGCTGACATCCTGCGTGGTCAGCAATTGCCGTTGCCGGCCCAGGTCGCGCTGCGCATCGGCATAAAGTACGTGCGATTCTTCAATAGATGCCTGCTGGGCGGCGAGATGCGCTTTGGATTCAACAATCTGGGCGGTCTTGGCTTCGTAGTTTGCTTCGGATTGCTTGAGCGCAGCCTGTAAATCCTTGTCGTCGAGCTGCACAAGAATGGAAGGCAGCACGGGAGGATGCGCATCAGGTTTGCCCTTGGTGACATCGTCTCCTTCGACGAACGGAATCGCCGCGATACGCGCTGCGACGCGAGCGCTGATAGAGACTTTGGTTTTGGGTTCCACATCCCCAGCAGCGTTAATCGTTTCGGTTAAATCGCCCCGAACCACCACCTGCGTGCGCACGCCAATTTCATTGGCATTGGCTGGTGTGCCAGCGCGCATTTTTCTCCACACCGCGTAGCCGACGCCCGCAATGACCAGAATTATCAGTGAAACAACGATAAATTTTTTCACGCGCCTGCCATGCCCGGGTGCCAATCAAACGCTGCCATGGTTTTACCTTATTAATGTCCTGCCAGCCATGGGATCGGACATTGCCGTTCCTGCAGGATGCGATTCTTACTTATGGCCATATAAGGAAAAGAGAACTCGAAATCGCGAAGGCGCGAAAAAAGCCGCGAAGATTAAAAAAGACAAATTTTCGCGTTCTGCGTGGAGCCATAATAGTGAGTTGCACCATCCGGCACGCTATTCGCATGAAACCAGGACAGAGGTACGGATATGTCAACACCAACGTATGTAGCAAAGAGAATCGGCGATCATTACGAAATCGTGCATAAAGATGCCATGGACAAAATGGCCGGGCTCGGTCTGCTTTCTGCCGGGGCATTGCTTATTCTCGGCGGCATGCGATGGAAGGGATGGAAAGGCTTTCTCACAGCGGCAACGGGCGGATATTCAGTCTATTTAGCCACCCAATCTTCTCTGGCGAGCCAAAAGAAAACCTCTAAGCGCGATCGCCGCCCTCTTCAGCGCGGCCCCTCTTATCCTGGCGAGCATCCCGAAATAAGGCAAAAGCCTCAAGATGAATTGCAGGAAGCCAGCATGGAATCCTTCCCCGCAAGTGATCCGCCCGCGCATGTTTCCAGTCCAGAATCGTAACGAATTTTTCCGTATCCCTTTCCCTATCAAAGCCTCGCTTCGTGCGGGGCTTTGATTTTTGTTATTGGAGAATTTTTGATGTTACTCGGGCCAGGGACGGCCCGGCTCTTCTGGAAAAAGAGCGATGAGAATCGGGAGAAGCGCCTTAATGCGTCGGCACTTGCTGGATCGCATCTAACTGCTGCTGCAAAGAATCTTTTCCTGATGAATTGTTATTCGCGGCAGAATTATTATTGCCACTATTCGCATTGGCATTTCCACCACCGAGCACCGATTGCGCAACCGACGCCGGCGATTGCGTTGTCGCTTTTAAGGTCACTTCCTGCCCATCTCGCATCACAATGATCGGTTCCGATCCGCGATATGCTTCTATGATCCGATCTTGCGCGGCTTCCGCATCGCCAATATCTTTCACGCGCTCCATATCTCCGTGCCAGGAGATCGCCACGATGCTGTCGTCGCGCTGCAGGCCATACACCTTGACCATCGCGCTATTGGGATCGAGCGACGTCACGAGCAGGCTTTGTACCTTTCCATCCTGTTCCTGTGGCTCAACTTTATAAGTGGTATTAATCGGTGCCCCACTGTTATTGTCATACCCCCCGAACTGCTGCACCCGCGGCGTTTGTGTCCGCTGAATCTGAAGCGCTGTTTTGGTGTAGGGCAGATAAAACGCAGACATGATCCAGACAATGACCCCGAGCGTGACGAGCAATCCTACTAAACCAAAGGCCGCTTTCATGGCTGGACTCCTTGTTTGCTCCCAATCTGATTGTATCCCTGTCATCGCGAGGAAAACAGGCTGAAGAGCAAATACGCAAATGGCGCCGCCAGCAGGGGGCTGTCGATTACATCGAGAACTCCACCAAATCCCGGGATGACCGAGCCGGAATCTTTCACTTCCGCATCACGCTTCATGAGCGATTCGAGCAAATCGCCGACCTGCCCGATTCCGCCGCAGATCAGGCCAAAGATAATCCCTCGATCCCAGGTCAGATCAAGAATCGCCGGTGCACACATGGCCCCCACGACTCCCGCGACCATCAGCCCGCAAAACAGGCCTTCCCAGGTCTTCCCCGGACTGAGCCACGGAATCAGCTTATGTTTTCCAAATGCTCGCCCGCCGAAATACGCCCCTACATCCGTGAATTTCACCGCCAGCAGGATCATCACGATGACCATTGTCGTGCCATGAAATGTCCCGCCTTGTTTGACGCGCAGTGCCACGAGAAACCACGCCAACCCGCCCAGATACAGCATCGCCAATACCGTCCCCGCCATCGCGGTAATTGCCTGCTGCGTCTGTTTTCTCCACGCGCGCCGAAGTGCTGCCAGCAGCATCGTAAACACCAGGATAAATGCCAGCACCGACGTCGAAATATTCTCAAACCAAACAAATTGCGTGAGAAAAGCGTGGATGGTTAAAGCGCTTACGCCGATGGTTGCGATGATTCGATACGGCTTAACCTGCTCTGCTGCAAAGAGCGTCGCTAATTCAATCACCGCCGGCGGCAGCACTGCCAATAACAGGATCGTTACTCCAATCCCGCCGATTCCCTCATCCATATGCTGCCCCGCCACCATCCACCCGCGCGTCGCCTGCTGCAAATAATCATCCGCCCAAAGCAGCACCATCAACGCGATCAGCATGATCGAGCCGAAGACCAGACGATTTCTTAAAGTGCGTTCCATCAAAACTTGCCGATCTATGATTCGCCCGGCCTTAACTGGCAACCGGCGACGTCTTCAATATAATCACCCAGCCTCAAGATATGAAAGGAACGCGCATGCCTAAACCCGTCCGCTCCATAGCCCTCCTGGCCATCTGCCTCAGTGGATGTGCTTTTTTCACCAAAGCCCACACGCACGTGGTATACACCCGCGCGAGCAATAAATTAACCGTTACCCACGTCGCCAAGAGCGGGCAGTATGCGCTCTACATCGACAACGATTCGATCCCTGCGGTGGTGCAATTGCTGAAGAAATCGCAGCGGTTTGGATTCGAGGAGAACGATGAGGGCCGAATTCGCGCTATTGCCGGCGATTACGCAACCGTCCTGCCGCGCGACACCAAAGCAGCGCAATGGAAACCATTGCCGTACCAAAACCGCTAAAGCCTGAAGGTGGGCATTCGGTTAGCCGGCGAGTTTGCTCGCCGCTCGAATAGCGTATTCCCGAAAAGCTGTTGATATGACCCGCCAACGCGCACAAAGAAGCCCCGGATGTACATCCGGGGGCTCTAAAAGATTCAGCTTCTCGCGAAAATTAACGAATCCGTATCACGCGTTTTTCTTTGGCATTGCGAAATTAAAATAATTCATGGCGGGTCTACCGCTTAGTACCGCATCGACATCCGCGCAAACGCATTTTTGAACCCGGTCTTGCCCTTCATTTGTAAATGCTGCGACGTGCGGCATCAGGATTACGTTTTCCATTTCGGTCAGCGGGCTGGGCTTGGGTGGCTCGACGCTGCGGACATCGAGTGCTGCGCCGGCAATTTTCTTGCTTCTCAGTGCTTCGATCAGAGCTTCTTCGTCCACCACGCCGCCGCGGGAGGTGTTCATGAAGAATGCGGTCGGCTTCATTTTCGCAAACGCAGCAGCATTGAACATTTTTGCCGTCTGAGGCGTCTCCGGGGTGTGCACGCTGATGACGTCTGCGCGTTTGAACAATTCATCCAGGCTCACCAGTTCGGCACCGATCTCGCTTACTGTGAACGAATCGGGGTTCACGAAATTGTCGTGAGCGATGATTTTCATTCCGAAGGCTTTGGCGCGGTTGGCGACGAGGAAGCCGATACGACCGAGTCCGACGATGCCAAGCGTTTTGCCGAAAAGTTCGACGCCAGTGAATTTTTTGCGGTCCCATCCACCGGCTTTGGTGGATTTGTCGGCTGCGGGGATCATCCGCGCCATTGAGATCATCAGGCCGATGGCCAATTCCGCCACCGAAATCGAATTCTGCATGGGTGCGAACGCGACGACGATCCCAGCGCTGCTCGCAGCGACGTGATCAACATTATCGAGACCCACACCCGCACGCCCGATGACCTGCAATTTTTTGCCGGCTGCGATCAAATCCGCATTTACTTTAGTCTGATTGCGCACCACGATCGCGCGAAAATCACCGATCATGCCCATCAATTTATTCTGATCCTTAAACAGCTCCGGCTCATAGACGACCTGATATTTCTTCTTCAGATCATCCATCTCCGCACCCGAAACATTTTCGCTCACAAGAATATCTGGCATGTTTATTCCTAAAAAAATTTAACCGCAAAGTTCGCAAAGAGCGCAAAGGAGAAATTGCTTTTGCTTTTCTTTGCGCTCTTCGTGCCTTCGCGGTTATAAAATTTCTTAACTAAGCGGGCATTCAATCCCATGCTGCTGGCACAGCGCCACGAGTTCCGCGGTTGTTGCTGGGTCAATCGATACGCCATGCTTTTTATTTTGCGTGATCTTCCGATTTGATCGCTCGCCGGGCAGGAGGATTTCCTCTACGCCGCTTGCCTTCTTCATCCCTTTTAATTGATCGATCGTTGCATCCATACGCTTTTTGAATTCGCTCAGATCCATGAATGCTTCGATATCGAACAGTGCAAAGAAATGGCCGACATCCTGTTTGCGTTCCATGTCTTTGTACATCGAGCCAATTCCGGAACCGACGGCAGCGCCGGACAGCACGCTGGAAAATCCTTCGACCATCATCGCCAGCGCGTATCCCTTGTGTCCCGCCATGGTCAGCACCGTGCCTAGAAGTGCTTTCGAGGCATCCGTCGTGGGATTTCCCTCCGGATCTTGCGCCCAACCCAGTGGAATCGCTTCACCTTTTTTCTGAGCAGCGATGATGTTGCCGCGTGCCACGATCGACGTGGCCAGATCGATTTTGATATGAAAACCTTTGCCGGTGGGGAACGACGTTGCGATGGGGTTCGTGCCGAAGAACGGCTGCGTGCCACCGGTGGGGGACATCGCCGGTTCGCAGTTGGTCATCGCCAGCAGAATCATCCCCTGGTCGGCTGCCTTGTTGCAGTAATAGGAAACGGCGCCGAAATGCTGCGAGTTGCGAATCGTCGCCGCTGCCGTGCCGCAGGTCCTGGCCATAGGAATTAATTTGTCGAGCACTTTCATCGCCTGCACCTGGCCAAGGCCATTGCCGGCATCGACATGCAAAGTGCCAGCACGTTGGCGATCAATTTTCAATTCGGCTTTCGGATCGATCAGCCGTTTGAAAATGCGTTTGAGATAAATGGGTAGTCGGGATAATCCGTGTGTTGATGTGCCAGACAAATCCGCTTGCACCAACGAATCGGCGAGAATATTTGCATCCTCCGTCGGCACCCCTGCGACCCATGCCAACTGGGCCGCCATCTTGGTTAACTTTTCTGCCGGATACAATTTCTTCGTAGGAACGGTCGTGCTGCTGCTCATCTCTTAAACAACTCCAATCGAAATATGCTTGGTTTCCATGAATGAATCGAGCCCCTCGCTGCCGAGCTCGCGGCCCCAGCCGCTTTCCTTGATCCCGCCAAACGGCGCATTCGAGGTTGTCGGCACACCATCGTTAATGCCGATGGTGCCAGCCTCGAGTTTCTCGGCAACGCGGAACATGCGATCGAGGCTATTGGTGAACGCATAAGCGCTCAAGCCATAGATCGACTTGTTCGCCAATTCAATTCCTTCAGCCTCGCTGCTGAATTTCACGATTGGCGCAACCGGAGCGAATGTCTCTTCGCTCATGCACAGTGAGTCCTTGTGCACATCGGTGAGGACGGTGGGCTCAAGGAATGCGCCTTTGGATCCCCATCGCTTGCCGCCTGCCAGGATCTTCGCCCCGCGCTGGGTTGCATCTTCGATCTGCGCCAGCGCACTGGCCAAAGCCTTGCCGTCGATCAGAGAACCGATTTCGACGCCTTCTTCTAATCCATTGCCAACTTTCATTTTCTTTACGCGTTCGACAAAGGCGGGAACGAACCGGTCATAAATTCCGGATTGCACGTAAATGCGATTGGCTGCGATGCAGGATTGGCCCGTATTGCGGAACTTCGCCGCCAGCACGCCCTCGATGGCGCGATCCATATCGCAATCATCGAACACCAGGCAGGGGGCATGGCCGCCCAGTTCGAGGGACAACGGCTTCACCTGCTCCGCGGCTCCGATGATTAATTTTTTCCCCACTGGCGTTGAGCCGGTGAACGTAATCTTGCGCAGCAGGCGATTATTCAAAAACTCATCGCCGATTTCGGATGCCTTGCCCAGCACCATCTGGAAAACACCGGCCGGCAACTTCGCGGCATCGAAACACTCCGCCAGCAGTGCACTCACGAGCGGCGTCTGCGTCGCGGGTTTCAGCACCACCGTGCAACCCGCCGCCAGCGCCGGCGCTACTTTTCGCACCGCTAAAATTAACGGAAAATTCCAAGGCGAAATCGCTCCGACCACGCCGATTGGCGTTTTAATGACCAAGTTCCGTTTCCCATTGGCCTGATGCGGAATAATCCGCCCATAAGCCCGCCGACATTCTTCAGCAAACCACCGCAAATGATCCACCGACCCCGCGACTTCCCCCTTGCTCTGTGCCAGCGCTTTGCCCGCTTCCTGCGTCATGATTTTAGCAATCTCATCCGTGCGTTTTTCCATCTCCCGCGCAGCAGCCAGGAGATAATCCGCGCGCGTTTTCGCCGGCAAATCTCGCCAAGCCGCAAACGCTGCATGTGCATCCGCAATCGCCTTGGCTACCCCCGCGCGATCCAGCGTGCTCACGCGCGCAATTTCTTCTTCGGTTGCTGGATTCAACACAACCACGGATTGACCCGTTTCGACAAACTTGCCATTGAGATAGAGCGGATAAGTTTTCATAAAATATTATTAACCACAGATAGACACAGATGAACACAGATAATTCAAATTCGGTATCTCTTATCTGTGTTCATCTGTGTCCATCCGTGGTTAATTCTCTTAATTCGTGAACCAGTTAATCTTCATCACACGCGCCAACCTGCGGAAATTCTCCGCATAATTCCCCGCGAACATGATCACATGATGCGGCAACCCTGCGTGCAGGGCTTCGTTAAACCATTTGGCCACATCCATGCCGTTGTTCGGGGTCACGAGTGCGGTGTTCCCCGTCAGATTCCGTCGCGGCGTGATCGTTTTTCCTTCAAATGCCGTCAGATGATATTTCCCATCCGTTCGCCACAGTCGGGCAATGGTCACCGGCATATCCACCTTCAGCGGCCCATCCACCACCATCGGTTTGGTAATATTAAAATGCTTCGCCATCACCGGCTTCTCCGTCATCGGCAGGGGGGCCACGCCGGGGTGCCAGAAGTGAATCGTCGACTGATCATGCTCCAGCCAATCCGTGATAAAACCAACGCCGGCATTCAACAATTTTCCGAACAAACAGGTAATCGCTCCATCGACGTCGCCTTCCATCGAATTAATCACGCCCTCGCTGAGCAATCGCGTCAGCGCCATGTAAGGCCACTGCCCCATCATGTTCCCCATCTCAGGCCAGCATTGCATCGCAACCGCCTGCAGCTCTTCCTCCACCATCAAATCTTTCAATGCCAGATAAATCCGGCTCGCCAGCGGCAGATCATCGGCTGTTACATCCCGCATGCTCCAGCCCCAGGATTTCACGATCTTTACATCTTCAGTAACTCGCCCTTCTTCAATCTTCTGCACCCGATCCATAAACATGGGCAAGCTCAGACTCGCCAGCTGTGCTCCCAGCTCTTTCTGAATCAAAAACGGATCGGCCACCATGGAAATAAATCCTGGTGCATTTGATCCGATCAATCCAATCTTTGTATTTTTCAATTCGCCTGGCACCTGGGTGATCTGAATTGCACGGCGCAATTCTTCCCGCACCTTCGCATCGCCGGGATCGCCAATTACAAATTCAAAAGCGCGGCTGGAATTTCGAAATAATGAGGCCCAGAGATGCTGCGCTACCAGCGAACACGAACTCACAATCGGCGACTCCGCACGTTCCGGTGTCACCCATAGCACTACCGGCTTATCCCAATGCTGCATCACCGTGAACGCCAACTGGCCCGCTCCCAGGGATGGCTGCAAAATAACCATCGTCTGGCATCCGGCTGACTTCATCTTTTCAATCGCTGCCATCACGCTCTTATCATCGGGACACGCGGCGTCTGCCCCGGCGGTCTTTAACCCCATTTCAGCAAAAGCACTTTGCGCTCCTTTGACCATGCGCGCATTCCACTCCTGATCAAACCCCGGCCGCTTGCGACCGACCACGAGCAAGCCAACGGGTTTTACGGGAGCCAACAAATTCGTTTCCGACTGATTCATTCGATTCCATTCCATTTCTTCATTAATAAAGCCGCGGATGTTATCCGCGGACCGCCGATGCCATCGGCGGCTTTATTGTCGGCATCATCTCCGCCAAGGGTGCCGAGTATTCCAACAGCTCTCCAATCAACGGCCTGACATATTCCAAAAATTTTCTGCTAACGCCAATATCCGAATCTTCGAGATATTCCGCCGGCATGTGGCGATCGCGCCCACGTACCTTTTCCAACGGCACGAGTTCAAAATTATTGCCATCGCGCAATCCCACCATTTTCCCTGTCTCGCCTTCCATTGCCGCCCGCACGGCTTCTCTCCCCGCAATCTCCGCATCGTTTCGATCTCGCTCGGAAACGTGATACATCGAAGCGCGTCCGATCAACCCGGGTTTTTCGCTGCGAACACGGATTTTCAATGCTGCACTCACGCTCTCCGCGACAAAAGCTCCCACGCCGCCGGGAAGCGCGCGATCACATGCATCCTTCTGCTGCGCCAAGGCACTTTCGAATATGGGCTTGCCGTCGGCGTCTTTTAAACCTTCGTTCACTACCACAATGCACCAGCCAAGTTTTCTTACGATGCGATCCACATCGCTAATAGCCTTCTCCATCGAAAAAGCTTTTTCCGGCAGATAAACCAGATGTGGCGCATCATTCTCATCGCGCTTCGCCAGAGCCGCCGCTGCTGCCAGCCACCCCACGCTCCGGCCCATGGTTTCCATCACTGATACTGGCTGCGGCAATGCCCGTACATCCATTCCTAAATCCCTTACCGATTGCGCCACATATTTAGCTGCCGATCCATACCCCGGGCAGCGATCCGTCTCGACGATGTCATTATCAATCGTCTTAGGCGCTCCGATTGCGCACAGGTCATAGCCATTTCGCTTCGCTGCATTGCTGATCGCATCCGCCCCCGTGAGCGAACCGTTACCCCCAATCACCACCAGCCAGCACACATCCATTTCAGCAAGCCGATCAACCATCCGGTTTAATTCTTCAATCGTCGGCTTATATCGCGTTGTCCCCAGCGCGGCCCCCGGCGTTTGTTTCAGTAGATTTACCTGAGCTTGAGAAAGCCCAGTCAGATCGACAATTTTCCCCTTGAGCAACCCATCCATCCCATGCACTGCACCGAGAATTTTCCCGATCTCTTTAAATTCGCGCGCACTTTCAATCGCCGCCGCCAGGCTGATATTCAGCACCGGCGTCGGTCCACCACCCTGCACGATTAATAAATTGCCCTTCACAGAACATGCCTCCCCATCGCGAGGGTAGCATGGGCGTCTCGCCCATGTCTTGGTCGCTTAGAACATGGGCGAGACGCCCATGCTACGGTTTTACCCCGCCCGGTTTTCACAGGGCGAACTCCTTCGCCCTTCCGCACGATCCCGCGACCTTCAATATGTGGCGAATTTCCGGCTTGAGCTTTTCCTTCACTGCTTGTCCCACGCGCCACGGATGGTTTTTATGATCATTGGTTTTGAGCACCTCGGCCATGTATTCGACGGCGCGTGTGCGAATCAGCGTTCCCAGATTCGCCTTGGCCATCCCCATCGCCACGCATCTGGAAATCACTTCATCGGATAGTCCCGTGCTGCCATGCAATACGAGTGGCACCTTCGACGCCGCCGCGAGTTTTTCCAGCAGATCAAAGCGGATATTCGGTACTTCTTTATAAAAGCCGTGCGCATTGCCAATCCCCACCGCGAGCATATCGATCCCGGTATTGGATATGGCTGCGACCTCTGCCAGATCGGACAAATTTTTCACCTCAATCACCGACCCGTCCGGCCCGAGCTTCTGCAATTCTCCGACCTCCGCTTCCACGCTTATCTTACGAACTTTTGCAATATCGACCACGCGCTTGGTCTGCTCAATATTCTTCTCAATCGATAGATGCGATCCATCGATCATCACCGAGGTAAACCCCGCATCCATCGCCTTCACGCACGCTTCCACACTTGCTCCATGATCGAGATGCACCGCCACCGGCACTTTGGCGCGCTCGGCGAAAAAGCGCATCTGCATGGCCGCATATTCAAACCCCCGATATGCCAGATTCGATTCATACGCCCCCAGGATCACCGGAGCCTGCTCTTCTTCTGCCACTTCCACGATCGCGCGTGTGAGGTCGTACGTGCCGCCATTGGTATTTATCTGCACGACACAATATTTATTTTTAAAAGCCTGACGAACCAACGTTGCTGCATCAATCAAGGGCACAGTAAAACTCCTGAAAATCTGAAATTCGAAACCCGAAACCCGAAATCCGAAACAAATTCAAATCTCAAAATCCAAATTCCAAAACGCCGACCGTTTGGAATTTTCTTTTTTGAATTTTGAAATTGTTTCGGATTTCGTTTTTAGAATTTCGTGCTTCTTCCTCAAACCACCGCCATCGGAAACGCCTCATACAACGCACGATGCGCCACACCTACTGCGGCCCCGAATGGCCCGGTCTGTGCCGGCAATATCCGCACGTGCGCCGCGAGTTCCGCCAGGGCATGCTCGTTAAATGTGCTGACCACATGAGGCCAAACCGGCCCGGCCGGTTGCAGCATTTCCCCCGCCAGCACGATCGCTTCCGGATCAATAATCGCCGCCATCGATGCGAGCTGCGAGCCCAATATTTCTCCCGAGTGGCGTGCCATCTCTTCGCTCAATACCCACCGATCCGCATCGACGTCAATTTCCAATGCTGATTCCGAAATCGTCTGCTGCAAATTTTTCCACTTTGAACTGTCCGGCCCGTCCGGCAGCACCATGTACCCCGCCTCGCCACACAGCCCATGCTTTCCCGCCCGTAATCTGCCGTTGATGATTAGGCCGGCGCCTACACCGCTGCGAACCGCTACGCACAGGAATGTATGCATTCCTTTGCCGGCTCCGTTTACCCATTCCGCCAGGGTCATTGCGCGGATGTTGTTTTCCATGACGCAGGGCAGCTGCACTTGCGAAGCGACCAGGTCACGCAGCGGTAAATCCGTTGCATAGGGAAGCATGTCATAATGGAGTACCTGCCCCTTTTTCAGATCCAGCACTCCGCTTGCCGCCACGCCCACAGCAATGGGCTGATGGAATTTGCTACGCACTTCCCCCATGGCCTGATCAATAAATCCACCGATCTCTTCAATCAATTTTTGCCGGCTGCGGGGCGGCTTGAGGGCCTGCCGATGTTGCCAGAGAATTTTTCCAGCGAAATCGGTGACCACCATGCGGAAGCGCTTGGCTTCCATATCAAACCCGATCAATTGCCCATATGCTGGATTGAGCCGTACTACGACGCCACGCCGCCCGCGTCGATCGTTACCCACCATTTCTTCGAGCAGTAAACCTTCTGCGATCATCTCTTCGATCAGATCACAGACGCGCGAATTGCTGATATCCAGCTCGCGCGCCATTTGAAGCCGGCTCGCTCCGCCCTTGCGATGCAAGGTTTGCAGAAGGAGATTGCGCTTATGACTTTCCGATTTCGAAGCCGAGCTTCCATTGGCGCGTGCACCCATGCGGGTTAAATCATAACCCGTAACCAAAGCGGGTCAATTAATAAAAATTCTAAATCGGAGATTTCCTGCTTCCCTCAAGAAAATGGTCGCGTCCTTGATACCGGGGGGTTTAAAATGGGAAACTTTGCTGTTTCTACTCCGCCTCGGGTGCGGAATTGCTTTTCACCCACGCGACGAAGTCTTTTTCAGGTAGATCACCGGCAGCCATCGCAAGGAATGCCTTGAACATTTCCACATCGTCGGCGGTCAGTTGCCAGTGATTCATCTCCAGAAATGTTTCGCAAACCACTGCTGCCGTCCGCTTATTGCCGTCAATGAATGGGTGGTTGCGCGCAATTCCATATGCATAAGCCGCTGCCAGCACCGGAATTTCCGGCGTCGGATCGGCATAAGCGAACTGCTGCCGCGGCCGCGCCAGTGCTGACTCGAGCAAATTCGCATCGCGCGTACCGGCCGATCCTCCGTGCTCGGCGATTTGTCGGTGATGAATCGCGATTGCCAACTCTTTACTGATCCAGATTGGGTCATCCATGTGCCACCAACCCTATTCCGCCAACCGCCGCAGCACATTTCTGCGTTTCCGCATCACCTTTTCCGCTATATCCATCTGCCGGGCGAATTCATCGTCCCATGGCACCAATTGCACTCCATCGGGTGTCTCAAGCGCATGAACATAATCCCCCTTGGAGACCCGCAGTTTCTCCAACAATTCCTTCGGTAACACCACCCCGACCGAGTTCCCAATTGTCGTTAATTTAAGCTTGAGCGACATTATAACTCCTGTATATACAAGTATAACATCGGTTATAACGCTCGTCCACCTGATTGATTTCAGTCTAATGGCAGGAATGCTTGCCATACGTGCTGGACAAGCTGGTGGCGGCATGGAAAGGTGACCACGCTTAATGAAGGTCCTTTTTCTCCCCAGCGGAGGAAAAAAACGCAGCCGTCAAGATTTTCAAGATCAAAAAAAGCGGAGGAAAATTTGCAGAGCCAATATCAGCATAGAACATCGCCATAGTCGGTGTGGTCCCCCAAATTGCCATCGTGAATGCTGGCTCGGGTACGTCTTTTAAGCAAGCAAATTGCTTCACGGACTCAACGGCCAGCGTGTCGTCCGCCGGCTTAACGCGCGGCAGAAGCGCAACTAGCCCATGCATATGAGCAGGTTTGTCATCCACGTCCAAGCTGAATAGGGCCGATGCAGCAGTTCCATGGCGAGTGAACCTAATCGTAATAGGTCTTGGGTCAAAAGTTTCGAGGGTCATTAAGAAGCCGTTACCACTTTGAATGGTATCGGCAAAAGTTTGCATCAAGCCGGCCGCCTCCGCGCCTGGCATAAGTAGTTCTTGAGGATGAAAATGATTCCCTTTACCACGCGGGACTGCAATAAGTTCTTGAAGGTTTAAATTCAAATCTCTCAATGCTTCGCATCGCCAGTCCACCAACGAAAAGTCTGGCACAGGGATGTCTCTCGACGGCCGATTGCGACTTGTCGCTTTTGCCGCCCGATCTTTAAGCTCAATCTGTTTATCATTGTATTTTCCCATGGCCCATGTGTCCGGGAGTTCGGCTGACACCGTAAACACTTTAATTGACCATGGATATGCTGGATCGTAAACCTTTCCGCGATAATTTTTCAGGCATGCGCGAATACAAGTCATCACCTC
Organism: Tepidisphaeraceae bacterium; assembly: GCA_036490535.1. Classification (GTDB taxonomy): domain Bacteria; phylum Planctomycetota; class Phycisphaerae; order Tepidisphaerales; family Tepidisphaeraceae; genus DASXDR01. The sequence continues at coordinate 28,970 of DASXDR010000149.1, read as the reverse complement.
GTTTCCATGTAGTAAGGTCTTGGTCTTTTCTGGAAGAATGTGGGCCACGATAGAAACTTGACCATCGTCCGCATTATTGAACAACTGTTGCAGGTCGAACGGCTGAAAGGGAACAGGAGTAAAGAAGCGTAACGAGTGATTTTTCGAAAGTTTGATACCGTCCAACTTGTTGGTATTTGACAATAGTTTCCCATCACGCTCTAGCTTCAGGTCAATTTCGATTCCGGTATCGGATGGCTTAATTTCTGGCGGCGGCAGCGGCGTTTTCATGCCAGAGTACCCCTTCAAAAAGGAAGTCGCGACGTCCACTCCTTGTAACCTAATGCGAACATCTACTATCTCGGCGGGTGCCTCACGTACGGAGGTCAGCTCGATTGCCATGCCATGGAGAAAATGCTTGCCGTCGCGGACGGCTACGACGTGCGGAAATACCCTAGCTTTAATTCCAGCTCGGCGATCACGCCGCCTATTTACCTGCGAAATCACGACAGGAACAATAATTCCGATCAAGGTCACGACGACGCCGCCCAGACCTATCCGATCAGCAACGCTCATAATCGGTGCGATCTTACTTTGGGTTCACGGAAAAAACACAACTACCACTAAATCCACCGTCGATATCCCGCCACCCCTTGCGGCATAGCCGCTTCAGCGGCTAGGTTTCTCCAACTCAAAGCGCGGAAGGAAGCAAAAAAATGTTCGACTGGATTACCTGGACCACCGAAGCCATCGGCATCCTCATCTTCTTCATCTGGATCATCGTTCCCATCGGTGAATTCAAATCCATCTATCGCCATCTCTCCGCCCAAAAGAAGAAATCGCACGGAGGTCAAGAGCAATGACTCCGCTCGATTACACGATTGTCATCACCTTCCTGGTTATCATGGCGTTGGCGGGATTCGCCATCACTCGCCTGATTAAAACCAGCGACGATTTTTTCGTTGCCGGCAGAGAGCTGACGCCATTTATTCTTTGCGCGACCATCACTGCCACCAATCTCTCGATGTACCAATTCATCAGCGTTGGTGGCATCGCTTACCAGAATGGCATCTCTGTCATCTGGCAAAACTGGACTGGTGATATGGCGCTGGTGCTTTCGGGGCTGTTGGTCGTGCCGCTGATGCGCCGCCTGCGCGTGCGCTCGATTCCAGAATTCCTCGAGCTGCGCTACACCAAAGGGCTGCGCACGCTGGTCGGCGCGTTCTGGGGTTTGCGATTGACCATTTATCTGGGAATTCTGATCTACATTGCCTCCACGGCGGCGATTGTCATCACCGGCTCGGCGGATACGGCGGGACATTACATTGCGTGGCTGGCGGCGTTCTCCATCGTTTCGATCATCTATTCCGCCATCGGCGGCGCCTGGGCTGTTGCCATCATGGATTCGGTGCAGTTTATCATCATGCTGGGGGGTGCCCTGATTGTCCTGCCGATTGTCATGTATGCAGCAGGGGGGATGCATGGGATCGCGCATGCGCTGCGTGCCTCGGGACGTGCGGATCATCTTTCGCTCGTGCCCAGCAGCGGCGAATTCAACTGGGTGTTCATCGCTGCGTATATGTTGCTCGGATTCAAATGGTCCAGCGTCGACCAGTCGATTTTACAACGCGCTTTTGGTGCGCGCAGTCCCGGCATTAGCGCCAAGGGCATGGTTCTCTCGGCGATTATCACCACCCCGCTGGCATTTTTCTGGGTTCTGCCGGGAATGGCGGCGTCGGTTCTGCACCCGGGATTTACTAATCCTGATAAAGCGGTTCCCTGGCTGCTGGCCACGGAAATTCCCGTGGTTGCGCGCGGGCTTCTGGGCATTGTTCTGTGCGGCCTGATCGCTGCGCAGATCTCAGCGATTACTGCCGATGTCAATTCCGTCGCCACGCTCTTTACGAGCGATGTCTATCGAAGTCTGCGCAAAAAGGCGCCATCGCAAAAGCAGTTGCTCGCCGTCGTGCGAATCAGCTCGATTTGCAGCGGGATTCTGATGTTGCTGGTGGCCTGGTATCTTCGCACCTATGGCGAAGGGGCGTTGCGGGCGAATTACACCATCACCGGCATCCTGGATATGCCGCTGTTTGTCGTCACCATTGTTTATGGCTTGCTCTGGAAGCGGGTCAATTGGCAAGGCGCGGCGGCGGGATTTTTGCTGGGCGGGTTGTGCGGAATCTTTACCCACTTCCTCATCACCACCGAATATTTTAATTCGTATTTATTTCCAGCACTGAATGTCTTCTCGACTTCGCTGGCGCACTACGCTGCGCATATCAATCATTATTTTGGACCCTACCAGAAACAGGTGCGCAACATCGTGGCGATTGTCAGTACCGCTGCCGCTCTAATCATCACGCCGGTTGTCAGCTTGCTGACCAAGCCCGATCGCCATCAAAAAATATGGAACACGATGGAAGCCGACGAATCCGACGAATCTGCGTACCATGTCATTCCACATAGCGCGTTGGGGAAAGCATCCCTGGCGCTGGTAATTCTCGGTTTCGCAATTTTCGTCATTGGCATCGTTTCAGCGCATTGGCAGGCTTCTATCGCTTCTCCGTTTGCGATTGGCGGCATGCTCGCAGTGTTCGCCGGCGGGGTGGCACGCCTGGCTACTGATTGAGTTTTCTCTTCATCCCCTTGATAATTCCTATTCATCTCATACTATTCCTATAAGAATTATCTATTATCCTGAGGGTATATGCCTATGCATCTCACGCCTTTCTACTGTGCCTGCCGTTAACCTTGGGAATAACCACCCCGTTTTTGCAAATATATTCCGAAAAAGTAGATTCGCCTTGACGGGATCGCTGATTTCGGGCATAATTAAAATAGGTAGGCTCAATTCCGCGCTGGAGGTTAGATAGGTCCAAAAATCCGAAAGCGCACAGCCAAGAAGGGTTATAACATGGCCGTTTCCTCATCGCATCGTTTTGCAGGAACGTCGTCAACAAAAGTAGGGAAAACGGGAGCTATCAAGGCTTTTACGCTGGTAGAGCTGCTGGTGGTGATCGGGATTATTGCTTTGCTTATCTCGATCTTGCTGCCCGCTTTGAGTTCGGCGCGGCGACAGGCGATGCAGGTTAAATGTGCGTCCAACTTGCGACAGTGCTATGCCGCGCTGCAATTGTATGCTGATGCTTACCTGGGCTATGGAATTCCCGTTCGGTTGGGTTATGGCCAAGTGCCGGTGCCGTCAAATCCGCCGGTTCCAGCCACGGTCGCTTCGCAAAATAAACCATACGAGCTGTTTGGCGTCGATTATGGCGCGGGGGCTGAAAATTCGACCAGTATTCCGCCTCAGACAGCGAATGCCGCGTGGTGGCCGGAATTTCTGGCGCATTTTCTGGGTTCGGCCAAGGGAGGACAAGGCGACTGGTATTCCACGGGCAGCAACGGCGGCATGACTCTGGATCAACGTGTAGCCATTGCCCGTCAAAGTCCTTTCTGGTGCCCTGCCTGGTCGGCCCCGGTGACAGGGAATGCCCAGCAGCCGCTTTATACGGGTTACTCGGTCAACTACATGGTTTCCGTGACGCCGAGTCACCCCGTTTCTCCATTTGGAGGAACGCCTCAGTCGTTCTTAAATAATACCACAGGGTCGAGTCCAACCTATATGGGCACGCCGACGACGGTTCACGACTTGCCCGCTGGTGAATGGTTTAATGTTTATTACAACGGATCAGCCGTTCCCAGCGTCGATCCTCGAGCTGGCAAGTGGTACAAGCTGACGCAGATCACGCTGCAATCGCAGCGCTGCTTTATGGCGGATAACACCTCGCTGTTTCTGGAATGCTGGATGCCTCCCACTACCCAGAGCAACGTAAAGGGCATCGTCATTCCACCACCGCAGAATGTGACGCCGGCTTTTGGCGGGCAGGGCTCTTATTCTAATCCAACGTCCTCTTCCACGGGTCAAAACACGTTCGATTGCTATCGTCATGGGGTTTATCCAAATGTGCTGCCCTCCTGGACAGGCAATGGATATTCGTTAACGACGCCGTGCTTTGCACAGACAGGGGGCAAAGTGGCTTATAATATTCTTTATTACGACGGACACGTCCAGGAATCGTTCGATCGGACGGATGCTTATCGGTCGGTGCGTCTGCGATATCCGGGATAAAAGGTGTTTTTTAGCAGAAATGAGTCATAATACAGGGTTCACTAACTGGTTTTACATCCATTGAGGAGAGAGATGATGCAAAGGACTATTACACAGCGGGCGTCACAGAATTTTGAGCTCTGCAAAGCCTCCGCCAAGCGCAAAGCTCGCGTTGCCATGTTGACCGCCACCAGCGCGATGGGGCTGGCCAGTACAGCTTATACCCAGACAACTCTTTATTTCGATGGAAATGGAACTGTCTCGGGTCTTGCTGGCGCCGGCACATGGCAGTCTGGATTAGTGGATTGGAACACGAGCTCTACGGGGGCGGCGGCTACGTCAACGGCATGGGCCAATGGTGATATCGCATCTTTTAATTATGGAACCACTGTTTCGCTGGTCGATTCTGAAAGTCCCGCTGGGCTGACTTTTGTCACCGGTGGCACGACCATCACGACGCCAGTTGGTACGACGGGCGAACAGTTGAGCGTTACTACCAGTTACAACTCGACGACGGGCACCGGCGGGCTCGTGATTCACAACAATATTGGTGCACGACAGGTTATAGCCGTTCCCATCGTGGGATCAGGTGACATCGTGGGATTTAGCAAAGAGGGTGGTTCAGGCAACAACTCCAATACGGTTGATTTTGTTGGAAATCTGACCGGGTTTACTGGCAATTTTTACCTCAACAATGATCCATCGATAACCACTGGCGCGCAGTATCAGATCGATTCGCCCACCAGCGGAACGGGAACGATTTATCTGGATCAGAATGTCTACCTTACGTCGAACAACCAGGTCGGCAGTCCGACCTCGCCTTACCCGGGGGCGGCGGGGGACAACAGCACGGGAACGCTTTATCAGGATACGCCAAATGTTTATACCGTGTCTGACAACATGGTATTGAACTATAAGTCGGCAACTACGAGCAATAACACCATTGGGGCCGCCAATGGCCCGAGTTATAGCACTACTGTCGTTAACACAGATGGCACTACTACCACCACGACGTATGATTTTTCTAAAATCATGACTTTTTCGGGCGCGATCTCGAGCCCGACAGGCGTGACATCGGGGCTCATTATCGGTGGAGCGCGCGGCACAACGATTCTTACTAATTCAAACAACAGTTATAACGGCCCGACTCAGGTCGAAGTGGGCAATAACAATGGTATGTTTCAGATTGGCGCGGATAATGCGATTCCCGCGGCGAGCCAATTGATCATTGGCAGCGCTGGAAGTGTCGGTCCGACGGATCTGGATGGTCATAGCATTACAGTTGCTGGGCTTTGGACCGGAGATACCGGTACGACCTCTGCGGCGGTCGGCAACATTTATAACCTGACCGTGAACAATCCGAGTTTCGCGGGTGGCACAGGTTATTTTCAGAATCTCAGTGGTAATACCTCGACCATCACCATTACGCCCACGGCGGCGCTAAGCAAAGTTTACTATGGCGATATCGGTTGCACGACTGTCAATAATGTCAATCCGTTAAACGACAATCAGCCTTATTCAAGCGGCTTATTCATTAACGGTGTTAACAACACGACGTTGTACACCACTGCCAATACGAACATTAACCTCGTGCTCAATGCACCGACGGGTGGGGGGAGCAATATATTTACCCTCGCGCCGGTTGGGGGAACCAGCGGCGAAGTTAACGGGAATGAATATAGTGGAACGACCACGATCAATAGTGGCGCGGCATTGGTCCTGGGCCGCGGATATGATAAAAAATCTGAAGCTGCATTCACAGGGAACATTGGCTCGACGCCTCTGGGCGGCAACTACACGCTCACCGGTGGTGGAAATGTTACGGTGAACAGCGGCGGAACGCTGGCGAGCTTGGCGAGCAGCACGGGTTTTTACATTGGCGGAGCCTCAGGGGCAATCACGCTGAACTCGGGCTCGAACTTCCTTCCGGGGCAAGGGGCCATCAGCGGGGCGCAAGGGAACGCGGCCAACACGGTTATTCTTTCGCCGAATAATGTTGGAATTTTCTCCACGTCGTCGATCAATTTTAATGCTGGCGCGACGATGCAGTTCAGCATTCTCAATGGCTCGTCGTATGACTATGTCTTCCTCAACAATAGTTTGAATCTGGATTCTTCCAGCAACAATCACCTGATTGACGTGAATCTTGCTGCGGGCGGGACGCTGGCTCCGGGCAATTACAACTTCATCGAAGCAGCCGGCGGGATCAACCAGCCGAGCAGCGCTTTTACGCTGAACTCTGTTCCGGCAGGAACGGGCGATACGTTTACCCTGGCGGTGACGACCGATCCGAACACCCAATTCCAGGTTTTGCAATTGCAGGTGGTCGCGCCCGTGTTCCAGTGGGATCCTACTGGCCAGGGAGCGACTAACGCAGCCAGCAGCACGACGCCCGTGGTGGCCGAGGGCCCCGGCGTTTGGACAGACACCAGCCCGGCATCGACTTTCTACAGGCCCGACACTCAAACCGAAGCCACCTGGTCCAACTCAGTGGGCAGTCAGGTACTTATTGGCGATGACGCGACCCAGGCTGGCGGTGTGATTACCCTTGGCGACAACATTGTTGTGGCAGGCGGCGTCGAGTTCGGGCCGATCCTTCCGGGCAGCAACTATTCCATTGCCAACGCCAGTGGCAACAGTTATTCGCTGACAGTTGGCGCCGGCGGAGTTATCGTGGCGAATACCGCGGCGACCAGCACGACCTGGTCGGCGGAAATCGATGTGCCGGTGATTCTCTCGGGCAGTCAAACATGGTCTGTGCCGACTGGTCAATCACTTTACGTGACGGGCCCGGTTACGGGCGCGGGTAATACCTTAACCTTTGGCGGCGGCGGATTACTGGAGCTCGCGGGGGCAAACGGAAACATTGGCTCGGTTAACATCGCTGGTGGAACCTTGCTTCTGGGTTCGCCGACGGCGATCGGAATCGCTCCGGTTGCGCTCAACGGCGGGGCGCTGCAATGGGCGGCCAGTGGATCGTATAGCAATGCGATTTCGATCGGCACCAGTGGCGGCTCTATAGGCGCGACCACGGGGATTACGGTCACTTATTCCGGAACGATTAACAGTGCCAATACGCTGAATATCATTGGCACCGGTACAACAACGTTAACCGCTCCGGTAACTGTTGGCAGCTTGAATGTTCAGGAGCCCACGGGCGGAGTCGTTAACTTCAATGGCATGGTCACGGTGAGCGGGACTTCCAGCTTCACCGGCGGCAGCGCTTATTTCAATAATAGCAACAGCGCCAATGTGTTCACCGGCGGCATCACGATCCAGGGTGGTCTGGTCTATGCTCAGAGCTCGAATGCTCTGGGTAATGCGGTGATTACATTCCCTGGCTCGCCGACGGGCGGGTTGGATATTGCTGGAGCGACGACGCTGTCTAATCCGCTGAATGGCACGGGCAGTGGCGCTACCACCGGCGGCAACAGCTACGGGGATACGATTTATTTCGATAACACCAAACCATTCACTCTGACTGGTTCTACCGAAGGCACCGGCGATCTGCGATGGTATGCCGATCCGAATTTCAATAGCGGAAGCAATCCCACGATTAACTTCGACGAAGCGAGCACGCGTCCGGGCGGCGGGGCGGAATACTATAACATTCCGAATCTTACTATCGTCATTCCGAACGACACCACGACGATGAACCCGGCGGTCTCGGGCCAAGTAGCTGTTGCTACCGCTATGGGTCTTTCGACTCAATCGTTCATGGCTGCTGGGACTACCACAATCGATGTGGAAACGCCTTACACCGTCACCGGCGATTTGCGCGGCGAGGCCACGAGCACGGGCGGAACTGGAATATTCGCGGTCACCAAAACAGGGCCCGGCATCCTGGCTCTCAGCGGTAGCGCAGGTTCGAGCACGCCGGGAACTTTGACGATCAACAACGGCGAAGTTCAGGTCCCCAGCACGACCGCACTGGGTGGGCAGGCTCAGTCCACCACCATTCCGGTGATCGGCGTGGTGGTCAATAACACGGGCGTGTTGGGTTTGGATTACAACGGCCGCCAGGGTGGCATTACCCTCAACAACGGTGGTACGCTCGAGCGCGATAACACTTACTACAGTGAAAACACCACCACATTCGTGGTCAGCCCCACCGCCATGACCTATGAAGTCGATATGACCGCTGCATCGGCCAGCGATATCGTCAACGTCACCGGTACGGGTGGCAAGATTGAAGATGCTGCCGTGAACGGCACTTCCACGAACACCCCTTCGACCAATGAGCTCTTCACGTTGCAGAACCCCGTGATGGTTAACACGGGCGCGACGCTGAAACTGCAAAACGATAATCCGCAATATAGTGCGTCCTCCACGACCGGCGGCGCAGAGGCCAGCTACATTCTGGCGCTGCGTGGGCCGGGCGGAACGGGGACGCTTTATGACACGCTGACCATTCAGTCAGGCGCAACGGTTGCGAACACTGGCCCGGGCGAAGTGCGGTTTGGCCGCACGAATTCGGGCGGTCTTCCGATCATCGCGGGCAGTGGTGTTGCAGGTGATGCGGTGCTGCAACTCGGCAGCGTCGCCAGCGGCAACGATGACGTGTACATGACCGACAGCGTTGCAGCCAATCCGGCCAACGGCAGCTTCAATACCATCTTCGTGATCAACGGCGCGAGCAGCTATGGGCTTCGCGTAGAAGCGCCCATGAATGCGACCTATGAAGATCCGAATTCGGCTAGCGCAAACCCGCTGGCTTCGGAAGGCACGACGGGACTGTTAGGAATTAACACCACGGCAACGGCTCCCAATGGTGGAACCGTGCCGACTGGTTATTTCAGCGGCGTGGGCAATGCGTTTACGGTTGCTTCGCCCAATCGGCTCCAGGCGCTTTCTGTCCCGTATAGCTATGTGAATGCCAGCGGTACGACGATGATCACTCCGGCTGGTACTTTAACGCTGGCTGCCAATGATGCCGGCGACGTGACGGGGCAGATCAATGACGGGCCGCTGTCAGCTCCGGGAGCGGTGGTCAACAGCGTGACTCAGGGATCAGTTGCTCTGGCGCTGGATAACACCAGCGGAAGCAGCGGGAAGCATATATATCAGATTAATCCGGCGGTGGACGCCAATGGCGGATCGTTTGCTAACTTTGCGGGATTGACCGTGGAGCGGACGTATTCCAGCGGGGCGTCAGTGATTGCCCAGCTGGTTGGCAACACCAAGATTCCTTCGCTCACCATCACCGGCGGGGCCAAGGTGGATATCACCAATCAGGCGTTGGTGGTTGATCCCACCAATGGGCCGGCACCGACGTCACAGATCGCGGCGTATTTGGCCAGTGCTTATGATAACGGTCTGTGGGATGGGCCGGGCATCGGCTCTTCTTCCACTTCGTTCGCCGCTGGCACGACCATCGGCTATGCGGAAAACGATCTGCTACCTAATCCGTATAACAACACCACTAATATCTTCGGTGGCGCTAGCGGCCAGCTGATTTCGGACAGCAATGCCGTGCTGGTTCGCTACACCTACTTCGGTGACCTCAATCTGGATGGCACCGTCGATGGCAGTGACCTGGCGATGATGGGCGCTCGCGGCACCACCAACGTCGGCTGGATCGGTGGCGACCTGAATTATGATGGCAAGGTCAATGCTGACGACTGGGCGTTGTTCCAGCTTGGCCTGGCTTCATCGTCGCACGGCCAGATCACCTCTGCGGTCCCGGAACCGGCGGCGGCTTCGCTGGTGGTTGTCGGTGCGGGCATGATGATGCGTCGCCGTCGTCGCGCTTAATTAGCGTGTACTAAAAATTCGATCTTGTATTTTTGGAGCTCCGCATGCAATATGCGGAGCTCCTGATCGTTGTATGGGAAACAAGGTGTTTTTAAGGGAATCCATCTCGGGCGGACTAGCTGCTTTGGACGGCTAGCATCCAAAATCGCAAATTATACCAGGAGCATTATGAAACTATTTCAATGGGTTGCTTTGGTAATGGTGTCGGCCTGTCCCGCGCTGGCGACAGTGGTTCCATCGGAGGATTCGCATGTGCAGTCGCTGGATGGAACCTGGCAGTTCAAGATTGAGCAGCAGGGGGAGATGGCTCAGCATGCATCCATTAACGCCAAGGCAAAACCGATTGTTTTGCCCGCGCATTTCGAGCCGTTCGAACAACTGGATTATCACGAAGATGCGAGCTGGAAAACGCTGAAAGTGCCGGGCAACTGGGAGATGTATGGCTTTACGCCCTCGACCTATGGGCAGCCGGACAATGCGATCGGGATTTATCGCCAGTGGATCAAGATTCCCGCATCATGGCGCGGCAGGCAGGTGAAGATCAATTTCGACGGCGTGCAAAATGGGGCGGAGATTTATCTCAACGGCCAACCCGTCAATGTCAGCGAGCCAGCCTGGGGCAAAGCGAATTACCACGAAGGCGGGTTCGATGCATTTCAGGTGGATCTGACGCCTGCGGTGAAATTCGGCGAAAAAAATCTGCTGGCGATCCGCGTTTATAAAAATACCAAGAGCGTGGAGATGGATACGGGGGATTTTTATTTCCTGGGTGGAATTCATCGCAAGGTGACGATGTTCAGCGTGCCGGCGGCGCATATCGAAGATTACATCGTGCGAACGAAATTGCTGGATGGCGGCAAAGCCGAGGTGCGGGTGATCGTGAAATTGTCCGATGCCATGCCGAGCGGGCAGGTGACCATGCAGCTCAAGGGAGAATCGCCGGTGCAGTCGGTGATCAGCGGGCAGTCACAGATCGAGATCGCGCAGACGCTGGATAATCCGCGGCTCTGGTCGGCGGAGAAGCCGAACTTGTATGAGATGTCGCTGGATTTAAAAGATGGCGATGGCAAGACGATTGAGCAGGTGAAGAAAAAAATCGGCGTGCGCGAGATTGAGATTAAGAACGGCGTGTTCATGGTCAACAACGTGCCAGTGAAACTCGAAGGCATGTGCCGGCATGATGTCTATCCCACGATGGGATCGGCGGTGGATGAAACGCTTTGGCGCAAAGACATCTCGCTGATGAAGGCGGCGAATGTGAATGCGATCCGCACGAGCCATTATCCGTATGGCTCGGGCTTTTATGATCTGTGCGATGAGATGGGGATGTATGTCGCTGACGAGATGGCAGCCTGCTGGGTGCCGACGAATACCCAGGAATTGGAGCCGATGTTCGCGCAGCATGCGCGCGAGACGGTGGCGCGCGATAAGAATCATCCCTGTGTGATTCTCTGGGCGGTGGGCAATGAAAATAAAATTGGCGTAAATGATGGAGTGTCGGCGAAGATCATGCACGATATGGATCCGACGCGCCCGCGCCTGGTGTCGACGCACGATTCCAACGGATTGGAAGACAACGTGGAATTTGACGATCGGCATTATCCGCAGCTGGCGGAAATCACAAAACTGGCAGGCATGACCGAGCGGCGGGAAAAATTTCCATTGATTCTGCTCGAGAATCCCAATGTGTGGGATGTTCGCAACGGGGCGGATTATGGCAATCTGGATTTGTGGGGCGAGATGATGAAGCGGGATTGGGAGCCGATCTGGCGCGATTCGCATATTCCGGGTTCATTCCTGTGGGAATGGCAGGATCGAGCGATCAGCGAGCAGGGGCCTTATCATCCGTATACGTGGGATGCCAAGGTTGGGATCGATCTGGCCAAGGTGAAGGGAATTGTCGATGGGTGGCGAAATCCGCGCGCGGATTATTATCACGTGAAAATGGTTTACGCGCCGATCGTGGTCGACGCCAAGGCGAGCGTGGACGGATCAGCGGTGACGCTGAATATGGAGAATCGCTATTCGTTTACAGATGTGTCGGAGCTGAAAACGACGTGGAAATTGCTCGCAGGGGATAAAGAGCTCAAGAGCGGCAAGGCGGATTTAACGCTTGCGCCGCTTACAAAGAAGCAGGTGCGCTTGGATTTGCCGAGCGAAGATTTGCAGCGCGCGGATGCGCTGCAGATTGCGTTTGATTCGGCGGACGGGAATAACGTCGCGACGTATCAGGTCGCGCTGAAAAATTTGCCACGGCCGCAAGAGGCGCTGCAGATGCCCGAAGCGTCGATTCATTTTCCGCAATTGAACCTGGTGGCAACGGTGCTGAAGGATGACTCCGCGGGATGGCGCAGTGCGATTCGGTATCGGGCGCATCTGGAAAATATCTCCGTGCAGCCTGCGGGCGGAGTGGCAAACAACAACTGCACGGAAGCGGATTTGTATGGCATGGCGCTGGATCGGGTGCGTTCAGTAGATGCGGATGTGGTGATGCCAGCGGCCGATGCAAATGCTGCTCTGCAGCAAAACACCAAGCCCAAAAATGCCAAGGGCAAGCGACGGCGTAAGAAGCCAGCAGCGCTTGCGCCCAGCGGAAATGTGGCGCATGTGCACGTGGATGTGATGGGAGAGAAATTCGCCTACACGATCACGTGGAGCGCTGGCGATGCGGATATTCAGGAGTTGGGATGGGCGTTTGAGATGCCCAGGCAATACGATCATTTCTCGTGGAATCGGCAATCGCTGTGGACCTGGTATCCGGCGACGCACGTGGGCCGACCGGCAGGCACCGCAACGCCAGCGTCAGCAAATCAGGACATCGGCCGCATCAGCCGCCCCGATGCCTTCGACTTCAATTCCAGCAAGTATTACTGCAATTTCGCCCGGCTCACCGATGGCAGCGGCAACGGAATCGGCTTGAATTTCGCCGCCGAGGATCGTCAGGATTGCCGCGGCGATTTCGCTGACAATGGATACAAGCTGGTGGTTAATAAATATTGCAGCCCGCCACGCGATTTGAGCAGCGGCATCGTGCCGGATTTATATTTCACGATTAAAAATGGTGTTAGTGTGAATGGCGGATTTAGTGTGGGATCGGTGGATGGCAAATAATCCATTCGCATTGTTAATGAGTATTGTCGTGATAGCCGGGACTCAATGAGTCCCGGAAGTAACGGAATTCCGGGACTCGTTGAGTCCCGGCTATTTATTGTCTCGGTTGCGAATTTCAAACGCATCCAATTTAGGACAATTAACGCAATTGTTCGGTAATCCACGCAGCGCGGTTGGTGGTGATGCCATCGATTCCGGCGGCGACGAATTGCCGGGCGGCGACAGGATCGTCTTCCGTCCAAACGTAGCATTGCAAGCTCGCGGCGTGGATCGCCTGGATCATGTTAGCATTCAATGGCGGTGCGTTTTGCAGATCAAGGCCAGCCGCATTGCACACCTTTGCCCGCTGAATCAAATCCTCGGCCGCCGGTTTCCATAGATTGGTCTGATTGTCGTGCTCAAAGGCCGTCAGCAGATAGGCTTCGGGGCCATCGGGCCAGAGGTGGTTATATTCAGCGATGATGGCGTCTTTAAAGCTGATGATGCGCATTTCATCTCGAGCGCGGCCGGCCTGCTTCATCACGTCGATGATCGGACGAATATTTTCCACGCTCGGCTTGATTTCGATAAAGACAATCTTTCCGGGCGGCATTTTTTTCAGGATGTCGAAAAGCAGGGGAATTTTTTCGCCGGCGTAATCCGGATGTTTCCAGGAGCCGACATCGAGAGCTAGCAGCGCGGCCAGCGGAGAATTTTTGATCGTCAAATTAGAGGACTGGCGGGTAATGCGCGATGTATTGTCATCATGGCAGGCAATAACATGGCCATCGCTGGTGACGTGCACATCAAGCTCAATCGCTCCAGCGCCGCGCTGCCAGGCGAGGTCGAAGGCGGCCATCGTGTTCTCAGGAGCATCAAACGATTCGCCGCGGTGAGCGATAATAAGGGGCAGCTCTAGGGACATGATTAATTTGTATTCGCGTGGTGGCACGAAACAAAGAGGGAACCCACGAAAACGCAAAGATTAAAAGAGCCGAGCGGTCTATTCCAGCAGCTAAACATCACCCACCATAAAGAGAAGGGCAGTACCCATCCTACAAGCAACGACGGACGGCGACGCGGAGATTCAATAGTGGAAAGAAAAATCGCCTCATTTCACCGCTTGCTTTACGAGTTCGGTTATGCGTGCCTCCTCGGCATGCGTTAGTTCCTTCAGCGCGAAAGCGCTCGGCCACATGTTGCCGTCGTCGAGCTTTGCCTTGTCGCTGAAGCCAAGGGTTGCGTATCTCGTTTTGAACTTCTGGGCGTTCTGGAAAAAGCAAATGACCTGGCCGTCATCATTGGCATAGGCGGGCATGCCGTACCAGGTTTTCGGAGAAAGGCCCGGTGCAGCATCCTTGATGATGGCATGGATCCGCGTGGCCAAACTGCGATCCGGTTCTGACATTTGGGCGATCTTGGCGAGCAGGTCATTTTCGCCATCCGCCTTGCTCGAGCCTCCGCCACGGCGCGTCACTGCTTTGCGCTCCTGGGCGTATTCCTTCATCGCAGCTCGTTCTTCTTCCGTAAATCCTGCGGATAATTTGCGGCTGCTGCTGGACTGTTTCGGGCGCAGCTGAGTTGCCTGTTTCTGCGTAAGTATGGGACTTGAGAATTTGCCTGAAGATTTTTTCGCTGACATTCACGCCTCCGATTTGTCGCCGTGATCCGGCATCGCTAATGATGCTCAGTTACCAGCCGCTTGAACGAACGCACGAGCTGGCGACATCATTTTCCTTCGCCGGTGTGGCTAGTCAACAGCAGTCGAAGAGGGTGAGCATCGCCTGCTGGGAGAAGACGGTGGGCCATGCCTGCTCTACAAAATTACCGGCTTTCCGACAGCCGCGGTCCAAGCCAGTCACTAGCGAAGAATAGAACTATTTTCTCCGTCATGAGCGGCCGGATTTCTTCGTGTTTAGCCACGTCGAATAAAAAATCTGGAGTGCAAAATGGCATCGAACCATATCCGGCACAAAAAAAGCGCGGATGAAATGGATCGACGTTAAAGATTTGCCCGTTTATCCGAAACTCGTCCACTTTCACGTATTGGTTCTGAGAATTGCGTCGATATACCCAGCAATTCTTGTGGGGATTGAAAAGCGGTGTTCCAGGTGATGCATCTGAATTGTCCTGTAAATAGATCGTATCGCCTCTCGCGCAAACCTGATTAGGTATAAAGTGCCTCGTATCGTGCCCAACGATAAGCCATCCCTTGGTATCGCTCATATGCCCGACGTAGAAAATATCCCCATTAATCGAACTCTGTGTCTGGAGAAAAAATCCGGACTGCCAATCAACAGCTGTTGCGGTATTTGAATCATTCGGATACTTGGCAAACGAGGGGAGTAATCGCAGTTTTGCATCTGCATCAATCCAGAAAGCAAAGGGGTAGGAAACACCTTTGATATCAACCACCTCTGGCGTGTTCCGGCTTGAGCTTATGACGGCAACCTTGTGGTCGCCAAAAGGAATGTATAAGGCAGTGCCTTGGCCATCCTGCCAATAGTTATAAATCCCGTCTACGTGTATCCCATAGGTTTGTAAATAACTAATTATTGGCTTTTTGTCATATACGTAAACGCCGTTGGGTAATGGACGATCCGTGCATCCAATTATGAGCAGCAGTGGAAGCAATAGTGATCGACACAGCCATTGAGATTTTGGGGCGGTAATTTTCATTGCCCTTCCTTTAGCTGCACTCACTTAAAATATCCAAAGAAATCAAATCGATTGGCCACGATGATCACTATCGCCAGCACAATGAATGTAGCCGCTCCTGCTATCGATGCAAAATCCATTGGGACAACAACTCGCGATGGAAATATCATTCCTGGTTCAGCAGGAATTTTTGCCTTCCTCGATCTCTTTACCAAATAAATCACGGTATTCTGCAAGATCGGAAGCCAGCAAATCACTGCCATCCCCGCCACAACCGGGCCGGCGATTCTATTGGGGTCTGATATGAATGCCCAGCAACAAACACCAATGGTAATTGCTCCAAGTAGAGATACAGTTACTATTTTTGCTCGATTCCCAGGGAAAGCGAATTCCAATTTTCTGCGTGTGGCCTTTCTTTTGCCTCGGTAAAACCCGCCCGCAGCGAGAACAAGAACCATGATAACTATTCCAATATCTACCCAAGAATACAATAGCTGTTCCTGCACGGCCTGATCAATCAAGCTGTTCTGGAATTTTCGGTGATTGTTCAGGTCTTGCGCAAATTCCTTGTGAAACTGCTTTTCATTTTGCTCATTAAATTTGCGGAATTCTTTTAGCTGCTCCGGAGTCATCACCTTCGAAAAGTCCGGCCAAGCCGAAGGCGGAGGCAAATGGCTTTGCGCCACCGCCAACAGAGAAATAAAACAACAAATCAGATTATGCGTAATACGCTTCATTCGCTTGCTACAAAGTGGCGCCATCGGATAAATAAATTAATTCTATCGTGACCCATAAATTCTACAGGAAGCGCTCATTGATAACAAAAAATACCCTTACTTTTGTTCCTGCATCAAATCATCCACCGCCGGCGCAAGCGCGGTGAGATAGTCATCACCATTGGCGTGATGCGTTAGGCCAATAAGGATGTAATGTCTCCCCGGGCCGGTGATGACCGCACAGTCGTGGAGCCAATTGTTCCAAGTGCCCCATTTGCGGATGATTTGGACGTCGCGGCCTTTTAGGCCTTTGACGAATTTGATGTCGTCGAAGGGAATGTCGGGGGAGGCGAAGATGTCGCGCATTTTGGCTGAGGCAGCAGGGGAGACGAGTTTGTCTTGTTCTAGCAATAGAAAATATCGCAGGGCCTGGCGGACGGTGACGGCGTGGGAGTTGTTGCCGACGGGGTCGCGGTAGACTTCAGTTCCGCCGCCGTAGTGTCGGCCCATCCAGAGGCCACCGCCGTGGCGCGCGTCGTAGAAACCATAGGAATCAATAATGGATTGGATTTTTTTCAGGCCGATCTCGTGGGAGAATTTGCTGGCCATTTCGTTGTTGGAGGCTTTGGCCATCATGCCGAGTTCATGCTGGGTTTGCGGGTCGAGATGGGTGGCAGCATCGGGGTGGACGACGAAATAGGCGAGGAGGATGCCGATCTTGGCGACGGAGGCGGCGTATTCCTCGCGATCGGGGTGCAGCATGGCCAGGCGAGAATGGTTCAGATCGAGCAGGCCGATCTCGCGGTCGGCGTCGGTCATGTGGAATTTTTGCAGGAGGGTTGCGTCGATTTTTTCCAGGGAGGATTGCAGCTGCGGATCAACGGGAGTGGTGTAGTCGAGTACGTAATTAGCAAAGGGCTGCGCTGCGTAGCTGCCCGTTGCGAAGAGTGAGAAGAAGAAGGGTGCGACGAGAAAGAAAAAAAATGATTTGTGGGGCATAGATGGGAGCTCTTTCAATTTACGATATTGAAAATATGATAGGAACTCGAAAGTAGCGGTCAATTATATCTCGTCGCGGAGTAGATGAATGAAAATATCACTGAGTGGGTTGGCGGGTGGGTTTTGTCTCCTGGTTTTGATGGCACAGATGGTCATGGCTGATCCGGTGGTGCTGGAAGATTCGCAGCTCAAAGCGACGTTTGATTCGCAAAGCGGCGCGCTGATTGGATTAGAACGCAAAGACCCGCATTGGGTGATCGAGCGCAGGCCGGAACTGGGGATGTCATTTCGCCTGTTCGTGCCACTGCCCAATCAACGCGATAATTTCGTGCTCGGCGAAAAGCAGAAGGCCATCAATTGCGAAAAGACCAGCGACAATCAGGTTCGCATCCAGTGGAAAGATCTGCAGAGCGAGCATGGCGGCGTGCTGCCGATGACGTTCACCGCGACCGTTACCTTAAAAGACGGCGCGCTCACTTTTGATGGCACGCTGGAAAATCATTCCAAGCTGACCGTCGAAACCATTGATTACCCCTATCTCGGCGATTTCCACCCACCCGCCAAGCGCGATTCAATGCAATTCAACCACATGTGGTATGGTCATCTCGAATCCGCCGAGATTTATCCCAGCTTTGGCAATGCCAAGGGATACTGGGGCGTGATGTGGCCGACAAAGACATTTGATTCCAAGCAAAGTCTTTTTGGATTGATTCAGACCAACAACCAAGGCTTGTATGTCGAGATGCACGATCCAACCCAGCCGTACTTATTGCAATATACATTCGAACAACATCCCGGCGTGATCTCGGCAATTGGCGATCGCGTGCCGAAACAGGATGAGATTTCCGGCATGCCGGTGTTTCTGCAATTCCGCACGTGCCACTTTATTTATGCCCAGCCGAAGAAAACCACCAAGCTCGTGCCGGTCGTGCTGCAATGTTACAGCGGCGATTGGCATGCCGGGGTCGATGTCTATAAAGAATGGCGAAAGACCTGGTTTAAGCAGCCGCACTTTCCGGCCTGGGTGATGGACGTAAATTCCTGGCTGCAATTGCAGATCAACACGCCAGAAGAAGATTGGCGCGTGAAATACAAAGACCTGGTGAAATACGGTCAGGAATGCGCCGACAACGGCGTGGCGGCGATCCAATTGGTCGGCTGGAATAAGGGCGGCCAAGATCGGGGCGATCCCGCGCAGGATACCGATCCCGGCCTGGGCACCTGGCAGGACCTGCACGATGCGATCCAGCAAATCCAGGCCAAGGGCGTGAAGATGATTCTCTTCGCCAAGTTGAACTGGGCCGACCGAACCACGGAATGGTACAAAAAAGAATTGCACAAATATGAGATGCTCGATCCCTATGGCGATCCGTATGAGCAGGGGGGGTATAGCTATCTAACACCGACGCAGTTGGCGGGGATCAATAACCGGCGGCGGTCGATTATGGATTTCGCCAATCCGAAATATCGCAATATAGCTACTAAAGAATTCGAAAAAATTCTCGCCCTTGGCGCCGAAGGTTGGCTCTGGGATGAGGTCTGCCATCACGGGCCGGCGTACTACAATTTTCCCAAGGGCCATCCCGAATCTCCCTCCGGATTTGTCTATAACGGCGATCTGCCCATCTCCGCTCAGCTCCGCGCTGCTGCGGACAAGAAAAATCCAGATTTCCTCTTCGCTGGCGAAGGACCCGAAGATTGGCTGATGCAGTATTACGCATCCTATTTCCGCATCAATGCGGGATCGGTTCCCGTGTGCCGCTATCTGGATTCGCAGGCTCCGTTGATCGTTGCTGTGACGGGAATCGATGATCGCGAGATGATCAATCTGTGTTTGCTGGATCGCTACATTATTGAATACGAGCCTTTCAATTTTAAAGGGCACGTCACCGATTTCCCCATGACTCTGGAGTATGGCAAAAAGGTTGACGACCTGCGGCGGAAATATAAAGCGTACGTGTGGGATGCAGAGTTCCGCGATAATCTCGGCGCGGATGTAAAAGCCGATGGCGGATGGGTGAAATATTCCGTATTCCGCCGATCCGATGGCAAGCGTGCCGTGGTGATTGCCAACATGGATTCCAATAAATCCGCGTCGGCTACGTTGGACCTGCCCAACGCCGGCACATTGGTAATGGCGACACCGGAAGATCCAGAAGCCAAACCGTGCGAGGGCGCTATTGCTATTCCAGCCCGCTCGGCGGTGGTGGTGATGGAGCAATGAAGCATCGCTGTTTGCTTGCTGCATGGGTGATCTGGTTGGGAATGGGATCGCTCGCGCCGGCGGCAGTCACGTTGGAAGATAACAGCGTTCGGGTGGATTTCGATGCCAATAGCGGCGCGCTGGTTCATCTGGAAAATAAATCCACAGGCTGGGTGATCGAGCGGCGCCCGGATTTGGGGGTTTCATTCCGCCTGCATGCGCCGCTGCCGAATCAACGAGATAATTTCGTGCTCGGGCAAAAGCAGCGAGCGGTAAGCGTGCAAAAAATTTCTGACCACGAAATCCGCATCGAGTGGAAAAATCTGGCCAGCGAGCATGGCGGCAATCTTCCTATTGATTTCATTTCCGATGTGACTTTACAAAACGGCGCTCTGAAATTTGTCGGCACGCTGATCAATGATTCGCCCCTGATGATCGAGACGATCGACTATCCCTATTTCGGCGATTTGAGCGCTCCAGCTCGCGATGCGGAGATGCAATTTCATACCGCTGGATATGGTGGCCTGACATCGGATGAGATTTATCCCGTATTCGAAAACGAGAAAGGTTATTGCAGCGTCGCATTTCCCACGAAGATGATCGACAGCCGCAAGAGCCTTTTTGGACTGATTCAGTCCACGGATCAAGGCATCTATCTCGAAACGGAAGATCACACCCAGCCGTACATGGTGGAATATACCTTCGAGCAGCATCCGGGATATGTCGATGCGATTGATCACCTGGTGCCCAAGGAGGATGCGATTTCGGGCATGCCAGTGCATCTGGAGTTTCGCACGTGCCACTACATTTTCGAGCATCCGCATAGCACGAAAAATCTGATGCCGATTGTGGTACAGCCCTATCGCGGCGATTGGCATGCCGGTGCGGATATTTACAAGCAATGGCGAGCAACCTGGTTCAAACCGGCGCATGTGCCGGCTTGGGCACAGGATGTGAACTCCTGGCTGCAATTGCAGATCAACGCGCCGGAGGACAATCATCGTGTCGCATATCGTGATCTGCTGCCCTATGGCGAGGAATGCGCCGCCAATGGCGTAAGTGCAATCCAATTGGTGGGCTGGAATAAAGGCGGCCAGGATGGTGGGGATCCAGCGCAGAATACCGAGCCCGCCCTGGGCACGCGCGAGGACCTGCGCAAAGCCATCTCTGACATTCAAGCGCGCGGCGTGAAAATGATCCTGTTCGCGAAGTTGAACTGGGCTGATTTAACTACGGATTGGTACAAGAAGGAGCTCTACAAATATCAAATGACCGATCCGTATGGCGTGCCATACCAGCAGCACGGATATTCGTATTACACTCCGACGCAATTGGCGGATATCAATACGCATCGCCGGGCAGTGATGGATATGCTCTCGCCCGGCTACCGAGATATTGCAGGGCGCGAGTTTAATAAAGTGCTCGATCTCGGCGCAGCAGGATGGCTGTGGGATGAGGTTTCCGGGCACGGGCAGGGGGTTCTGTATAACTTTGCGCCTGGACACGGATATGAACCGCCGGGATATATTTATGCTGGCGATCTTCCCATGGCTCAGCAGCTTCGCGCCGCTGCCGACAAAATGAATCCTGATTATCTCTTTGCAGGCGAAGCGGTGCAGGATTGGCTCATGCAATATTATCCGCTCTCGTATTTCCGCATTGGCGGAAGCGAACAACCCGTGCAGCGGTATATCGACCCGCAAGCCCCGCTGATGGTTGCGGTTACCGGTTTTGATGACCGTGCGATGCTCAACATGATCCTGCTGGATCGCTACATCATCAGTTATGAGCCGTTCAATTTTAAAGGGCACGTTACCGATTTCCCGCTGACCCTGGCCTACGGAAAAAAGATCGACGCGCTGCGGCGGAAATATAAATCGTACCTCTGGGATGCCGACTTTCGCGATACGCTAGGCGCAAAAGTTGAAGCGGATGGACGACATCGTTATTCGGTTTTTCAACGGCCTGATGGCAAGCGCGCGGTGGTCATCATCAGCACCGAAAATTCCAAAACGGTAACGGCGACGGTACAGCTGCCGCATGCCGGTGTGCTGGTATCCGCTACGCCTGAGAAGCCCGATGACAAGCCCTGCGATGGCAGCGTGACAATTCCGCCGCGCTCGGCGGTGGTGGTGATGGAACAATGACATTTTTTAGTGGTCCGGGACTTAAAAAAGTTTTAATAAGGTGACTTTCAAAACCCTTAACTCTGGCTTATAAGGTTTCTCCCCATGAAAAAGCGAATTGATTCTCTGCGGCGATTTTGTCTCCTGGCTTCCCTTGCTATCGCTCCCATTGCAGCGGCACAAACCACGCAACCCGCGCAGGAGCCGGGTAGCGCGGGCAAACTTTATATCGTCGGCTACGCCCACCTCGATACCCAGTGGCGCTGGAGCTTTCCGCAGGTGATCAGCGAATTCCTGCGCAACACGATGGAGAAGAATTTTCCGCTCTTTGATAAATATCCTGATTACATCTTCAATTTCACCGGGGCCAATCGCTACATGATCATGCAGCAGACCTACCCCGAGGATTTCGCCAAGCTCAAGGAATATGTCGCCAAAGGCCGGTGGTTTCCCGCAGGCTCCTCGATGGAAGAAGGCGACGTGAATATGCCCTCCGCGGAGGGAATCATCCGCCAGGTTTTGTACGGCAATGAATATTTCCGCAAAGAGTTCGGCAAGGCCAGCAACGAATTCATGCTCCCCGATTCCTTCGGCTTCCAATGCTCGCTCCCCAGCATCCTCGCGCACTGCGGCCTGAAGGGTTTCTCCACCCAGAAACTTACCTGGGCCTCGGCAGTCGGCATTCCATTCAACATCGGAGTATGGGAAGGGCTCGATGGTACGAGCATCGTTGCGGCCCTGAATCCTGGCGGCTACACCTCCAAAATTACTGATGATCTCAGCAGCGATCCTACCTGGGTCAAGCGGCTTAATGAGGACGATCAAAAATACGGTGTCGGAGTTGATTATCATTACTACGGCACAGGCGATCAGGGCGGCGCTCCGCCTGAAGCGAGCGTGCAATGGATGGAGCAGAGCGTTCACGGAACAGGCCCGGTGAAAGTCGTCTCTTCATCCGCCAATCAGATGTTTGACGACCTGACCAAAGAGCAGATCGAAAAGCTGCCACGCTATAAGGGCGATCTGCTTCTGACCAATCACTCCGCCGGCTCGCTCACTTCAGAAGGGTACATCAAGCGTTGGAATCGTAAGAACGAGCAGCTCGCCGACGCCACCGAGCGCGCCAGCGTCATTGCTGATTGGCTCGGCGTCGCCCAATATCCGATGCAGAAAATCAACGATGCCTGGCGGCTCGTGCTCGCCTCGCATTTCCACGACACCATGGCTGGCACGGCAGTTCCCAAGGCCTACGAATATTCCTGGAACAACGACGTCATCGCCATGAACGAATTCGCTGCTGCGGAGAAAAACGCCGTCAGCGGAATTGTCGCCCAGTTAGATACGCGTGGCCCCGGCGCTCCGATTGTTATTTACAATCCGCTTTCCTTCTCGCGCCAGGATGTCGTCGAAGCTACTGTCACACCCTCTTCTGCTGGTGATTTCCAAATCGTCGGCTCTGATGGCAAATCCGTTCCCATGCAGGTTGTGCAGCGCAATGGCGATCACGTCAAAGTGCTTTTCCTCGCCTCCGCGCCATCCGTCGGTTTTTCCACGTATCACATCGCTCCCGCGCAGAGCAGCGCTAATACGCAGCAGCAAAGCAGCAGCCTTTCTGTCACCGACCGCACCGTCGAAAACGCCCGCTACAAAGTGACCGTCAACGATGCCGGCGATATCGCCTCCGTTTTCGACAAAAAGGAAAATAAGGAATTGCTCGCTGCCCCCGCACGCCTGGCTTTCGAATATTCCAAGCCCGAGATGTACCCTGCCTGGAACATGGATTGGAACGATGAGCAAAAGCCACCCGTTGGCTATGTGGATGGTCCAGCCAAAATTTCCATTACCGAAAATGGCCCGGTGCGCGTCGCATTGCAAATTGAGCGTGAAGCGCGCGGCTCGAAATTCATCCAGCAAATCCGGCTTTCCGCAGGCGATGCGGGTAACACCGTCGAGGTTTCCGCGCACATCGATTGGCAAACCCGACAGTGCAGCCTCAAAGCAGTATTTCCTTTTGCTGCCAGCAATCCACTGGCCAGCTATGAATCGCAATCCTGCGTGATTCAACGCGACAACAATAACGAGAAGAAATTCGAAGTCCCCCAGCAGATGTGGCTCGATCTCACCAATGCCGACAATTCCTTCGGCACCGCGGTGCTGAACGACTGCAAATATGGATCGGATAAACCTGACGATAACACTATCCGCCTGACCCTCCTCTACACCCCCGGCGTGCGCAATAGCTTCCAGGACCAGGCGACGCAGGACTTTGGCCGACATGAAATGGTTTACGCTTTGGCGGGCCATCAAGGTGACTGGCGGCAGGGGAATGTCCCGCTTCTGGCGGCGCGTTTGAATCAGCCGCTCCGCGCTTTTCTGGCTACCCCGCACAATGGCTCGCTCGGCAAAGAATTTTCCATGATGCAGATCAGCAGCGATCACGTTGCTGCCATTGCCATGAAGAAAGCTGAAGACGGCAACGGCACCATCGTCCGCCTCCACGAGCTTGACGGCCAAACCGAAGATGGCGTCCACGTGAAATTCGCCAAGGCCATCTCCCACGCCATTGAAGTGAACGGCCAGGAACAACCCATCGGCCCCGCGAATGTGAAGCACGGCGAGCTCGTCGTCGACATGACCCCATTCATCCTCCGCGCTTTCAATGTCGATCTGCATAAGCCCGGCCATCGCGGCTCCGAGCCGGCAACCAAAGTAATCGCCCTCGATTACGACACCGATGCCATGAGTGACCGCAATAACCCAACCAACGGCGCCTTCACCACGACTGGCCAAAGCTATCCCGCTGAAACGCTCCCCGACAGCCTCGAAAACGAAGGAATCACTTTCAACTTAGGCCCCCGCACGGGCGATCAGAAAAACGCCCTCGCCTGCCACGGCCAAACCATTTCCATCCCCAAGGGTTACGACCGAGTTTATCTTCTCGCCTCTTCCTCCGACGGAGACGTCCCGGCGGAATTCCACGTCGGCGATCAAGAGCAAACCAAAACCATTCAGAATTGGACCGGCTATATCGGTTCGTGGGACCTTCGCCTCTGGGGCGGATTCGTCGCCCCCCTCGCTTTTGATTGGCACAACCCCATGATCGGCTTGGTCCCGGGCTTCATCAAGCGCGATGAAGTCGCCTGGCATTGCAACTATCGTCACGACGCCACGCAGGGCAATCAGTATTATCGCTTCACCTATCTCTTTAAGTATGGCTTCGACGTGCCCCAAGGCGCCAGCGAGATAACTCTCCCGAATGACCCGCGCGTAAAAATCTTCGCCATGACCGTCGCCAAGAACACCTACGCCGAAGCCATTCCCGCCGCCCCTCTCTACGACACGCTCGGTGATCGCCCCGGCAAAACCGCTGCCCCCACCCTGAACCCCGCAGCAGGTTCATTCGATCACCCAGTCAACGTGCATATCAACCATCCGCTCTACTGGAAGCAGGGCGAATTCCATTACACCCTCGATGGCAGCCAGCCAACTGAAAATTCTCCCCTGTATACCAAGGCCTTCCTTCTCGATAAAAGCGCAACCGTCCGCGTGGCAGTGATCAACGCTGATGGCAAAACCGAACAATCCCGGTCAGCCAAGTATGACATAACCCCGGCGCCGGCCTCCACGACCGCCCCTTGATACCCATTTTTTTAATCTCGCTCGCTATTGTTATGGAGTCCCGGGTGCAAATCCGGGGCTTCTTAAATTCAACGCTCTCCACGCCCCTATGCCATCTTCGGCCGCGAGCTGCACGATACCGGCTGCTTCACCGTCGAATTTTCCAGCGACGTCACATTCGCTGCTCTATCCTCCTGAACTGGCAACTCGACCGTGAAAGTAGTGCCACAGCCTTCGCCGTCGCTTTCAACGGCAATGCTACCCCCATGAAGCTCCACCAGATGCTTCGCTATCGATAACCCCAGCCCCAGGCCACGGCTGCCCTCTTGGCCATTCTCATTCGCCTGCCAGAATCGATCGAATACGCGCGGCAAATCATGCACGGCAATTCCACAACCCGTGTCGCTTATGCACAGCCGGATGTGTCGACGATCAGATCTTAATTGAACGTTTATCGTCCCGCTCTCCGGTGTAAATTTAACCGCGTTGGTCAGAAGATTAGTTGCTACCTGCTGTATCCGGAGCGAGTCGGCATTCACCAGCCCGCGCTCCGCATCAATTGATACTTCCAGCTTGATCCGTTTTTTTTCAGCAGCAAGATGCACCGCCTCAATCGCGCTAATCAAGGGTTTAGCCACATCCAATGGCCTCGCGACCAAACTAATCTTTCCCGCCGCAATCCTAGCTACATCAAAAAGATCATCGATTAATACTCTGAGAACTTCGATATTCCGTTGAATCACTTCAACGCCTTCCCGCGCCGATTCATCCGAAACACCCTGTTTCGCCATTAGGTCCGACCACAATAACATTGCCGAGAGCGGGCTGCGCAGCTCATGTGAAGTGACTGCCAGAAACCGATCCTTGTTTCGATTCGCCTCCTCTGCTTCCAGTCGTGCATCTCGCTCCGCGATGCGCGCTTGTTGCATCCGCGAGGTCAAATAACTGGTTAGCAACGCCACCGAAAGAAAAACTGCCAATCGCACCATCACCGCGACGTTGAGGGTCAGGATATGCAGTGGCGGGATGAAAAAATAATCATCAGACAGACTCGCCAGCGCCGTCGCCAGCAAGCCGGGTCCCCACCCGCCTTGCCAGGCGGCAATCAGTACCGCTGCAAACAAGAGCGGCGCCGCCGAGGGTTCCACCTTCCGCGTCAGCAGTAAATTCAATCCCACCCCCGACGCGACCAGTAGCACCGCGGCAGCGTATTTCCAGGCCCGCGATTCGAAGAATCTGCAATAGTCCATCGGGATACTCCGTTCCCAACTTCTGCGCTCAAACTCCTGACCAAGGGTGGTACTTCTGTGCGACTGCTTGACGAATCCAATCGCTGGGTGAACTCCAATCACCATCGCCAAAACTGCCACCAATGCCCGGCGTTTCCAGTAGAAGTCGTAACCGCGGCAGGTTTGGCGGTCTGCGTTGGAAGCGGCTTGGAAACAGCCACCGCTGGCGCGGCCGCAGCGTGGTTGTCTGCTAATGAACGGTCAAAAATCGCTATCAGCACACGGTGCGTCACCATGCGCTCCGCATCCATTTCACTCGCCGGCCAGGTGGCCCGCTGATCGTTGATCGTTGTCACTTGTGCCAGCAAATTCTGCCGAAGACGGCTGGCAGATAGCGAACCGGGCGCCGCAAGCTTCCAGTCAGCTCCCTTTTCGCAAACCAAAGGTACCTCAACCGCAGGCAGGTTCCGCGCTGCATGCACGTTCGCCACCGCTACCGCCTCTGCGTTCCCGGTCGCCTGCGCGCTCAAGCCTCCATCCCGCTCGACAGCAGAAGCAAGTCTCGAATCACGGCTCGGCGATCCCGTATCGACCGAAGCAAACGAAGACCCAAAAGTCGTCCCCGAACTCTTCACCACGAACGAATGCCCATATTTTCCCTGCCAGTTTTTCGAGAGCTGTTGAATTTGCGCGTCGAGTTCGCGCCCGTAATTCTCAGAAAAAGTGCTCGACTCGCGGATGTGCTGCTGAGAGCTCTGGTCAAACAGCGATATCACCCCGGTCATATCCTTGGCCATCAAGGCTTCATTCCCGACATTGGCCAGCTGTTCATCGATTCGTGCATCAGTTCCCGAGTTGCCTGTGGCGGAACTATTGTTTCCGCTCCCCGCCATCGCCAGGCCCGCGCTGCTAATCACCGCCGTCGCCATTAATCTGGCCGCTACCGTTCTTATTGAGGGTTGCATAGAAAGCTCCATGAAAAAATGATCACTCCAAGTTCCTTACTGGAACTCTTATTTTTCAGTTTCTCGAAACCAGACCGCCCGCAACAAACTCAACCACGTTATTACGCCGTCAAGCCCGAAGCAGGACCCGGACAACCCCTCTGTCGCCCGCACCCAAAATTTTTTACAACGTCTTAAAATGCGCCCAGGCGGAGTGAAGTTGCACGCTTTTCCAAAGAAATTTTTGCAAACTTCAGTTGCGCTCAGAATTCTTTTTTCAGAGTTGCTGCAGGAAAAACAATTTGGCGATAGAAAGTTGCCCTTACTGATCTTGCATCAACCGTGATTTAGCCAATGATCATCTACGCCGAGCCAGAGCGCAATTGGAGACCCGGATCGGTATCTCCTCAAATCAAATCTGCCATCACTCCATCCAGCGCCTGCTTCGCCGCTGTCATTCTCGCATCATCATTCTTCAATCCCGCCAACTCCTTCTTAAACGGCTCCACTGCCACCGGCCCGTCATATCCAATTTCATCCAGCGCTCTCAAAAATGTTTTGATATCAATCACCCCCGTCGCTCCCGGCAGATCCCGCACGTTATCTATCTGCTGATCAATCTCCACCCCCGTTGCTGCGTCATTCACATGTACATACACAATCTGCTCCGCCCGCAACCGCAGTAAATCCTCTCCCGTCGCATGCGACGTAAACCAGTGAAAACTATCCAGCAGCAAACCCACATTGCTTCCAATTTCCGTCCCCATCGCCAGCATCTCATCCATCGTGTGAATAAACGGATATTTCTGCGAATCGCGCAGCGTCTTGGGCCCGATGAATTCCAACCCCAGCGCAATGCCATGCTCGTTCAAAACCTGCGCCACCGGCTTCAATCGCTCAATATGAAAACAGCGATTCTCCGCAATCTCCCGTTCATTCGAGCACGGCATGATCCACGTTGCCGTGCGCGTGCATCCCACCGCCCGCCCCGCCTTAGCCAAACGCTCAAACCCAGAAAGACTCTGCGAAAACTCCGCTTCACTCCCGCGCCAATTCACCGGTAGCCCAAACACCGCCGGCTTCACCCGATGCGACGCAAACAACGCCTGTGCCGCCCCCACGCTATGCGCATCAATAAAATCCGCCAACTGCACAGCAGAAAACTCCAACCCCGCAAACCCATGCCGGCTGGCCCCAGCAACTGCATCCGCCAACGACGAAAATTGCACCCCAATCGCCCCGGGAGCTAATGTTGTATACATGCAAGAATTATAACGCGGAGCCGCTGACCGACGAACGATGCGACCAACGGCTCCATAAATCGAAGTTTCCCCCATAACAGCACCAATCGCGCAAGTTCATTGTACAGATCCCGAAAAAGCTGCGCGTGAGCAAATAAAGACTCCCGACCTGCTCTGTAGAAAACTTATAAAGTTCGGCGCATGTTCGGTGGCGCGATTGGGTTTTGCTGGATAGAAGATGCAGGATGCAGACAAGCAAATCGCCACGGAAGGTAACGCTGGAAGCTTACGCACTGGCCCAACAG
>DASXDR010000124.1:0-17034 GCA_036490535.1 Tepidisphaeraceae bacterium | reverse complement strand
TTCGATAATGCGCTAAACCCACAGAAACGCGGGAGCATTTCGCTTTGGCTAATTCTTCTACCTGCTTAGCACATTCAGGCGAGACACAAATCGTGGCATAGGCACAATGTCTCCAGAACCACCCATTTAGCCATCGCAATATGCGATGCTTCACTCCCTGGGGTCGACATCCGCAAGGCCAGAACGCGCAATGTAATGCAGGAATAATTTTCACGCCCAACATTCGCAAAGGACCCAGCACCCACCATTGAATTCCATGTTCGCTGATTACCGCCACATCTGCGCGATGTTTTATGATCAAAAACGATATTTTTATTGTTTGTTTGATCTCTTCGAAGTAAAAGCGCCATCCGCTTTTACTCTTATATTTTCGTGGGCGGTGTTCTGCGGATATCAGGCTGCTTTGAACAAAATCAGCCTTTGCAAAAGCTCCGGATGATACCGCGTGCACTCGGATACCCAGTTCTCGACATACATCAAAAAGCTGCCCTGAGTACGTCACCGAAGTTATTGCCGGATGATCTATTCCTTTAGACCAATAACCGAGGCTTTCGGCCACGTTACCTGGGCCAGCGAAATAAAAGACTCTAAACTGTTTAGTTCCTGCACGGCGCATTGTTTTACTCGAAACAATTACGAACAATTAATTAGTCTTGCGCGGATCCACGAACATTCTTGGTACAAAACCATCTCGGCTTATATTAAGGTGTTTCATGGCCGCGGGCTTAATACGCCTGTTCGGTAATTCGAAAGCGACCAGGCCTCCCGCCATTGCGACATACACCGGGTTTAACATCCCGTTCATCAAATTATCAATCATAAACAGGCACAAAATCACAGAGATAACCGCAGCAGGAGCGACGGTCGGGTGGGCCCATTGGCGTGGAGACGTGGACATAACAAGCAATAGGGAAGGTAGAAGAACGGATAGAGTCAGTGCAGCAAGACCCACGATCCCATAATTTCCAAACGTGATTACCCACAGCCCGTCGGTCCCAACCATGTCCTCTCCTTCTGAGTCTTTAATACGGGCGCGACCCCAACCGCCCCATCCGAATATTGGCTGTTCAAGTGCTTTGGCCACCAGCAGGTTTTCAGCATTAAACCGGTACTCGACTGACTGACCGCGCGAGGCTCCAAATGCATCGTCCACAGCAGAAATAAAATTATTGCCAGACCATGCTCCCGTAGTCCGCAATAGTATATATGTTGGAGGAACGAGCATCAGTATTACCATCAGCCAATGACGCCGCAGTCGTTGCTCCAAAAGCAAGACCGTTATCCCTATGAGTAACAGCATGATAGCCCCAGTTGCCTTGCAAAAAATGGTGGTAATTACTAACGCTCCTAAAAGCCATTCTATCGGAACTCTGAAAAGGATACGCACACTTTGGGACCACCAGAGCCAGAACCCAATCAGTGTGGCCATCGCCATCCACATTCCTACCATGAGTCCACTTTGCATGAACACATTGGGGCGGTAGCCTCCGTAACGGACATTCATTGCAAATATAGCAACAGGGGAAAATCCATAAATCATTCGGTGCAATTGCGGACTAAATCGAATTTCAAACCAGCAAAATGGGATATATATCAAGCCACCGATAAATGTTGCAATTGCCAGTTCTCGCATCCCCTGATCAGACCCGAAATACAATCGTCCGATGAGGTATGGTAATCCCCATATGATCGTTTGTTCAAAGGCTGAAGATAACCCATCATAAATACCCAATCCATTACTGACGGAGGAGAACAAAGGGCATAAGCACCATACAACCATTACCAGATCGAGGAGTTTCGGCTTAAATCGCCAGAGTTCGTTGGCGTTGAATAATATCGTTCCTAATAGCACACCGTAGCAGGCCGCTGCCATCTTTGAATATGGAGGAATTCCCGAAGCTAATTTTATGGACGCCATCGGCAGAAACATCCACGCACCCAACAACGATATAAGCGTGGCGCGGCGCGGAGGCATGGCCGCAAACATCACGACCACGATCGGGATCCAGCCAAACATCGTGATGGGCACTAAGATATTCATTGACCATCCGCTTGGATGTAAGAAGCCGCTTGTGTGCGCCCCGAGCACTTATAATCGCTCCGCCACTGAACTCGTGCGGGCACACCTACCGCCGAGTGGCAGTCCGGAACATCAATTAGCACGACTGCATTGGCTCCTACGAATGCTCGCATGCCGATAACCACTCGTCCTATGACTTTCGCCCCTGGAAAAACAGATGCATGCGCCCTTATAGCGGGGCATCCACCCTCCCACATACCTAGCGTTACTTGCTGAAATATCGTAACGCGCGGCCCGATGCGGCATTGCGGCGCCAGCACAACTCCAGTTGGATGAGGCAAGTGAAAGCTCGGTCCGATGCGCAGTGTAGTGGGAATTTCCGAATCGGGCAGGAAAACTCCGAAAGCCCTGAACAGTAGCTCAAAAGGTAATAGAAACCGGCAAAAGCCACACCCAAACTTGCGGGCATGGCGAATCCGATACCCAAACACCGTCCAGAAGCCTAGGCTTTTATACCAGTTCTTTACGCGCAGCGCATCACTACGGATAAGCATTAAGAGAAATCTAAAGGATCCACGACGTGGGTATGGCTTCACAAAATTACCTTGCAAATGCCCTGAGCTTTTATTCTTAAACGATTAAGAAGTTACATGAAGCAATGAATTGTCATTGCATGCGCCTTCAGTTGAGCCCACCGTTCCAATGCGCTTGGCAGGAATGCCCCCGACAATTGTATAAGGCGGAACATCCCGCGTGACGACCGCGTTTGCCCCTACGATAGAGTGGTGGCCCACTCGCACTCCTTTTAGGATTACTGCATTTTGCCCTATCCAACAGTCGTTCTCTATCACTACTGGCTTAGTAATCAATCTCCGCCGTAGAGTGGTGCGAATGGTCTCGGACGGACACACAGTATGATCCGAATCCGTTATGAATACGCGAGAAGCGATAAGGCAATTGTTGTGAATTTCGACCGACTCAGCTGCATTGCATTGGAAATCGTCCATGATAATGCACCAGTCACCAATGCGAACTTTTAATTCTGGGGATACATCCGCGTCGCTTAGATCGCTAATAGACCAACCGCCGCAAATCCGCGTGCAACTTCCAATCGCTATGGCTCGAGGATGTCTGATGCGCCGGCAGCGGCCGATTCTGGCGTATGATCCCAGTTCGCCCAGGCACCATTTCCAGCGCAATTGCGTCAGCGCGCATACAAGAAGATCTGTAGCATGGCGAAATGCATTGCGCAGGCGTGTGAAACTCGCTTTAATCATAACGCGATGCAGCTATTAAGAGGATTGCTCATGCTTTTGGTTTGCAGCTCGTATTTCAAGGCCAGAGAGCCGAAACGGTTCCCATGACGGGAATTGTTCTCAATTGTGATACTGTCATTTACATGAAACGACAGGGGGGGATCGATGTCCAACCCGCGATAGCGGAAATCATCGCGCAACTGAAGCTGCAATCGATAATCCCCCACATGGAGAGGCAATTGATTTAGCAGAACGGTTATTTCGTAAGTCTCGCCCGCATTGAGAAAAGCGGTGGAATTGGCAGGAAATGTATCTAAGTCTCCCAAACGCATGCCGCTTTCAGTTTCAATTATCAGATGCAATCCAAAGCGTCGAACTTCTTCATTCGCCACCAATCGTAGTTTTACGACCGCGGCATCCAATGTTCGTAAAGGAGCGCTGTCCAAGCCGAAGATCGAGCCCTCCAGCAAATGAAATGGTCCACCGGATATGTTTTCCACAGTTTGCGTTGCTTTGCCGCTGCTGTCCAGGTATCGGGCGACTGCTTGCGTTGCCGAACCAATAAATGATACCTGCCCTTTGCTGAGGACTACCCCACGCGTGCACAAAGATTCAATCGCTCCCATGTTGTGGCTGACAAATAGAACCGTTCGTCCGCTTTGCTCGCTGACCTCTTTAATCTTTCCCAAGCATTTTTTCTGGAACTCAATATCGCCAACCGCCAAGACCTCATCCACGATCAGAATTTCCGGCTCGAGATGGGCGGCAACCGCGAAGGCGAGCCGAACATACATGCCACTGCTGTAAAATTTCACCGGCGTATCGAGGAATTTCTCCGTTTCGGCAAAGGCGACGATCTCATCAAATTTCGTGGCAATCTCAGTTCGTTTCATCCCCAGAATCGCGCCATTCAAATAAATATTCTCGCGGCCCGTCAGCTCCGGATGAAATCCCGTTCCTACTTCAAGTAAGGAAGCCACGCGGCCTCGCAGCCTGATCTGGCCGCTGGTCGGTTCGGTGATGCGCGACAGAACTTTCAGCAAGGTGGATTTGCCCGCGCCATTTCGCCCGATGATGCCCACCACTTCGCCGGGCTGCACTTCAAAACTCACATCTTTCAAAGCCCAGAATTCTTCGCCTTCATTTCCACCTTCGCCAGCAGCCCGGAGCTTGCGGAACGGAGCGACTAGCACATCCGTGGCCATCTCGCGGAAAGTCTGATGCTTGGCATTGGCATGCCCCAGGCGATATCGCTTACTGATTCCATCGACGATGATTGCGGGTTGGCTCATAAAGATAAGCTAGATATAATTCTTGGCGAAAACTTACGCGATATCGGCGAATCGCCTTTCGGTCTTGCGGAAGTAGAAGAGTCCAAAAATGAATAGCGCGATTGTCGTAGCGATAGAGATGCAGAGGGTCGGAATATGCCAAGCCTGGCCAAGAATCGCGGATCGGTAGGCATCAATGATGCCTGCCATGGGGTTCAGGCCGGCTATCAAGCGGTATTTTTTGGGAATCATCTCCATGGACCAAACAACCGGACTGGCGTACATGAAGATCTGCAGCATGAAAGGGATCACATAGCGAAAATCGCGATAGCTCACCGTCAGCGCAGCCAGAAGATAGCCTAATCCGAGGGTAGCCAGAATAGTCAGGAACACTAGAAAGGGCAGATAAACAACTTGCCAACTGGGTTCAAATCGATAACAGGCCAGGATAATTCCGTAGACACCAAATGAAATGGCCATATCTATCAGCCCCGCACCGATGCTCGATGTCGGAACAAAAAGACGCGGGAAATAAACCTTCGTTAACAAATTCTGTTGGTTTATCAAACTCAAACCAGCTTGATTTACACCCGTCTGAAAGAAGGTGAATGGAAGCAATCCCGCGTAAACAAAAACAGCATAAGGGAGACCGCCCGTCGGAATCTTGGCAAACATGCCAAAAATAATCGTAAATATGAATGTGCTCAAAACGGGCTGCAACACCGCCCAGGCAATGCCGAGCACTGTCTGCTTATATCGGACCTTCAGATCGCGCCAGACGAGGAAATAGAGCAATTCTCGGTAATGCCAAATCTCATTCCAATCAATGGCAATCCAACCCTTGCGGGCCTGGATAACCATTTCAGCGGGCTCTGCCATTGTTGGCAGTACTACAACTTCCGGTAATTCAGCACTCATTACAGTCATACCACTCGCCCAATTCAAAATGGCTTAAATCCAGACACAAGACCGCACGTAACTACTTTATCGGGATAATAATAGGAAGACTTTTACCGCTCAGCTAATGCTACGGCAAAGTTATCGGTCGGTTCTATAAAGAGAACAGTAAGCCCTGGACCCCAAAGTTGTAGCGAACGAAATCCCACCACATCCAAACCGGATCGTAAGGCTTTCTTCCCCTCAAAAATGCCCCGACGCGATAAATCGCAAAACCCACTGTCCAAGCTAAATCTGCCACGAGCGTTGCAACCCGCCCGTAATTTTTCAGAAAAAACCTGCGCCTCGCTGCGAACCAGTATGTTGGCTTGCGCTTCCGCGGCTCCTTCGTAACCCCGCTGCTCTGTCCGTATAAATGGACCACCCTGCTCTGCGGCACATACCAGCACGGCCACCCCGCTTTAGCTGCTCTGAAACAAAAATCCAACTCCTCGAAATACATGAAATATCTATCATCCAGCAGGCCGACATTGTCAAAAACTTCTCGGCGTATAATCATCGACGCTCCGCTAACCCACTGGGAATGATGAGCCTGCTCTTTCTGGGGCGGGGTCACGATCCACTGATCGAAGATCCGAGAGATGATGCGCGCTCGGACAGAATGCTCGAGCTCGCTTTTCCAGGTTGGAAAACGAAATGCTGAATATTGGATTTTTCCGTCCGCATATTCCAGACGGCTCCCGCCGATGCCCACCTGCGGATTCAGCTCCATGAATTTGAGCAATTCGACCATCCCGCCCGGACGAACCACCGTATCCGGATTCAGGAGCCAAACAAGCTTCGTGGAAGATTCTTTCAGCGCCTCGCGGATGGCCAGATTGTTCCCGCCTGCAAAGCCGAGATTCCTGTCAGAAATCAATAATCTTCCCCAGGAATTCCAACCATTTTTTGCAATCTCATCACTGAGGATCTGGGCCGATCGGTCACCCGAGCAATTCTCAACGATCCAAACCCGCACTTGGTCAACCTGCCGAATTTCCGGCTCAAGCGAGCGCAGGCAATCAACGGTGAGCTCGGGCGTTCGAAAATTGACGATAACTACATCGAGCACAACGCGTGCATTTTCTATTATGTGCTCTAATTTTGGCAATGGTGATTTTACGCTGCTTTGGACCCCAGCTGATTCAACGCGGTCTGACAAATATATTGACCAATCGCCATCGATGCCGTGGCCCCCGGCGACGGAGCATTCAGCACGTGCACTATTCCATCTTGTTGCTGAATACAGAAATCGTCCAGTAGCTTTCCAGACCGATCCATTGCTTGGGCACGTACGCCGGCGCCGCCGGGGACGAGATCGTTGCTTTCCAGTTTTGGCATCAATCGTCGCAGAGCGCGCAGGAATGCTTTCTTGCTTAGTGAGCGATGCATCTCACCAAAACCATAACGCCAATGCACTTTGGCCATGCGCCACAATCCTGGATAAATGAGGGTCTGCGCTAAATCGCGCGGCGAGATTTTCCCCCAGGAATATCCGTGCCTTGAGAGGGCCAGCACCGCATTGGGGCCTGCCTCGACTCCGCCGCCGATCATTCGCGTGAAATGCACGCCCAAAAATGGAAACTGCGGATTCGGAACCGGGTAAATCAGATTCTTAACCAGGCTGCTGGCCTGATCCGAAAGTTCATAATATTCCCCGCGAAAAGGAACGATCTGTGCCGCTGGCTCGATGCCGCACATTCTGGCGACACGATCACTCTGCAGTCCGCCGCAGTTCACGAGCATTTGCGCGCGTACCTCGCCTTGCTGCGTTTGCAGGACGATCTCGGCCTGGCGGCGCTGCACAGCCGTGACTTTTGCCTGGGTTTGGACTTGTCCGCCCGATTCGCGGATCACGTCGCCATAGGCTCGCGTGACTGCTTTGTAGTCGACGATGCCGGTTTCTTCCACGAACATCCCGGCGACGCCGCTGACATTTGGCTCGTGCTCACGAATTTCCTCAATCGTCAATCGCCGCAGATTCGCTAGGCCATTGGCGGTCCCGCGGCGTTGCAACTCATCCAATGCCGGCAGCTCACTTTCATCCAGCGCCACTACCACCTTGCCGCATTTATCATGCGGAATATTTCGCTCGGCGCAGAATTGGTACATCAAATCTCGCCCCTGGGCACACAATTTCGCTTTTAGACTCCCCGGCTTGTAATAAAGTCCCGAATGAATCACGCCACTGTTGTGGCCTGTCTGGTGAGCCGCCAGTTCTGATTCCGCTTCCAGGACGATGACCGATTGATGCTCGCGCTGCGCCAGCGCCATGGCGGTGGCCATGCCGATGATTCCGCCCCCGATTACCGCAACATCAAACTTCCGTTCTTCCATATTCAATTTCCCCCGCTTTTCAGAATGCTTGAATAATACCTGGCGAATTCATCCCAAGATGCTGTTTCATCCCACTCTGCAATCGCAGGGATATCTGTATTGATCCGCATGTGCGGCTCGGAAAAATCCGTCTGCTGTTTCAATTCTACCTCGCATGCGAGTCCGAGCCGCTTGCGCATCTCGCTGGCGAGTCGCAGCGTAAATGCTCCTTGGCTTTCCACGTAGCCGCAGGGGCCCATTTTCGATATTCCGGATTGGGGCGTCACTGCTAGAAATTGCCCATAACATTTGGCTAATAGCGAAACGTGAATGTTGTCGCGCACGTAAACCGGTGTGTTCACCGCTGCACATTTGCCGGCAAACCAATTCTTCATCAGATATGCCGTGAAGCGTGGCTCCTCGTACGGTCCGAACGGGTTGGGAATCACGAATTTTCCAAGTCCTATTCCCGCTCGGTCAGAATAATAGCGAAACATCTGCCAGGTCAATGCTTTGCTCAGCCCATACGGCGAAAACGCATTAAGACCGCCTGATCCAGCCCCTTCGTCGTTTTCGAACACGCTTCCAGTTACCACGACGCGCCGGCAGCCGCTGGTTTTCAATTTCCCGAGAACGGCCGATAGATTTCGCGTGTTATTTTCTACCGCGGCGGTCACATTAAAATCCGGGCTTTTGTAATTGGTCACATCCGCAGCATGGTGGCAGAGTACATCCCAGCCGCCTTCGTCCAGCAGCGCCATGAATCGCTCATCGCCAAAGGTGCACGTCTCTATCCGCTTAGCCGAATCTTTCAGCAAACGAGCCCGCACTCGTCGCACATCATCCGGATATTCTTCCGGCGCTTTGCGAAGAATCGCTATGACGGCATGTCCCTGGCTCGCCAATTCGCGGATGAACCAGAAGCCGGTGAAAGAGCTCGCGCCCGTAAAAAGTATTTTCATGGATTAAGTCAGAAGATTGTTAACCACAGATGGACACGGATGAACACTGATAAATACAAAAGCTGAACTCTTATCTGTGTTCATCTGTGTCCATCCGTGGTCGAATCACATTTAAGCCAAATGCCAGGCCGGATCGAAATCCCGCCAATTGGTGTCCTTTTCGGAAAGCACGACTGGTTTCATTGGCCAGGAGATATTGAATTTGGGATCGTTGTACCGCACGCCGCGCTCGCGGTCCGGGGCGTAGAACTCATCGACGAAATAAAACGCTTCGGTGTTATCTTCCCGCGTGATAAACCCGTGAGCAAATCCCTTGGGGACGTACATCATCCGGCGATTCTCGGCAGTTAAATCGGCTCCGAAGCTCTGCCCGAATGTCGGCGAATCCTTGCGCAAATCCAGGATCACATCATGCAATCCTCCGCGAATGCATCGCACCAGCTTTGTCTCTGCCTTGGGGGAAAGCTGATAATGCATCCCGCGCAGCGTTCCTTTTTGAGCGCTCAGCGAATTATTCACCTGCACAAATCGATTGGAGAGTTTCTGTGCAGCAAATTCATTCTCACAAAATGCCCGCGCGAAAAAGCCACGGTCATCGCCGCGCTTTTCGAGCTCGATTACATAAGCGCCAGGCAGGGGGGTGGGAACAAACTTCATGGTGATTGTTTCTTTCTCAAGGCTCACGGATAGTTATCCGTGGGCTTTCATGATTTTGGTTAATTATCACGCTGCGGCGCCGAGACGACCCATGCGATGCTTGAGCGTCCGCAAGCGTACGAATTGGTCGCCTTCGAAATCCTTCTTGGAAAACCCATGTTCCACCATCTTGCGGTGCAACTCTTCCATGCCGCTTGCCAGATTGTATTGCAGTTTGAAATTGGGCAGCACCTGCGAGAGCAGACTGAAATTCACACGATAATTGCGAGGATCGACTCCTACTTCGCCGGTATAAACTACCTTGGCATTGGGAATCAGCCGCTTGACCTGATCGCCGACGTCTTTGACTTGGTAATTCTCGCTGTTGCCGCCGACGTTCACGGCTTTGTTATGAATCTTCTCGCGCGGGGCTTCGCCAAAGGCCATGAATGCTCGAGCGATGTCGCGGCAATGAATCAATGGCCGCCAGGGGCTACCGTCGCTCATGATGCGAATCTCGCCATAGGACAAGGCAGAGCCGAGCAGATTATTGACGACCAGATCGATGCGCAGCATGGGTGAATGACCATATGCGGTCGCATTCCGTAAATATGCCGGCGAGAACGAATCATCTGCCATCGCTGATACTGCCTGTTCGGTTTCGATCTTGGATTGCGCGTAAGCCGTCAGCGGATTGAGCGGATCACCTTCATCCAGATCGAGCTTCTCACCCTGGCCATAGACCGAGCAGCTGCCTGCGAACAGATAGCGCGGCACGCCAGCTTGCTTCGCCAGTTTCGCTAGGCGAATCGATGCATCGCGATTCACATCAAAGGTTAGTTGGCTATTTACCGCGCCCATGGGATCATTTGAGATCGCCGCCAGATGCATTACCACATCGTGTCCAGCCAGATCAGCCGCGGTGATTTCTCGCACGTCCTTGTTTAAATCCTTATCCGGCTGCACGACTTTTTCCCAGGCGCAGCCGTCAAACAATCCCAGATCGCAGCCTGTCACCTGATGGCCCTCGCTTTTGAGCACATCGACCAAATGCGAACCGATGTAGCCTTTATGTCCAGTTACGAAGCACTTCATGAACTTTTCCTTTCGCTTGATACATTCCACGGCGCTTTCCCGCTGTTCCACATTTTCTCCAGCGATTCGCGATCGCGCTGGGTATCCATGCAGGCCCAGAAACCGCTGTGCTTATACATGCTCAATTGCCCATCGCGCGCCAGCTTGATGAGCGGCTCGCGTTCCAGCACGCAAGATTCATCCTGCGAGAGATATTTCAAGAAATTTCGTTGAAAGAAGAAGTAGCCGGCGTTAATCCAGTTATCTGTGAACTCTGGCTTTTCGCTGAATTCCATGACGCGATTTTCCGCGAGTTTCAGCTCGCCGAATCGAGAAGGGGGGTTGGTTCCAAGCACGGTGCCGATGGTTTTATGGGACTGATGAAACACGAATTCGTCCGTGAGATTTACATCGGTCAAACCGTCGCCATAGGTAACCGCAAATGTCGGCGCATCTCCCAGATACTTCGCTGCCGCCTGCGCCACTCGGCCGCCGGTCATGGTCAGCTCCCCCGTGTACGCCAGCGTCACCTGCCAATCCTGATCATGGTCCACGCTATGCACGGTCAGGTTGTTCGATTTGAGCTCCACGGTGAAATCGCTGTTCATGGAGGTGTAGTTCAGGAAATAACTCTTCACGACTTCCGATTTGTAGCCCAGGCAGAGAATGAATTTCTTGAACCCGTGCCGCGAGTAAGACCGCATGATGTGCCAGAGAATTGGCTGATTTCCGATGGGGACCATGGGCTTGGGGCGAAACTCGGTTTCTTCGCGAAGGCGAGTGCCTAAACCGCCGCACAGAATGAATACGGGAACATCAGCAGGTTTCATATCGCTCCATTAGCCAATCGCGGCTGCACGCTCGTCTTTGGCATCGCGGGATTTTCCACTTCGGGGATTTTGAAGCCGTTCAGAAAAACACTGTGCCGAATAGCGTCGGTCAAAAATGATTGCGGAAACTCATCGCGTTTTCTTTGAATCCGCCGCCGGATTCCCCAGAGCGCCAAGCCGGTAATGAATGCAGCATCGCATAAGGCTGCATAAATCGCTCCATAATTCTTCAGAAAAAATCGCCTTCGCGCATCAAACCAATATCCTGCGCGTCGTGGAAGCGGCTTATCATCGGACGAATATTTTACCTGCGTGGATGCGCCTTCCAGATGCATGACCTTGCTTGTGGTTACATACCACACTTCATATCCCGCCCGCCGTGCATTTAAGCAATAATCAATGTCATCAAAGTAAGTAAAATATCCCTCGTCCAGCGTCCCGATTTTTTCCATCACTTCCCGCCGAATGATCATGCACGCCCCGGAAACCCAATCTACAGGGCCCGTCCTGCTCTTGTCTGGCGCATCGATCCAGCGGCGCAACAGTTTTCGGACGATCCCCAATCTCAATCCATGATTCAACTGCGAAACGATTCCTTCAAACTGGAAGGGCGAGGGACCTATACCGCCGTCTGGCCAAAGTAACTGGCTCCCTGCGATGCCCACTCTGGGGTGCTCATCCATGAATTTCAAAAGTTCATGAAGCGCTCCTGCGTAGATCTCGGTATCGGCATTCAGCAGCAGCAAATATTCTGGCTTATCCTCTGCCTGCATTGCTGGTTCTAGCAGATGGTTGTTCCCACCTGTAAATCCGCGATTAGGCATCACTGATGTCAGTTCCACCCATGATCCCCAGCCATTTTCGTTTATAACCCTCTCCAGTCGCTCAAATGCATCTCCTCCCGTACCATTTTCGCATACCGCTACCTTCACTCCTGGCAACAGCGCAACCTCTCTGGATAGCGAATGTAAACAGCTAATGGTCAGGTCGACCACTTTGTAGCAGACAATAACGATCAAAAGTCTCATAAAGATTTCAGCCACCACGGCCGTTGTGCAGATATCCCACTCTATTTATTCACCGTTGGCACGAGTTCACTAACCGCACCAGTCTTGTATTCAATCAAAACTCCTTTTCGTCCCCGCCATCGGTGCAGCACAAACTTTATCATTCCGTACAACTCGGGAAATTTGCCAACCAGGCGAAATGTAGCCCCAACTATTGCATCCTGCAGCGACTTGCTACGCTTGAACTGACGATAAAAAAGCCGTAGCCATTGCAGCGGGTATACTACAAGCAACCCCAAGCTCCATCCTTGCGTAGGCCACGCCGCAACAATTGCAATCAAAGGTAGTATCCCTCCCCACAACAATGCGGAGCGCACCTGGTCAATCCTGTGGTGTTCAGGACCACTTCCGTGCATTGATGCCCCAATCGCAGCTGCATATCCGCCGCGCATGACTCGCTTCCACCAGGCTGAAAAGCTGAGAATAGCAGCATCATGACGCGCCATTTCTGCATCAATTCGGCGAATTTTCCATCCTGCCTGACGAAGCCGAACGCACAATTCAGGCTCTTCGCCAGCAATCATTTGAGAATTGAAGCCTCCTGCCTGCAAAAATGCTTTAGATTCCATAAGTAGGATTCCGCCACATTCCTCTATTAATCCACTCGGCGTATCAAATTCGATATCACACAGGCGATTGTAAATCGAGCGATCCCGAAAACGTTCCCGCAGCCGACCACAGACGATGGCCAGATCGCTTCCATTTGCAAACGCTTCCGACGCTTTGGATAACCACTGAGGGTCCATGATGCAGTCCCCATCCAAAAACTGCACAAAACGAACGCCAGGAGCACTCCTCATCAACTGTGCATATCCCTCGTTCCGCGCTCGCGCTGCGGAAAATGGCAACGATGGGTCTAACTGCCAAACAGTCGCTCCCATTTTTTTTGCAATTTCCGGACTTCCATCCGTCGAGCCAGAATCGACGTAAATAACAGGGTAATTCGCACCTACAGACTCAATGCAAATCGGAAGGCGCTGACCTTCATTTCTTCCAATAATAACAATTCCAGTATCTTGCATTGTCGTTTTCCATTCAGAGATCGTCACAAGAACTCAACTAACTCAGTAGAATCTCGAGAATTTTGTATGTGATAAAACGCTCGGCGACGAGCTTTTCGAATCCAAAAAACTTTACACGCTTTTATTTGTTGAAATGCTAGCCGAAGAATGGTCAATAATTCTTTTCCGCATTGCGCATCTTTAATACACGCGCCGGCACTCCGCCAACGACCGAGTAGGGAGGCACATCCCGGTTGACCATGGAGTTGGCCCCGATCACAGAATCATGCCCGATCCGAATCGCGCCCAGAATGGCCACTCCGCACCCCATATCCACTCGATCTTCAATGATAGGCACCTGATAGTGATTCGTTCGCAGCACGCCAAAAGTCGTATTCTGGCGAATATGACAATCATCGCCGATGGATTCCGCGTTCAGGATCATTCCGCTGTGATGCCAAATTCGGACCCGCCTGCCGACTTTGACGGTCTGTGGCAAAGAAATTCCGCAGGTCCATTCCACGACCTTATACATAAAATGGTACAGCAGCGCACAGGGAGCCCGAAATATCCTGGGCAGATCGAGCCGCCAATTGCCAAATCGATGTGTTGCGATGGCCCACAATCCCTGCTCAAAAAGGTTACGTTCGTGAGTCACAAAATCTTCATGCAGGAGCGCCTTGAGAGAGAGTCCCTGCGGATTGAGATTTTCTCTTCCGGAAGGACGCCGCGAATAGACCAATGCGGGATTCGCCGGCGCGATACTGTGTAGAGCTGCCTCTTGCATGGCATCGAAAATTGTATTGCATGGGTTATCATCTGGCAGCGTTCAAAATGGCGATAAAATTCGAAAAAGATCGCACTATCGATTGCGGGGAAGGCGAGAAATTATGCCGCCATCCCAGCCGATGACCGCTTATATTCAATCAATCGTCCCACTCGCCCCTGTCGCTGATCTCGATGATACGCCATCTGTCCAAACAACTGACCCCATTTAGAGATTAAGGTCATCAGCCCATACACAATCCCGCCGCCGCGAAGGCCGATGCGGAATGCTTGCAACAGCAGCAGGCCAGCAACCAATATCGTCCCGCCAATCACTCCCCGCCAGCCAAATGCCAGACCCCCAGCAATCACAAATAGCGCGAGTGCCAACGCCGGACCCACTGTCCACAACCTGGTGCTGAAGGTGAATTTATTCGACCGGCCTACGCCAAATCGCTCGGCCACGTCCATGT
The DNA here is from genome assembly GCA_036490535.1 of Tepidisphaeraceae bacterium. GTDB lineage: Bacteria > Planctomycetota > Phycisphaerae > Tepidisphaerales > Tepidisphaeraceae > DASXDR01. The sequence continues at coordinate 2,427 of DASXDR010000124.1, read as the reverse complement.
AATTATATCCGCTGCGAAATTGCCTTCGCCACCATTGGCCGAACCGCGTCATTGCCACATCATGTCTCCCCATATGATCCGCCAATCGCTCCACTTTCCATCCGCGCTGACGCAAACGCTGACAAAGCTCCGGCTCTTCGCCGGCCGCGACAGAATTATCAAAACCGCCCACCGCTTGAAAATGCTCTATCCGATACATCGCGATTCCGCCCACCGAATCAGTGATTCCTAGCGGCTCATCCCATTCCAGATCACAAAAATGATTGTAAATCGAAGCCTGCGGAAATCGCTCGCGCAACTGCCCGCACACCGCTGAAAGCTCCGAATTGTTTGCCAATCTTTTCATCGCGAGATCCAGCCAACCCTCAGTTAATTCGCAATCGCCATCAACGAACTGCACATATTTTGTTTCAGGAGCAATTCGCATCAGCCTGGCAAAACCTTCATTCCGCGCCCGAGCTGCACAGAAGGGGATCGACATATCCAAATCCACCACGTCCGCCCCCAGTTCCCGAGCTGCCTTGACGCTTTCATCCGTCGATCCCGAATCCACATAGACGATTGCAGGTGCTGCTTGCAGCGATTTCAAACATCGAATCAGCCGCTCGCCTTCATTCCGCCCGATCACCACAATCCCCATGCGCTGATCTTTCCCATCCAAATTTGCCGCCACATCCTGCATCCCTGAATCGTATCTCCCTCCCCACAAAGCGCCAGCGCCCAAATTACCTTCACACTTTTCCCCTATCCTTTAATCTCCCGCAACATCCTCCTCACATGCACCGCCGCCGCTAATCCCAATCCGAGCATTAACAAGTTCGGCACAACCCATATCGTCGCCTGCCGCCAATCCCCCGGCACTTCCATTCCCGCTAGATATCCAACTCCCAGCGCTACGGCCACCACTGCCGCCCCAATCACAGTCGCCCCAATATCCTGCAGCACGATATTGATCCCGTGCAGATACATTGCAACCTCCACCACCAGATGCCCGCATAAAGAGCTCAATGACAAGCCAATAATAAATCCGAACATCCCACCCAGGTGATAACCCACCAAACATCCCAGCAATGTCATCGTCAGGTTCACGACATTGCTCACAAACAACGATCGCGTATCTCCAAGTGCCACCAGCGCCCGATCCGCCGACGCCTGCAACATCCAGAACCAGATATAAATCGTCAGCAGCTGCGCCATCCATCCTGCGTCTGCATAACGTGAATCATATAACCAATGGAAAAACGGTTGCGCCGCAGTCGCTAATCCACCGACAATTACGATCGCCACCGGCAACATCAGCCTGCGCGCCTTCAGCACCTTTCGCACATACACCGCCCGATCGTCCTCCGCATGCTTGGCGAGAATGGGATAAAGAATCATCCCCGCGATATGCGTGATCACACTGTTGGGTAGCGTCGCCAGATTCATCGCCACCGCGTAAACGCCCAGCATCGCCAATGGCACCAATTTCCCGAGCATGAACCGATCCACCTGCCCGGCTAGAAATGTCATCATGGTGCTGACAAATATCCATTTTCCAAACGTAAAAATTTCGTGAACCGCTTTTTTATCCCACTTAATCCGCGGCCAAATTGCCGGGATATAAAAATAACTTCCCAGCGTCACCACGGTTTGATTCACTAACCCGCCCACAATCAGCGCCCAAACACTCCGTGTTATAAACGCCACAGTCACCATGCAGCTCAGGCCAATGATCTGTGCTGCCAGAGCCAGGAGCGTTAAATTTTTGATCGCCAGCTTTTTGTTTTCCAGTGCCAGCGACATGGATTGCAAGCCGTCGATCACCGGCTGAAATCCCGAAACCACCAGCAGAAACCCCAGCACTGGCACGTGATAAAACCGCGCCACCGGAAACGCCATCACCGCACATCCAAGCCATAAAGCCCAGCCCCGCAAAAATTGAATCGTCCATGCCGTGTTTAAGAAATTTTCATCATCCGCCTTGGCTCTTATAACGCTCCACCCAACCCCAATGTCCGAAAACATCTGCAACCCCTGCATGGTCACCTGCACCAGGGCTATCACTCCGAACATGCTGGGAGCTAGCAGACGAGTGAGAATGAGATTAGAGCCAAGCCGAAGGACCTGCGACAATCCATATCCAATAACCGTCCAGACCGTTCCATGCAGAGCCAGCCGTTTCGTGCTCGGCTTGCTGACTTCTGCGGTTGTCGCCAGCGGCTCGCTGGAGATAGAGGTGTCAGTCATTCCGTCTCTCTCAGCTCAGCGGCGTCATCATTTCGGTCTTTTCGTGCCTTCACGTCTTGCTCTGTAGAAAACTTCAGTTAACCAAGCAACGATAAGCATCAGGTTATGGGTAAGAACCTTGAGCATTACCTCTGCGCTGCGGGCTCGGTCGCTTCGCGCGGCGACGAAGCTGCCAAGGTTACGCTTGATCATGCTCAT
>DASXDR010000123.1:0-19544 GCA_036490535.1 Tepidisphaeraceae bacterium | reverse complement strand
CATATAAATGCCATTCCAAGTCTCACCTACGCCAAAAGAAATGCTCGAGGGATTCTAACCGATGAGCCGAAAGGAAAGAAAATTTTTGCGGAGATAGAGACAGGCTGCTCAGGACATCAGTTCCTGGCAAAGGTGGGTGACGCGCTGAGCCCAGATTTCGGAGGAGAAGGCGGCGGCCATCTGGCGGCTGCGCTGGCCCATGAGCGGACATTGAGCGTGGTTTTGATGGACCCATGCCAAGCCCTTGGCCAGGGCTTCGGGATTTTCGGTTGCGACAGTCATCCCGTTAAACATGGAGCGGACTAATTCGACCGATGCGCCGACCGATTCGGTGCAGACAATAGGAAGTCCGGCGGCGGCGGCTTCGGCGATGACAACGCCCCAGGGATCAAACCGACTGGCAAGGACGAAAGCGCCGGCCTCGGCCCAGGCACGATAGTCGCCGGGCTGCACGAAACCGCGATTGTCCAGGTGAGGCACGCCCTGAAGCATGGAAGCGTGCGGGCCAGCGCCGCAGGTAATCAGCGGCCAAGGATCGGTATGGTTTTGACAGTACAGGCGGTAACCATCAACGAGAATGTTGATGGCTTTTTCCTCGGCGTAGCGCCCGACAAAAAGAAACTTGCGCGGCCAGGCGCCGTTGTTTTCGCGCAAGCGCTGATCATAAAGGGGTGCGAAGGCGGTTTCGTCAAAGCTGTACATCCCGCGGCGGATTTGATTTTCATCAAAGCCCAATCGGCGGGCGTATTGCCAGGCACGCTCGCCAGGGACCATGACAGCGTTCATATGGGAAAGAAATGGCTTGAGTGGGAACTTGGCGAATTGCTGCCGCAGTGTACCACGGTAGGGGGTGTCCATGGTCATGATAAAAGGCTTGCTCCCCAAGGCGGGAGCGGAAGTTAGCTTGCGATAGCCGGACAGAATCCAACCATTGACCATGATAATGTCTGGATTGTTTTTTTCAGCCAGCGAGCGAATCAGATCATCATCTGCGGTCTCGGCTTCACTCAGCAGGTGATGATTCAGGCTATGGAGCAGGGTGTCAGTGAACGGTGCTTCGGAGCCAGCACCCGGAGGCTTAAACGCGATGATCGATAGGTCTATCTCACCCTTTTGGGCTAACGTGCGCCAGCACGCGGCCATGTAGCCCGAAATATGGGACCAACAAACCAGAAGCCGCACTACGCCTCCAAGGTGCCAAAACTACGTTACAAACGGCGGAACGTAAGCCATATTGCAGAGAATAGGCAATTTGGCAAGCGTTTTTTAATTTATGATATATAGGGGAGATTGCCAAACAGGGATGTTTAATTGTTTGGCAATTCCACTTTGATTTCATCCGCACTGTTTGGCGCGGTTGATAGTGGAGAGAATTTGCTGATGTACCGAGCGCGGGTGAGTGATCATTTGCCAGGAATGAATCGCGACCGCTTCGTCCATCGGAATGATTTCGATCGAGCCAATGCCAAGTAATCGTTCCTTCAGGGTGAAGACCAAGCGAGTGCGGGCGATTTTGCGAAGGTGGCAGTTAAAGACATCCGCCGCCAGGACGCCGGAAATACTGAGAATGCGCTGATCAGTCAACACATAAAGCTTGCTCATCCACTGCAGCGTTGCCCAGGTGAGTCGGCCCAGCAGAACAAGCGTGCCGATTTCAATCAAAGTGCGAAATGGATAATACTCAACATGTGAGAGCCAGAGCTTCGAGCCGATCATCAGAATCAACACGACCGCACAAAATCGCAAGCAACTGAATGGAATAAATAGCAATGACGGTTTGAGCGCGAGGATAATTATTTCTCCATCATGAAGCATGCCGCGGCTGAGCACAGCAGCCATGGGATGAGCGACGATCGGCGCTGCCGGAGAAGCGGCGGCGCCTTCGGCGGGGAAAAAAGAATGTTTAACCACGAAGACGAAGGTACGAAGGCACGAAGAAATGCCCCGTATTCTTTTTGATGTCTTCGTGTCTTCGTGGTCCATTTGGCTTCTATTTTTTTTGATAAACTTCTGGCCGCAGCGTGACGATGTCGGGGAGATTGCGATAAACGTTATCGAAATCCAAGCCATACCCGACGACAAATTCATCCGGGATATCAAAGCCCACATAATCGCAGGACTGCGACCGGGCAGCAGGGCGGTCCTTGCGGAGTAGCACGCAGGTTTTCACCGAAGCTGGATTGAGTTGTTCGAGTACAGGAACAACGGTTCGCAGCGTTCCGCCGGAATCGAGAATGTCGTCGATCAGCAGCACATGTCGGCCATGAATATCGCCGACTTTTTCGCCGAGGATGCTCGAGCCCTGCGTTCGCAGCGATTTGCCGGGATAGCTCGAAACGGTGATCAATCCAATCTTCATCGCGATTGGCATCTGCCGAATCAGATCCGCGCAGAAAATCATCGCGCCGGTAAGAATGGGAATAATCGTAATCTCCGCTTCACCGCTCATGCGCGGCGGCGTGTGATCATGAATAATCTGTCGCGCCAGTTCACCAACGCGATGGGCAATCTGCTGCTGCGAAATGAGTATGCGATCAATGTCAGCCTGCATGCAGGGAATTTAACATGATCGTGTGGATTTGTTTACGCCAATCGTGCAATTAATTTTGTAGCGAGACTGGCCAGGGCCATCATGCTTCCAAGCGCGAGAAAGATTGGCACATATGCATGTGGCTGCGCAGCACGATTGCCCAGCAGATCAGTCCACCACCCCATGACAAATGGCGCGCACGCTCCGAACGTGCCGGCAATGGTGAGGAATACGCCGACCACTCTGCCGCGCACCGCCGGAGGCACCCGTTCCAGGATCGCGGCGTCGCTCATGGCATAAGAGCCAAGCTGGAAAGTCTGAAAGACACAGAAGGTAATGACTGCGCCGATTGCGCCAAAGCAAGGCACCAGCGTGATCGCAACACCACCAGCCATCAAGGCCGTGGCGAGCAAAGGAAGCCGGCGTTTGCCGCTGCTGAGATACACGCTGGCCGGGTTGACCAATACGCTCAGGAGCATCATCAAACCAACGGCCAATCCCGCGTGCTTCGGAGAATAAGCAAACGCTTTTTGCAGATAGATACTCGACAGAGTGATCGTTCCCACGCCGGCAAAATCGCGCATGCCCAGCGTCGAGCCGATTCCCACGACGCGCCAGAACAAAGACCGCGACAAATGAATGCCAGGCGGATGGGCTTCATAACGCATCACGATTTCTTCGGTGGACATCTGTGCCGGCAAGATGGCGACCGGCGATGAATCCGCCGATGCGCTATTCAGATGCTTCATTCGCTGCAGGTCCGCCCGGGTCCTGGTTTCCCGGGCAAAGATGAGAAAGAGGATCGCGCAAATAACACCAGCCGCCCCGAGTTCCACACACGGCTTCTGCCATGCCGCGACTTGAGCGAAATGCCAATGAGCCTCCTGCGCGCGCCAGCCTGAGAACTGGGGACCGACAAAAAATCCGATGCCGCTGCCAATACCCAGCAATCCGATGGCCAGCCCAGGATTCTCCGGAAAATGCGCAGGAACCAGCGAGTTCGCACATGGATGAAACAGCGACGCAAACAATCCCGCGACCACGCCAAGCAGCACCATCTCCGGATAATGCCGACTCAGACCAATCGATCCCATCGCCAGCGAATTGCCCAGCAATCCGATCGCCAGCAGCCATTTGCGATTGAAATGATCCGCCAGTACACCTGCGGGATAGGAGCAGATATTGTAAACCAGCCCATATAGCGTCACGATCAGCGCCGCCTGGCGCACGCCATGGAGATGCAGATCAGCCACCATCAGCAAATACAGCGGCACGAGCAGGGAGCCAAACGCATGGGTAAAGGCATGCAGCAGCGTGCAGAAAATTAGCGTAAGAATGGACCGGCGCGGCGCAAGCAAGAATTTACTTCACTTCTTTCCACAGCTTCTGCTCGACGGCATTAAAGTTATCGAAAGCCTTGTTGAGCTCGTCGAGTAACTGCTGCATATGCGCCTGATCTACATGCGGATCGTGCGAGGCATCGCGCAAAGCCCCCGCAGCATCCGAAAGCCTGTTCGCTCCTTCAGCAAATTCGCGGGTGGAATCGTAGAGATTCAAGTTGCCAATCTCCGCCGGCGTGGGCTTGTAAAGCAATCGCCACGGGCTGCGCCACACATCGGCGCTGGCGTTCTTCAGATTTTCACTGGTAGTCTTGAGATTGGCGATCATGGCTTCGAGCTTGGAGCGATTGTCCGCCAGCAGCGAGCGGATGCCGCCGGTGGCGTCTTTGAGGTTGCCGATCGTGACTTTCACATTGTCCATCGCTGCATCCACTTTCGTGAGCGTCTCATGCAGCTTATCCATGATGTCAGGCAGTTTGGTTTTCAGCGTGCCCGTGGTGTCCTTAATGTTGGACATCGTGGTGTGGAAATCGGTGGTGGACGGGCCAAGCCAATTGTGAATATCGCCGGCAGCTTTGGCGGCGTTGTCGGTGACGACATCCACTTTCGTATCCACGTGCTGAACTAATTTATTCGCCGATTGGCCCGTGGTCTTGAATGCATCCAGCGTGTTGTTCACGCGCGGCAGCGTTTGCGTGCGCACATTCACCAGCACCTGTTTGATCTCCGGCGCAGAATCGCCGAGCGAAGCCAGCAATTCACTCATCTGGCTCGGGTGTCCCTGAATGGCCGACCCGCTGGCGATTGTATTGCCCGAGCCGAGCGATTCAAAATTAAGCCAGCTACTTCCCGTGACCGTTCCCTGCACGCGCATAATTGCATTGTGGTGCAGCGGATATTTTTTGGGCATGTGGAAGCCCACACGGATCAGATTATTTTCCGGATCGATTTTGATGTATTCCACTTCGCCGACCTTGGTCCCACCGATGCGGATATCGTCGCCAACTTTCAACCCGCCCAGGTCATCAGAGAGCTTAAACTCCGCGACAAATTGCTGATTGGGTTCCAGAAAACGATCAAAGCCAGAGATGAGCACGACCACGCCGACGATGAGAACCAGAGTGATCAGGATAAACAGGCCTGCGCGGATGGGTTTGCGGTCGCTCATAAGTATTCGTCGTTAATAATTAGTTGATACTTGTTGCAAGAGTTTCCGCATTTTTTGACAACTATCAATTAACCATTAACAACTATCTTCCTAGTAGGTCAGATTCATATCCACCGCCCTCGCGCCGGCGTTCAGTTAACGGACCTTCCGCCAGACCATGCACAAATTGCCGCACCAAGGGATCAGTCGAATCGCGCATCTCGTCCGGCGTGCCCGAGACAATGAATTTACCGCGATCCAGCAGCACCATGCGATCAGCAATGCGAAAAGCCGAATCCATCTCGTGCGTAACCACGACAGAGGTGATCCCGAGCTTTTTGTTCAGGTCCATGATGAGGAAATCGATCTGGGTAGACGTGACCGGATCAAGGCCTGCTGAGGGCTCGTCATAAAAAAGTACCTTCGGATCGAGCGCCATTGCCCGCGCCAGCCCAGCGCGCTTTTTCATGCCACCCGACAATTCCGCCGGCATCTTATCCGCATGCTCACGCAGGCCGACTTGCTCCAATTTCATTTTCACCACAATATCGATGGTCGCCTCCGGCAAATCGGTATGCTCCCGCAACGGTAGCGCCACATTTTCCGCGACCGACATCGAATTAAACAAAGCGCCCGACTGAAACAGCACGCCCACCGATCGGCGATAATCCATGAGTTCGTTGGCATTCATGGATTTGAGTGACTTGCCAAATCCAATGATATCTCCGCCATTGAATGGCGTAATGCCCACCATCAATCGCAGCAACGTCGATTTACCCGACCCCGACCCACCAAGAATCACCAGCGTTTCGCCCTCACGCACTTCCAGCGCAATCTGATCCAGCACCGTGCGCGGCCCGAATCTCTTAGTGACGGAGTTAACTTGAATGGCGTCGATCATAAAAAAATACGGATGCAACCACAGAGGCACAGAGGCACAGAGGCCAACTTGAAATTCAATGCTAATTGGCGATGCGTTTGATTCCTTGTCTTAGAGCCGCGACATTGAAATTGATAAGAATGCCAAGTTTGTGACCAGTTATTTTAAGATAGCAGATTAATTGTGCGGAATGGACTTCCGAGAGGCGATCGACGGCCTTGAGTTCTACTACGACTCGATCGGCAACGATGAAATCCAAACGAGTTTCGCCAATAATCTGGCCGCGATATTGGACAGAAATTGGGACTTGGCGAGTGAATGGAATATTGCGAGTAGCGAATTCAATGGCCAAGGCGTTTTCATACAAGCATTCCAACAAGCCGGGGCCAAGTTCTTTGTGAACTGCAATCGCAGCCCCAATAATTGCACCGGTAATTTTATTAAGCTCCGGGTCCGGCTCCATCCCCTCATCAAAATAAGGCTCCTGGATTGCCGTAAGCGCCTCTGTGTCTCTGTGCCTCTGTGGTTGCATCTGCATTTTCACCACCCAATCGCGTAAAACACGCCAGTGAATAGCAAATCGACAAAGATTAACGCGACAATCGTAAACACAACCGTTCGAGTAGTCGCCACGCCGACGCCCTGCGCGCCACCAGTGACTTGAAGGCCCAGATAGCACGCTAGTGATGAAATAATCGCCCCGAATACGCCGGCTTTGATCAGGCCAGTGAGGAAATCGCGAAGATGCAGGATGGTATTAAAAGTATGCGTGAGATATTGGCTGGTACCGATGCCGAGAAGGCACCGGGAGATCATAAGCCCGCCGAGAATCCCCATAAGATTCCCAATCATGGCCACGCAGACCATCATGATCGTCGTCGCCGCCACGCGCGGGACAACCAGAAACCGCACGGGATCAACCGCATGAGCTTCCAGGGCTTCGATTTCCTCCGAGACAACCATCGTGCCAATCTCCGCAGCGATCGACGCACCGGCGAATCCTGTTAATACAATTGCCGAAACGAGCGGCCCGAGCTCGCGGAAAACAGCGACCGAAATAACATCCGCGACCATTTCCACAACCCCAAACCCGCGCAGCACCGGCGCCATCTGCAAAGCAAGAATCGCTCCAATGCAGAAGAGAACCAGCGAAACGATGGGAACGGAGCGCACGCCGACGCGGTCCATCTGGATCCAGAGATTTCGCCAGCCCATTCGCCTGCCGCGCTTGGCAAAAAAAGCTCGGCGGAACTGGGCAGCGGCATCAAAAATGAGATAACCCACCCCACCAATCAAAGAGAGCACGAAAGCGGAAGGCTGAAGGACAAACACTGAAAAAGGACTCGGCACGCGAGGTTGATCGGCAGGTTGTTGAGTTGATTCAGACATGCTTAGTGCTTCTCAATGACAAAATCCGAACGATTAATGACGAATCAATGTCCGAAAGCTCCAATGATCAAACCGCTCTTCATACCTTCACATCTTTGTTCATTCCTTATTCGATGATAAAGATCGTATTCAACCGCGCAATCTCCAACAGCCCCTTAACGCGCGGCTGCGGCTTGCTCAGGACCACCTGCCCGCTGCGCTTGCGAATTTTCTGCAGCAGCTCCACCAGCACCGCAATCGCGCTGGAATCCATGTAAGGTACGCCGGAAAGATCGAGCACCACTTTCTTGGGTTGCCCCTTGCTATCCAGTTCCAAAAGGTGATTGCGCAGCGAAGGGCTATTGTGCAGGTCGATTTCGCCGACGATGGTGGCGTGCAGCTCATCGCCGGTCTGCTGGGCCGAGGTTACAAGGTTTGGTGCGTTGGTGGCCATTATTTTTACTCGTAAAACGGAATTGGTTTTAGTTCAAGGATACACGCCTCGCTGGTTTTAAGAAACATTTTTTTAGCTACCCTTACGGAGGCGGTATGTTGCTCGTCACGGTAAACGGATCGGAGATCGCGCGGAAATTCCCCGCCGCGTCGGTAGCAATCAACCGGTAGTTGCCGGACTTATTGACAGCCAGGTTGTTGAAATCAGCCACGCCATCACTGAGATATTGCGTAAGTGTGCCGGTAAGCAGCAACAGCGAGGGTTGATTGGTTTGCAGATCAATCGTGATAGCGGAATTGTCGCCGGTCTCGGCATTGCCGAAGCGATCACACAGTGTTACTTCCACCGCGAGAGTCGCACCCGTGCCGACGATGGCTGCCGGCTGCTCCGAGAAGAGAAGCTTCTTGCTTGCCGCTGGAGCAATGGTCAGGGAAACGATTGGCGACGCAGTCGATGTCGGTGCCGTCGCCTGAATGGAATAGTCGCCTGCCTGATCGACGGCGAATCCCCGGAATTTGGCGATCCCATTTTGCAAATTAGCAGTTTTCGTCACTGAGCCAATCAATAGAGACACCTTTGCCTTGGTGATGGCAGAGACGGTGCCATCCGAATTTTCCGCAGCGACGACGATTGGCGAAATCTTTTCACCCGCAACCACGGTCGCTGGCGATTGAGTGATGACCAGGTGCGAGCCGTTGGAATTGGAAGCAGGGCGGGTGATATGGACCGGCACAAGCAATGTCTTCTTTATCCCAGACTGAGAAAAAGCCAGCTTATAATTTCCCGGAGTGTTGATGGACAGATCGCTGAAGGTAACCGAGCCACTGGTGGCATTCACCGTAAGCGTGCCACTGAGCGCATCTGCATCAGGACCTTTGGCAATTTGCACGGTGATCGGCCCATTGTCAGCAGTGATAACATTGTCATTCGTATCGACCACGCTGATGGTGATGGAGGATAAAGTCGCGGAAGCAGCCGTGCTGGTTGCAGCGGTGGTCAACGCCAGGCGACCCACAATCTTCGAGCTGGTCGCATTGGGCAGGGCATAAAGTGATTTAGTCGTGGAAGCATAAAGCCAGTTATTCGGCCCAATCGCAGGATAGCCATTGATCTGGGAAAAATTCCCGAGCGTGTCAGCATTTCTCTGATTGGCGGGGATTTTGAAAAGCGTTGCCGAGGTTGTGGATTCAGTAATTGCGCCAAACAGATCACCCGCCGTATCGCGCGCCAGCCCAGCTTCGATCCGCGAACCGGTGAAGCTGGAATCCGTGTAAAGCGTGTTGATATCCGATGAGCCTGCGGACAGTTCAAAAACGGTGCTGAGGGATTGCTGAGAATTCAGAGCATCGTAGGTCGTGCCGAAAAGATCGCCCGCAGCATCACCAATAATATCTCCCTGCGGCAAGGGATTAGTCGGACCAAACGAGGCGATCTGAATAATACTGCTGCGATTGTTCGCCGGCAGTTCAAATATCGCGCCATCGCTATTCGCCCCGCCAGTGGCGGAGACAGCGAAAATATCGCCAGCCGCATCGATCGCCAACTCCCCCGTGGGAGAATCGCCTGAAGCGAATGTTGCCAATGTGGAGAAGGCCGATCCTTGGTCAGACTCGTCGCCGCCGGCGGGCAATTCCAAAATGGTTGCGCTTGTCGTGGTGCTTGTGCCCGTGGTGCTGTCGGTGGAAGAAGCTGCCGGGACCAGCACAAAAATATCGCCCGCCAAATCCCGCGCCACGCCGTTGCCGAGCGACGAGCTGGAACTGCCAATCGCTTGCGCAAATCCTCCCCCCGCCGGAATTTCAAAAATCACGCCAGCGCTCGGTACATCTCCGAACACATCGCCCTCAGCATCGATAGTCAGATTCGCCGCCGGTGCGCCGCTGGCGCCAAGCGGAATATTCTCCGCCTGTGTTTGCCCTGCCGGAACTTCGTAAAGCCCCGCACTCGTGGCGCCAAAAATATCCCCCTGCGCATCGATGACCATTCCGCCGGCTGCGCCGGTTGGCAGAGTTGCGATCGGGCTGATGTTCGCCAGCAACCGTCGCGCTTCCATTTTTTCTATCCTGGCCACGTTGCGCTTCATCTTACTTCTCTTTAAGTTTTTTAATCATTTCCAGCAGCATCCCCTGGCTCTGCGGGAGAAATTTCATCTCATCCATCAATTGTCGCATGCAGACCAGCCCCAGGCCGCCCGGGCGGGTGGGATCAGGTTTTTTCTCCATGCCGGTAGGATTCACCCCGCTCCCCCAGTCGCGCAGCCGCAGCTTCAATGACTGCTCGCGAAATTCCCCGATGAGCACCATCGCCTTGCCCGTCTGATTGCCATAAGCATGGCGGATGACATTGGCCATCGCTTCATTGACGCACAGGCCGATGTCCGCAACCGCCTTTTCATCAAACCCGCAGCCGCCCGCGAATTTTTCAACGTTCAGCCGCGCCTCCGCCAGGGCAGCAGTATTGGCATCGCAGCGGAGCTCGAAGTTCCGCACCGACCCATCGCCATTGATACGCAAAACCACTATTTGCTCCCGTCGCAACTACGCTTCGAGCGAGATCAAATCCGAAGCACGCAGGGCATCTGTCTGGGACCTTGAAACATTAGAATTTTGTGCTTGTTTCGAATTTCGAGTTTCGTTCTTCGAATTTTCTCCCTGATCTTTCAGCCATTCTTCCCATTTAATAATCGCCTGCGCGCGCTCAAGCTCATCATCATAATATTTATACCCCATGGTCGTTCCCGTCAGACGATACAGACTCTCAATAGCATAAAACCGAATCGCCGGGTCATCAGACCCCAGGTTCTGCACCATCTGTTTCTCCGACGTCAGATCTTTTCGGCGAGCCGATCGCTCCATCGCCGGTATCTGCACGCTCGCATCACTCTTGCGCAAATCCGCCGGCGTGGTCGTGCATCCCACCACCATCCCCAAGAGAATAACGCACATCACACAACGCATGTGCCCGCATTGTAACAATGCAAGGCAAAAAGTTCTAAGAGGTTCTCAAAATCGATTCGATGAGCTCTCCACGTAGCATGGGCGTCTCGCCCATGTCGAATTGAAATCAACATGGGCGAGCCGCCCATGCTACTATTTTGGGAGGTTCTAAATCCAAGTATGCACTGCCACTTTTGCATCCAGCCACTTCTTGACTTAGAACTTAGCACTTAGAACTCAGAACTCTTTTTATGGCCATCGAACAAGCAATCTCCAAAGCCGAAGCGCTCGTCGAAGCGCTATCCTACATTCAGCGCTTCCACAACAAGATCGTCGTCGTCAAAGTCGGCGGCTCGATCATGGACGACGAAGCCGCCCTCGCCGCCATCCTCACCGACATCGTCTTCATGAATTACGTCGGCATGCAGCCCGTACTCGTGCACGGCGGCGGCAAAGCCATCAACGACGCCATGGAAAAAGCCGGCCTCACGCCCCAGTGGGTCCAGGGCCGTCGCTACACCGACGAGCGCACCCTCGCCATTGCCGAGCATGTGCTCTGCAATCAGATCAATCGCTTCATCGTCAATTTCATCCAGGTGCAGGGGTGCGAAGCGATGGGCCTGCACGCGCTCTCCAGCAACGTCCTCTTCGCCGAAAAAACCTATCTCCAATCCGAAGACGGCCGCCGCATCGATCTCGGATTAGTCGGCGAAGTGAAAAGCGTCAACGCCCGCCTTCTGCAATTACTCGTGCAAGCTGACTCCATCCCCTGCATTGCCACCATCGCCCGCGATCCCGCTGGTGGCCGGCTCAATGTCAACGCCGACACCGCCGCCGGCGCCGTCGCCGCTGCATTAAAAGCCGAAAAGCTCGTCGTCGTCTCCGACACGCACGGCATCCGCTCCGACCCCAAAGATCCCGCCACGCGAATCTCCCACGTCACCACCAGCCAGATCGACGACATGGTCAAATCCGGCATCATCACCGCCGGCATGCTCCCCAAAGTAGAAGCCTGCAAAATGGCCCTCCAAGCCGGCGTCACCAAAGCCCACATCATCGATGGCAAAAGGCCGCATTCATTATTGCTGGAGATTTACACCGAAGCCGGCGTAGGAACCGAGATTGTTTTATAAACTCGATCATTAAACTCAGATTCGCGTGCTATAATATCAGCATCACGAGAAGCCAGTTATGACTGAAACGGAAACACAACTTGAAGCAGCATGCCAGCTTTTTGCTAATGGCAAACTGACCCTGTTTAAAGCTGCAAAACTCGCGGGACTCTCTCAGGCAGAATTTGAAGACGTGCTCTTGGATCGTAGCATTCCCATCTACCGCTATACCGAGGATGATTTGAGAAACGATATTCGAACCCTCACTAGTGGTCAGAGGTAGATTATGGCTGTTGTGGTGAGTGATACCTCGCCGATCCGGACTTTGAATCATGTCGGACAACTTGATCTGCTCTCACATTTGTTTAACGAGGTCTTGATTCCGCCTGCGGTTCGTGATGAATTGACTCGACCCAGGTCTCGCTTCAAAGCGATTTCCATCGATGCCATTGCCGGAGCGCGTCTCCAGATTCCTTCAGATACAGAAAAAGTTCAGCAACTGCGCAATGAGCTTCAAGCGGGCGAAGCAGAGGCAATCGCTTTAGCAAGCGAACTCAAGGTCGATTTGCTCATCGACGAAATAGCTGGCCGAGCCATCGCAATGCGTATGGGCATTCATGTCACCGGGGTTGTTGGTATTCTTGTAGAAGCTAAAAAACGAAACCTGATTCCCGCGGTAATTCCGCGATTAAATCGCTTGCATAACGAGCTGGGATTTTTTCTTACTGATAAATTGATTAACGACATTCGTCGTGATTTAAAAGAATAGCCTCATACTATGAACCATTTCATTTCCATCGCCGACACCCCCGCCGAAGAACTCCGCCACGTTCTAGACATCTCCTACAAGCTGAAAAAACAGCTCAAATCCACCGGCCGCAACGATCCGCTCCTTGCCGGCAAAACCCTCGCGATGATCTTCGAAAAACCCAGCCTGCGCACGCGCGTCTCCTTTGCCGTCGCCATCGAACAGCTCGGCGGTAACGGCCTGCTCCTCCGCGACGAAGAAGTCGGCCTCGATAAACGCGAAGCCACCGAAGACGTCGCCCGAGTCCTCGCCAGCATGTGCGACGGCATCATGGCCCGCACCTTCGAGCACGAAAAAGTCATCAAGCTCGCCAAATATTCCAAAGTCCCCGTCATCAACGCTCTCACCGATTATTCCCACCCCTGCCAGGCCATGGCCGACCTGATGACCATCGAAGAACATTTCGGCGATCTCAAAGGCCGCACCATCGCCTACATCGGCGACGGCAACAATGTCGCCCGCTCCCTTGCCGTCGCCTGTGGCAAATTCGGTATGAACTTCATCATCGCCGCGCCATTGGGTTATGAGCTCGACACCAAAAGTGTCGAGCGCATCAAAGCCCAAGTCCCCGGCATAAATTACACGCTGGTCCGCGATTCCGCCGACGCCGCCAAAAACGCCGACGTCCTCTACACCGACACCTGGGTCTCCATGGGCCAGGAAGAACAGAAGGCCCAGCGCGTCGAAGATTTCAAAGGCTTCCAAATCAACCAGGCCCTCTTAAACAACGCCCCCAAACACTGCATCGTCCTCCACTGCCTACCCGCCTACCGCGGCCTCGAAATCACCGCCGACATAATGAAAGACCCTCGCTCACTGGTATTCCAAGAAGCCGAAAATCGCCTGCATTTTCAAAAAGGTTTGATCGCCGTGCTGATGGGAGGAATGTGATATGAGTTTTCGCCGATTGTTGGGGCTCGGTGCAATTGCATTAGTTCTGACCTGTCAGAAAAACTTGATCTTCGCAGATTCGAGTCAAATAATTCGGACTTTTACCACAGGAGCCAATGGCGATTCAATCACAGCGTTGGCAACACTGTCGCCAGATGGATCGAAACTCGCGATTCACGTTTATTCCCGCGATTCACACATCCAACACCTGACTGTCTATGACATCGACAGTGGAAAGAAATTGTATGAAGCATCCACCGCTGAACTGATGGGCAGCGTGCAGATCGAAGCATTTTCATCTGATGGAAATCGAATCGCTGTTGCGCGTACGCACTTAAGCGGAAAAAAAGAATTAAGCATAATTCAGTTGTCATCGGGGGAGTCAATCTATGACAGTGCTCATTATGGTGTTGAGAAAAGCCACTTCTTGCTGGATGGCAAACTGCTGGATGTCTCATCTGACAATCTCGGTCTTGTAGTAATTGATCTGAATAAAAAACATCCTACCTCTGTCCTTCATCCATCTCGCTTGGTCGGTATTTTGATCAGTGATTGCTTTTCCGATGATGATCAACTGGCGTTCGTTCCCGGCGCGAGCACTGCCACCGCGACCATTGTCAATCTCCAAAATTCTCGCATGGTCAGTACGATCAAACTTCCCGATCAGGCTTGGCAGCTCGCCACGATATTTTTACCTCACACCCATATTCTCCGCGGAGTAGATGGCCAAGGAATTATTCGTACATGGGACGCCGACACCGGCAAACTCGTTTCGCAACTGGAGCCTAAGCATCTGATCTATCTTCAACAGGCAACCTTCACTTCCGATGGAAAGCAGCTCGTGACAGAAATTGCCAATGGCCTGCAATTTATCGATGCTCAAACCTATAAAACGATTGGTTATTGGCAGGGGCCCAACGGGTGTGAAGCAAAGATCGACACCTTTCATAGTGGTAGAGTCGTAGTGGATATGAATCGGCGGGGAGCGACATTTGCCGTGATGCGCGTCATACCGCAAGCCCACTTCCGTCCCCCAACGCTCCCATCAGGCGTAGCATTCCGTGTTCTGGAACTTTCTCCCTCGGTTTCTGCCGCAGCCACCATTCCACCGCACACCGCTAAGGACCTTCGCAACGCCGACTGGTGGCTCAAATGTGCCGGAGCGGAATACGCCACCACCAATCAAATGGTGCGAGATGAAATTTCGAGCCAACTAGCCGTCGACTACGCCGCCGCCGGAGACGATGCTTCCGCGCAGCGATTAGTGCAATCGGTTGCCGCCCGTTTCGCAAATGCCGCAAACCAGTTCTGGTCACCAGTCATCGAACTACGGCAAGAAGTAGCCGGTTATCAGGTTCAACACATGGTCGCCTCCGGCCATACCGCCGACGCCATCGCCCTTGCCAAATCCCTCACCACCACGCGCCCACCCAATGATTCTGTCTGGCGCGAACTCGTAGTAGCCCAAGCCCGCAGTGGGGACATCAACGGCGCAATCCAAAGCCTCAAACAATTAAGCAACAAGGATTCTCAGGGCCGCACCGGCGTTAGCACCGCCCGCCTGCTCGCCGACACCGGCAAATTCTCCGACGCAGAACAAATCGCCGACGCTATCCCTGATCCCTACTGGAAAGGGGAAGCCCGCATCCGCATCGCTGAAGGAAAGGCAAAAAAAGACGATGTAGATGGCGCGATCGCGGAGATCGACAAAATTTCGAATATGGGCGGTCATGAACTGGATAAAATCGTAAATATTCTTGCCGCCCTTCCTGATGATGCCGGTGCGCAAAAGTTCATTGAATCCCTCCCTGCTCCTCAGAATGCCTGGGGCTGGTTGCAGTCCGACCAACTCAAGCGCGGTGATATCGCTGCGGCCAAGACCACCGAACAGCGGCTGATCGACATCGGCACAGATTTATTTAATGGCGAAATTGCCGAAACAGAAATTCGCATCGGCCAGGTGAATCAGGCCATCGCAGATGCTAAAGCGGACAAAGTCGACGATGAAATGGTGCAACATGTGCTTAATGCATTGGTGAAATACAATCACCCCGATGCATTGCTAGACCTGCTGGCCCATCTGCCCCCCGCCCGAGACACAGATTACGACTATGCCAGCCTTCGGAACAACTACTATCTTCAGGCTGCGATAATCCTTGCTCAAGACAATCGCCTCGCCGATGCCCAGCGCATCTTCGCTAAAGCTCATCCCCAAAAAGACCGTGAAGACAGCGACGATGGCCTATATACCGATGCTCAATGGGAAATCGCCGGCGCCATGCGTCGCACCGGGGATCATCCAGGATACCAAAAAGCGCTCCAGCCCTTCTTCGCCGCAATTTCTTCCGCGACCGGAGCTCCATCTCGCGCCGAAGCACAGAGCAATCTGTTCGCTTTCTACATGACCGTCGGCGATTACACCGCCGCCGAATCACTGGCAAAACAAATGGATCCAGAACTTTCCCGCAACGTAGCAATGAGCATAGCCATGATGCTCAATCCGCATCCTCAGCCCGACGAGCACGAGCCAAAACCTGATCCAGCACGAACCAAGGCTTTACTGCAAATGGCCGCAGACACCATGCCCCGTCCCGTACCCGGTATCATGACAAAGCCCGCCCAGGAGTCCTTAAACACCCACACCGAAGAACAATGGCTGCAATGGGCGCATACTCTCCCCACCGTGCAAGGTCGCATCTCCGCTTATCTTGCCATGGCCCAGGTTCTTCTACCGCCCGATCCATTGGCTGATCCGCAGCAATGATCGACAGTTCGCTTATTGCCTTGGTGTCCCCGCCACCTCCGTCGCCTCCTCTTGCCGCAGCTTATTAATCTCCGCCATTGTCGTATCCGCATCCGCTTGCAATGGCGCGACCGCCGCGTCGCGCTCATTCTGTAAATCCATCAGCCGCTTCCGCAAAGTTTCCTTGGCAATCGCAATTTCATAAGCCCCATTACGATCGTTCGCCGCCGCCGCTGCAGTGTTGTGATAATTGGTATTTGCATCGTCGCAGTCTTTATTGCATTTCGCGGTCAAATCATTGATCGCCGCCGTATCCGAATTCGCTTTCGCTTGCAGTTGAAAAATTTGCTCCCGAATCGCGATGGCCTGCGAGCGCGTATCAGAAGATCCAGCATTCGGCGATCCACCCTGCATCCTCAAAGTTTGCGGCGCAATTTGCTGTTGACTACTCGCAACATGACTGGCCACATCCCAAGGCTCGTGGCTCGCCTCATACCACGCCCCACCCGTCACCTGCTTCCCCACATCCGCCAAATCCCCCGCAATTCGCGCCACGCCGCATTTCTGCGCATCCTCCGGCGTCAGCGTCAAAATCTGCCCGCGCGGCTTCAGCAACATCCCCGGCCCGCTCGTATCCAGCACTGCCTTGCCATCTTTCTGATTCAAATAAATCGGCAGATTCATCTCCATCATCCCGCGCATGATCAGATCATTATGCCCCGCCGTCGTCACATACGTTCGCTCTTTCCCCTCAATCGCCGACGCAAATTTCGCCTCGATATCGCGCACCCCAACCCGCGTGATCTGCATCGGCACCGCCGCCCCCATCTCCGACCCCGGCACCATAAAAATCTCCGGGCACGCCATCGCAATCATCGCCCCGCCCGAATACGCCTTCTTCACACAAGCCACCACCCTGTATTTCCGCGCCGCCTCCTGAATCAGATCACAAATCTCAAACGTCGCATCCACTCTTCCCCCATTGCTGTCAATCACAAACACCAGATACGCAGGCCGAAACTGCTGCGCCTCCGCCAATCCCTTCCGCACCGATTCCCCCGTCACCGCCGTGCCAATCTCCCCCACGATCGGAATCCGCACATAAGGCACACCGACATGATTAGGCCGATCCCAGCTTTTAATATGACTCTTGGCAATCTGCTGCGTGAACGACAGCGACGACCCCGGCACCTCCACGCGCAGCGTCACACTTGTCGCATTCTCCCCCACCAGATCCCCCTCATATCGCCGTCCGTTTTGCGTCACAATCACATCCGCACGAACCATCCCGCAAAGCCCGATGCACGCAGCAACCAACGCAATCCCGCACCGTAACATTCCCTTATATTTCATACTCCTTGCATCGGCAGCACAAAACACATCTATAAGTTTCCCCCCATTCCGATAACCCTCAAGAGAATGACGAAATTTGAATGATCCCAATCTATCGGGAACGAATCAATGCTTGAATAACCAATGATCGAACCCGCACAATATTTAGCGGCACGTCCGAAGGACCGCGTTTTGCGGGCTAGCCACTTCAGTGGCTAGCAACCCTCGCAATTCACGTCCCATAACCCCTCCAATCATTCACCCCAACCCCCAATTAACCGATAAATCCCCAAGATGTCCCCCTTCCCCCGAATCCCCCCTCGCCGCGGTATCGGCCTCCCCTGGCTCGTCCTCACCTTCGCGATTTCGATGGCTTTTGCCTCAATGATGGTTGATCTCGCGCGCGTGCAGGCTGTTAAGACTCAACTGCAGCGCACCGCCGACGCCGCCTGCCGCGCCGCCGTCTCGCAAATCTCCACCAGCATCGCCGCCACTCAAAACGAAGCCGTCGCCATCGCCGCCGACAATTCCGCCGACGATTCCCCCGTCGTGATTGATCCCAACAACGACGTCCTCTTCGGCACCTGGAACACCTCCACCCGCACCTTCACCACCCTCACCGGCTCCGCTCGTACCGGCGCCAATGCGATCCAAATCGTCTGCCAGCGCACCAAAGCCCGCGGCAACGCCGTCCCCCTCCTCTTCGCCTCCCTCATCGGCAGGAGCAGCTGCGATGTCTCCGCCAGCTCCACCGCATACAT
Source organism: Tepidisphaeraceae bacterium (assembly GCA_036490535.1). GTDB lineage: Bacteria > Planctomycetota > Phycisphaerae > Tepidisphaerales > Tepidisphaeraceae > DASXDR01. The sequence continues at coordinate 1,242 of DASXDR010000123.1, read as the reverse complement.
CGCCACCTCTGCCACGGGCGGCCCCGGTTTTGTCGGCATCTCGTATTTCACCTCCAGCGGCATCACCACCGACAGCTACAATGCTTCCGCCGGCACCTACGCTTCGCAGGCCCACGGCAAAGCGGGTTCCGTCATCTCTAATTCTGATATCACCGCCTGGTCCAGCACCATCAACGGCAACGCCCAGCCCGGCTCCGGCCACGCTGTCACCGGTCCCACCGTCAGCGGATCGGAAACCCCTCTCACTTCCACGCTCTCCTATACCAATCCCACTTTTCCCACCAGCAATAACAACAGCAACATCACCGCTCAAATGGGAAGCGGCACCGGCTCCTTCAGCGGCGGCGCTCTCAGCACGTGGGGCGCGATCACCCTCCCCGGCGGTACTTACGTTCTCTCCAGTGCCAATATCTCCGCCCCCATCACCTTCACCGGCGCCGCTAATATCTATTGCACCGGCGCTTTCAACGTCAACGGCAGCGGCTACCTCGGCACCTACAACAATCTCCCCAGCAATCTGCTCATCGTCTGCACCGGCACCATGGGCCTATACCCCGCCCAACCCTTCTACGCCGATTTATTCAGCCCCCAAGGCACGCTCAACAATCTCACCCCCGGCTCCGCCAGCGATTTTTACGGCCAAATCATCGTGAATAATTTCTACGTCTATAACTACAAGCTCCATTACGACACGTCTTTACCCAGCCACAACCCCAGCTCCTGCGGCATCCTCGGCGGTAGCAGCGGCGCCAGCACGATCTCCATCGTGCAGTAAAATCCAGCACGCAAAATCAAATCATTGAATCCCTATAGTATTTGAGTCACTAAAAGCCCACGGCCCTGCCATGGGGTTCCCTCCAACAATCCAATAATTCCACGCTCCAACAACTCCATCCCCACAACTCGCTCCGCTTCCTTTCCCACACAATAAGATTGCTTGCAGGTCGGGATTGGTCACTCGCCAAGATCGATCAATCGCCACGTCTTGCGAGACTTTTAAACAAGAGCAAGATTCACAAACATTGCTTCACGATGCGGGCATTTTTTTATGGTCCGGCTAATCAGTTCTATTGTGAAATGAATAATCAAAGACTCCCGACCTGCTCTGTAGAAAACTTCAGTTAACCAAGCAACGATAAGCATCAGGTTATGGGTAAGAACCTTGAGCATTACCTCTGCGCTGCGGGCTCGGTCGCTTCGCGCGGCGACGAAGCTGCCAAGGTTACGCTTGATCATGCTCAT
>DASXDR010000075.1:0-52697 GCA_036490535.1 Tepidisphaeraceae bacterium | reverse complement strand
GGAAAATGGCAAAGAACGATCTCTGGATCGCCGCCGTTGCCCATGTCAGTAAGGGGACGCGGATGACCACCGACAGTGATTTCGATCACCTTGCGAGTACCCATCTCACGCTCGTCAAAATCGACCAGAACACCGGCCTCACCATCTGACATTTCACGCTCGGTTCTTCCCTTGCCGATGGTTTCTGGCGACAATAGAAATTTATCGCCGCCAATGGAATACCGCTCGCCTTGTCTGGTCGCGCGGGACAGACCGGACGGTGCACTGAAGGAGTCCGCGTTGACACAGCAAGCTCAATCGCCAGCTAAAGGTCCCGTCTCAAAATCTTCGCGCCGGCTCATCGAAGATTGGCTGCCCATTGTCGAAATTGGCATTGAGTCGTTGCGCGAGCGCACCCCGATGACACCATTCCCTGCCCCCAATCGACTGCATGTTTGGTGGGCGCGCCGTCCCCTTGTCGCCAGCCGGGCGGCGGTGTTGGCTTCCTTGCTGCCGGCCAACGCCGATCACAAGAAATTTCTTCATGCACTTGGCATTCATGGTGATCCCATGAAGGCCAAGGTTGCAATCCAAGAAGCGATTCGGAGTGGGGTGCGCGTCGCAAACCCTTACGGCTATGACCGCGCCTTTGGATACAATCCGACTGAAAGTGATCGCGATTATGTGCGTACGCTCGGCGGAGGTGGATTTCCTCCCAAGGTGCTCGATAGCACCGCTGGCGGTGGCTCAATTCCACTTGAATCAATGCGATTAGGATGTGATACCTATGGCAACGATCTTAATCCCGTTGCATGGCTGCTTCTCAAAGCAACAATCGAATTCCCCGCAAAGTTCGGCTTCGAATTGCTCAAACAATACAAGATCCTGTCGAGCAAGTGGCTGAAAGAGATGAAGGAACGGATGTTACCATTCTTTCCCATCGATCCGAACCCAGAGCGTGAAGATGCCACACTCCTGTTAGCCCGTACCATTCGCTGTCCCTATTGCAACGGCCTCGTACCGCTATCGCCGAATTGGAAACTTAACAATAAGGGTGCTGGCGTAAAATTGATACCACAAATGCAAGACACCCAGAATCGCGTTTGCACCTTCGAAGTCGCTCATGAAGTCACACAGCAATCATCTGGCACAATTAGAGGCGGCGACGGTCTTTGTCCTTTCACCGATTGCAACCGTGTCATTGATAGTAATGAGATCAAAGCACAGGCTCGTGCGGGGAAAATGGGCGAGCAACTTTACGCAGTGGTTTATACCGAACGCAAAATCGTCGGCCATACAAAGAGCGGCAAGCCAAAAATTAAAAAGACCCGGGGCTTTCGGGCTCCGCGCTCTTACGATGACAACACTGGACAGGTAAGGGCTGCACTAGATACGAAAATGCCCGAATGGCTGGCGCGAAACGTCGTGCCGGATGAAGAGTTTCCGACAGGGACAAATGATGACAGGCCATTACAGTACGGCATGTCGTTATGGCGCGAGATGTTCTCATCGCGGCAATTGCTCGGGCACGGAACAGGTGTAGAAGTCTTCCAGGATCTCCTATCTGAATGCGGCGGTCCGAAAAATATATCCGAAATCGACAAGGCGGCGCTAACATACTTAGCGATTGCAATTGACAAGATGCTGGATTGGAACAGCAGGTCGTGTGTGTGGGATGTTAGCCGAGACTTGATAGCGCATACCTTCTCGATGCACGGCTTTCCATTTCGGCCGAGCTTCACGGAGATGGCCCCTGCTGTCACCGGTCTCGGTTACGATTGGGTTGTATCAGCCGTGGAAAAGTGTGTTACGGAGCTGATCGCCATGGGCGGTAATTCCGAGTTGCCAGACCAACAACTGGTATTCGCCAAACCCGCTGTTCGTTGCTGCGATGCTTCTGTAGTCGAATTATCGCGTGGTTCTGCTGCCTCGCTGGTACACATCTCGGATGAAACTATTGACGCCGTTGTGATCGATCCGCCCTATTACGACAACGTAATGTACGCGGAATTGGCAGATTTCTTTTATGTGTGGCTGAAGCGGACGGCGGGACTCCTATTTCCTGAGCAGTTCGCCGAGCATTTGACCGACAAAGATCGCGAGGCGGTGGCCAACCCGGCGAAGTTCAAGGACTTTTCCAAAGTCAAAGGAAGCGGCGGCGCCAAGAAGCGGGCGAGCCGCGATTATCAGGAACGGATGCAAGCCATTTTCACCGAGGCGCGGCGGGTACTGAAGCCTGATGGCATTATGACATTGATGTTTACCCATAAGGCCACCGGCGCGTGGGATGCGTTGGCCAAAGGATTAGTTGATGCGGGCTTCGTCATCACTGCGAGTTGGCCTATCCAGACGGAATCTGAGGGTGGTTTGCATATTAAGAACAAAAACGCGGCCAAGAGCACGATTTTTCTCGTATGCCGACCGCGTAAAACGCCGGCAACTGATGCAGAGACCACTTACTGGGAAGATGTTGAACCCAAAGTGACCGAAATCGTCGCACAAAAAGTCGGAATGTTTGAAAGCCTGGGCATGACGGGTGTTGATTTGTATCTGTCTTGTTTCGGGCCGGCATTGGAAGTATTCAGCGAGTATTGGCCGATCAAACGCGGTCGCGCCAACCAGCGGCCTTTGCCGGCCAAGGGTGCCCAGATGAAACTTTTGGAAGACGAGGAGTGGGACCCCTATGCCGTGCGGCCCGAAGATGCGCTCATGGCTGCGCGCAGTGCCGTGAAACAGCATCGCATGTTCCAACTCACGCAGGTGCGCCGGCAGACACACCTGGACCCCGTAACCGAATGGTTCATCCTGGCGTGGGATGCTTTCAAAAGCCCGCAATTCCCGGCGGACGAAGCACTGAAGCTGGCGCGGGTTGTCGGCGTGAATTTCGACGAACAGTTGCGAGGCAAAATACTGGAGATCAAAGGGGGCGACGTGATCGTCTGGGATTCCGGCCAGCGAGCTAAAAAAGGCGCGATCGAATCTATGACTGGAGTGTGCCGGCTCGATGCACTGCACCATGTCGCCCAGGCCGCGCGGGAGCGGAACATTGGAGCCGCCAAAGAAATACTGGAGCGAGCGGAATTGCACAAGGACTCTACATTTCTCATGGCATTGGAAGCAGCACTGAATGTGTTGCCGACACCGCGGATGGTCAGCGGCAAGGGGGTTCTCGCCGGCGCTGCCGCCGATGCCGAGGCATTGGAAAAAGTGCGGAAACTTATGTTTGCATCGGAAGTGCCGCAGTCGAAGGAATGGATGCTGTTTGATACTGCGGGAGCCCCAAAATCTTGAGCGAGGCGGCAGGATCAATTTCGCTGCGCGACCGCGATTGGGATGTCGGCTATAGTCACGAAGATGGCGATCTTGTGGAGATGTTCTTTGTGCCGGCGCTGGCGCGCGCGAGATTATATCTTCGCGCAACCGGATATTTTTCAGGTGATGTGCTGGCGATGGCGGCGCGGGGGCTTGATGCTTTGATAGAACGCGGAGGGCGGATGCAGTTGCTCGTTGGCTGCACGCTGACCGAACAGGATGTGGAGGACATCAAGAAGGGGTATGACGTTCGCGAGGCGGTGACACGAAGTTCGATCAATCGCATTCCATTGAGCTCGGAGTCTCCGCAAGCTCGCAAGAATATTGGCTATCTGGCATGGATGATCGCGCACGGTTTTTTGGATGTAAAAATCGCCATACCCCTCGACGAACATGGCGAGATGCGAGCTGGCCTGGGCCTCTATCACGCCAAGGCGGGGATTATTGAAGACGATCAGGGTGATAGACTGGCATTCACGGGCTCAATCAACGAAACGCGGGCTGGCTGGCTCATCAACTGTGAATCATTTGACGTGAGTTGTTCGTGGGCGGGTGGGCGCGATGCAGAGAGAGTGACCAAAACCGAAGGAGATTTCACGCGGCTGTGGGAGGGGAAAGCGCGAAGCGCTCGGGTATTGGATTTCCCTGACGCCCTGCGCGAAAAACTGCTGGAATTTCTCCCAGCCGATGACACGTTCGTAAAGCCTCCCAAGGGAACGACTCATAAGAAAGATGGCGAAGAGATCACGGAAGAACCCGCGCCAAAGATGCTGCCAGAGGAGCGCCGGCGGCTGGTGTGGTCATTTATCAAGCATGCACCCAAACGCCCAGATGGTGCGATGGTCGCGGTAGTGACCAGCACCGTAAAGCCGTGGCCACATCAATTGCGGGCCTATAAACGGATGATCGATACATGGCCGTTTCGATTGCTCATCGCCGATGAAGTTGGATTGGGAAAGACAATTGAGGCGGGACTCATTATTCGGCATGCTAGGATTGCCGAGTGGGCAAAGCACGTATTGATCATGGCCCCCAAGGGATTGCTGAAGCAATGGCAATCAGAGCTATACGAAAAATTCAATTTGCTCGTGCCGATTTATACTGGGCAGTCGCTTTGCTGGCCAGAGCATCATCATCGTACTATTCCGCTTGAGCAGAATGTCTCGCGAACCGAATGGACAAAGCAACCTATCGTGCTGGTGAGCAGTCATCTCATGCGCCGGCGAGAACGACAACAGGAATTAATTGATGCGGAGGATTGGGATTTGTTGGTGCTGGACGAAGCGCACCACGCCCGCCGCCAATCCCCCGGCACGCAACAGGAAGGAGGCCCGAATCGATTGTTGCGCCTAATGCAGGGGATTCGACATAAGGCAAAATCGTTGTTGCTGATGACGGCAACTCCCATGCAAGTGCATCCAGTGGAGATGTGGGATTTATTAAATCTTTTGGGCATGCCTGATGCTTGGACGTCTACTGTGTTTACCGATTATTTTGAGAAATTGGGCGGGAATCCCAGCGATGATGATCTTCATCGTGCGGCACATTTATTTCAGGCGACCGAGCGAACTTTCGGACCGGCTCCCGAATCGATGATCCGGCGGGTCACTGATGGGATGCAACTTTCGAAAATCGACGTAACAAAATTGCTGGCGGCATGTCGTGAGGCAACCACAAGCATTCCCATTAAACGTTTGAACACGAAGCAGCGAGGCGCGATGATCGCGGTGCTGAAATCGTGTAGTCCGATTCACCATCGCATGTCGCGTCACACGAGAAATTTATTGCGACAGTATTTTAAAAAGGGACTTCTGGATTCACCTATTGCTGATCGCAAGGTAGATGACAAAGCGGTGGTTTTGAGCACGGCCGAGCGAGAATTGTATGATGCAGTAGAGGACTACATTAGCACAACCTATCAGGCAGCTTCGCCGGACAAGAAGACTTCGGTGGGCTTCGTGATGACAATTTATCGCCGCCGTTTGGCGAGCAGTTTTTTCGCATTGCGAAAAACTTTGGAATCGCGGCTCGCCCGGATTAAAGGTTTTCCCACAAACCACATTGACGCAATGCGAGTTGAGGAAGATTTGCCTCAAGATGAACAAGCCGCTGAAACAGTGGGATCGGATGAGGCGGAAGAGTACGAAGCCAAGTCACTCGGTGCCGAAGAAGAAGATTCTATCCAGACCTTATTAAAAGCCATCGCGAAACTTGGCACTGACACGAAAGCTCGCGAAGTGAGAGACCAACTTAAGCAATGGCTCCCAGCGAAATACGACTCTGCCATCATCTTTACCCAATACACAGACACCATGGATTTTCTTCGTAATTATTTGTCCGAGCAGCTTGACGTGTCGGTTGGCTGCTTCAGCGGCCGGGGTGGAGAAATTCGAGATGCATCTGGAAATTGGATTGTTCGATCAAAAGAACAAATTAAGCGTATGCTTAAGGACAAGTCTATCAAAGTTCTGGTTTGTACAGATGCGGCGGGGGAGGGTTTGAATCTTCAATCATGTGGCGTCGTCGTGAATTACGACTTGCCCTGGAATCCGATGAAAGTCGAACAGAGAATTGGTCGAATCGACCGTATTGGTCAAAAATATCCCGAAATTCGAGTGATTAATTTAGCATATGCAGAGACCGTCGAAGCGGATGTTTATTTTGCGTTGAGCCAGCGCATCGGATTATTCAATGGTGTGATCGGCAAGCTTCAGCCAATCTTGGCCCAATTGCCTCGAGAATTTGAAGCGGCAGCGCTTCGCCGGTCAGAAGACCGTTCCAAAGGAAGGCATGAAGCGGTTCGCAATGTTGATTTGTTAGTGACCGCCGCCGATGCCTCAAAATTCGATATCGACGAAGTAAGCGACGCCGATTTGATGCCCCCAGAATTCTTCCCATCACCCTATATGCCGATGGATGTATCGCACGTTTTGAAATGCGAAGAGTTATTACCCGCCGGTACAATTTGTAAAGAACTGGACCACGGAACATTTGGGCTTTCTCTTCCTGGGGAAAAGGAATTGGCCCGCGTTACCGCTGACCCGGCCATCTTTGATGATTTCTTTGACAGCCATCAACTGATATTGCCGGATGGACCGTTATTTCGCCAACTGGCCGAAGTTGGTGATGCGATTGACGAAGCGACGCTTGCCAGCATTCCGAAACTCGGCGATTTTTTAAAGTAACGGAATATTTTTCGATAAATTATCTTGACTCCTTATTGCTTAAGGAGGTAAGAGAGAGCATTGGAAAATGATATATGAACGAACTACGCATCATTTTTCTACTGACCGCAAAAACCGTCCCCTCAAATAGGTGCAACGGCGGAATTCCATTTGTTTCCGCTAATTCAGCGACTTTATCGCGTTCGATCTTCCAGCCAAAGTTATTGCTATAAATCATTACAGGAGCAGCATCTATGTCTCTCGCCCTCTCCGTTAGAAAAAGTTCGGAAGTCGCAAAGCCCTGTCGCACGGGAGCTTGCGATCATTCGCCAACCTTGGCTGTCCGCCCTCCGCCCACGAGATATTGGAACGGATTGGCGGCCAAATATCGGAATACAAATGGAAGCAATTGAAACAGAAAGTACTTCCGATGTATTTCCCCGCCCGAGGACTGGGAATTTTTGGCCCCTTCGTTCTATCATAGCCAGAATTTTATTGATTTTCGGGTATTTAGATTGATACATTTGTTGTCTTTTTGTAGTAAGTTGGGCGTTTTTCGCGATGGATTATTGGAACCTCAACGAACTGGTAGTCACCGGAGCCCACAAGACATTTAAACCAAGCGCCCTCTTCCTGCACTTTGAGCACTCCATCAATCTTGACGGTTGACCTCACAGGCCAAAGGAGATTTCCAGATTCCGTGACTGTGAAAGCTCCTTTTGAAAGCTTGGGGATATAGATGGACGCGCGGGTATTGGGCGGCACGTTGACGGAAAGAGAAAACCGATCATCGGCGCTTTTCTCCCAGCGGGTGGTAATCAGGCCCTTTACGGTCGGGACCGTAGTTTGAGCGAAGGTGAGGCCGGCTGTTTCCGGCCGGACATCGAATGTCGCGAAGCCTCCGCTCGTTGGCTGAATTCCGCCGAAATATTTTTGAAGAATGTAGCCAGGGTAGGCGGTCCAGGCATGATTCACTTCGGCACCGGGGCCGAACGACTCCCAGTTGGCTTTGTTCTCATTAAGCATGGGACGATAACGAGCCAGATCGTGCACCGCGAAAGCGCCTCCGCCGGCGTTCAGAATTCCGCTATAGAAAGCATCGCCGCCGTAACCGCCCAGGCTTGGTTTTCCGGGCTTAAGAATCGCGGCAAGGACTTTTGATTTGAGCTCGGCGGGGACAATATCAAAGCGTAATGCCCACGCCGAAGCGAGCGGAAACATTTCTTTTCGATCCGTCCGGGCCAGATAGAATTTGCCATTGAACAATTGAGAATTGATCCCGGCTTTAAGATCTTCAGCTTGGCGGAAATAATCGTGGCTTTGATTCGCATGGCCCAGTATGGAAAAGATATGCGCGGCGATGCGAAGGTTTTCGTAATACTGGCAATTCGTCGCGATGTTAAAACCGCCGTTTGGTAAGTTACCGCCGGCGTATTCGGAAATTCGCCATCCGGGAGGATTCACGAGTTTGGTGGTTGGATCCTGATACCGCTTCATCCAAGCCAGGAAATTCGTCAGCCGCGGCGCCATCGTACGCAAGAGAGGCTCATCACCGGAAAACAAATATTGTTGCCAGAGCAGCATCGGCCAATACATGGACCATTCAGGGATGCAGCGAGACCAGCGCGCTGGGCAGCAGGCAGGGAAATCGCCATTGGGAAGCTGCTCTGCCGCATAGTCGCGCACGACTTTGTCGATGATGGTCGTATTGCGGTGGTTATAGAGCAGGACGTTTCCAATGTTCCAACTGTCGGCAGTCCACGGTGATTGCTCGCGGTCAGCATCGACGCTGATAATTCCTTGCTGGACGTTTTGCCGGGCAGAGCGTTCGCACATTTCATAAATGGAGTTAAGCAAATCGCTCGAACAATGAAAACGCCCGGCCACATCGGCGTCGCAATAGGCCCAGATTCCTTTTATGTCGGATGGATCCAATTTGCCGGCATAGCCAGTGATCTTAATCACCTGAAATGATGTATGGCGACCAAAGTTCGAATTCCAGGTCTCGGTTCCACCACTGCAGATATATTGATCCCAACCGGCAGGTTTTCGTTCGCCGGTCATCTGGAAATATTCCAGGCGGACAAGATCGCCCGGATGATTGGCACGCATCGTGAGCTTTGGCCAACCATTGATGCAGCGCCCGAAATCTACCAACCACGCGCCGTCCATTGACGCGACACTTACGGGTTTGAGTTCGGCCTGTTCGTTTTCCGCCGGCGCGGTTTGCGCGAATAAATGAAAATCAGACCGGTCCACGACCGTAGCGGAAGCCCAGTTGGAATCATCGAAGCCAGGCATTCGCCAACCGGCTGGCTCACGGCGGGAATCGAACTGAATGGCAGAGCGATTGCGCGAGGCTGGAGCTCCGACATAAGATAGGAATGTCGTTTGATAGCCGGCTCGGAGGACCACCGTCTCACGTGCCTTCAGGGGATTATCCAGATCAGCAGCGGTCGTAGTTTTCTCTGCCGATTGGGTGGCCGCGCGCTTTTGCGAATGATCGCTGAAATAGGTTGGGTCAGTTTCGATGAAGGGTGTCTGAGCCAGAACCTTCCAGGAGGCATCGGTTTTGATCGTGGCGGACGTTCCATCGGGATATGCGAAACGCGCTTCCATCAAAAAAGCGGGTTGGGCATCGACGCCAGCATTGACCCAGGTGCCCTGCCAATGTCCGATTGCGGCGAACACATTCGCACCGGGCTTCACTAGATGGGTAATGTCATATGCGTTGTATTGTCCGTAATAATAAGGATCGCAGCGGGCTGGTCCTCTGCCGAGAAGTTGTCCATTGAGATAGAGGATGTAGTCGTTGTGCGCTGTGACATATACCTTGGCAAAACTTGGTTTGTTTGTGATCGAGAAAGTTTTTCGGAAATAGGCGAAATTGTTTACGTTTGCGGTGCCGTCCCAGATATATTTCGCCGACCATCCGTCTTGATCCAATCCTGTGTCGAAACTTTCCGGCGCACTGTAATCGCTGGCCCGACCCGCCTGATCCCAGAGACGCACTTTCCACCAGAAGCGTGAGCCCGAGGGCAATGGTCTGCCTGCATATTCAATCGACGCGGAATTATCTGAATAGACTTTCCCGCTGTCCCACCATTCGCCCGTCTCCGCAGAGAGACGATCAGCACTGGCGGAAACCAGTATCTGATATGCGGTTTGCATGTTTCCGCGCCCGGCATCCGGAGACCGCCACGTAAACCGTGCCGTGTCTCGATCAATCGCGAGCGGTTGGCTTACGCCATCGACAAGCAATCCGATGGGAACCGCTGGCGCGCCCGGCAGTAATACATCGACAAGAGGACTGCCCTGTCTGATTGTGCCGCCACGCTGGCAGCCGACGAACATTACCAGAAAGATGATCGGAAGAATTCTGATTTTAGGTTGCATAAAAGGCCAAAAATATCTTCTGAGCGAGATGCGATCGCAAACACGGTTCACATGCAGTTGATCACGCTCGCCAGTTGCATCGGAAAGCATGGACAGCCGACGCGTCAGTATCGAATGCAAACGCGCCGACCTGTTTCAATGATGGTCTGACGCAAGAAAATTTCCATATCCAACGATCAGGGTCGATGCGATCAATACAAACAATCCGGCGGCGATCAACTTGTGGGTCCAGCGGCTGGTTCCCTTCCATTCCTTCAGGGCAATGCCCCAGAGAGTGCCGAAGATAATGATGCTGGACATGTGCAGCGTCCAACTGGAAAAATCATACTTTCCCATTTTGGTGGTGCCGATTCCGTAGAAGAAGAATTGCAGGTACCAGGTTACGCCTCCGACAAGGCAGAAGAGGTAGTTGGCAAGGAGCGGAGCCCGAGAAGTCGCGGATTTCGAGGCAGGGGTTTGCGCCGCGGTGGCTGGGCCGTCGTCTAATGGGCCGCCGTGGCCGGTGAAGGCTTCGCCTATTACCGTGTCCTCCATCTGACGCGTGCCGAGGTAATCGCCGATGGTCCGGTTTTTCACGTTCTGATAAGCGCACCAGATCAGATTCGTTGCAAAGCCGCCGATCAGAATCACGATGAGCACGGGCATGTTCTGATAGGAGATAGACCTGCCATCAGCGGTCAAACTCTGCGCGGCGAGGGCGGCGATCGGCTTGCCCGCCGCGAATCCGTAGGCCATGGCGGCGCTGGTAAATCCGCAGATGACCGCAACAACAATCCCGCGGCCGAAACGAAATTCACCGACGGAGGCTTTTTTCTGCTCATCGGTGAGCTCGCGCTCTTTGCTCATGCCCGCAAAGCCGCTGATGGTAATCCCTGCCAGGCATACCAATACGCCAAAAAGCGTCACCTGCCCCGCGAAGTTGTGCAGCATGCCCAGAAAGGTGTGATCGAACATTGGCGGGACAAGCGTTCCAAAGGCGGCGCAGCAGCCGAGGGCGACGGCGGTGCCCAAGGCAATGCCAAGGTACCTCATGGTCAGGCCGTAAGTGATTCCGCCCACGCCCCAGACCAGACCGAAAAATAGCGACCACAGGATGCTGCTTTCTGGTGAATGGCGCAGCACGTCGATCGTATTGGGCACGAAAATTATGCCCATGACCCACGGGGCAAGAATCCACGCGAAAAAACCACCGACGAGCCAATAGGTTTCCCACGCCCATCTCCGGACTTTCAGATACGGGATATAAAAACTGGCCGCGGCCAGCCCACCAATCCAGTGGAACAGCACGCCTAGAAATGGATTTGCTTCCAAAATGATTCTCCTAGCCTGGTGTTCAAACGAAATTTAGCGGTGTCGCAGCGCGAGGGATGGGGATATGTGAAAGCCTGCTGGGTTGCGACGCCCTAAGAAATTCTTTCGTAACCACCCATTTAACCCGTAGCATGGGCGTCTCGCCCATGTTTTGCTTTAAAGACATGGGCGAGACGCCCATGCTACGAGCTATGAAATACCTTCTGAACGGTCCTTCAATGTCGCGCGTTTTTAGTATGATACGTATTACCTTTCTGCGATGACGGGATTCACAAGCGAACCAATTGATTCGATCTGAACAACCACTTCATCGCCGGGCTTGAGCCAGCGAGGTGGTTTGGCGGCCATGCCCACGCCTTGGGGTGTTCCGGTCAGAATCACCGTGCCGGGCAGGAGCGTGGTGCTGCCGCTCAAGAATGCGATCAGCGTCGGCACGTCAAAAATCATGTCGCTGGTGTTCGAGTCCTGAACAACTTTGCCATTGAGCACAGTTTTTATAGCCAGCGCATTGGGATTAGGAATCTGATCGGCGGTCACCAGGCATGGCCCCAGCGGGGCAAAAGTGTCGAACGATTTGCCTCTGCACCATTGGCTTCCACCCCGGCGAATTTGCCAATCACGCGCGGAGACATCGTTGGCGCAGGTGTATCCCAGCACATAGTTCAAAGCGGCCTGGCGCGTGACATTCTTGCAGGTTCGACCGATCACGATTGCAAGTTCGCATTCGTAGTCGACCTCTGAGCTCGCTAAAAACGTAGGCAGAATGATCGGGTCGCTGGGGTTCTGCAGTGTATTCAGCGATTTAATAAAGAGGATGGGATCCTCGGGAATCTTCGCATTGGTTTCGTGTGCATGCTGGCGGTAATTCAGTCCAATGCACAGGATTTGCGTGGGCACGACCGGTGCGAGCAGCTTATGTACGCGAGCAAGCTCTTTAGTCGCGCGCCACGCCCCGAAGATATCTCCGTCGATCCGGCAGAATATCTCCGAGTCGGCTTCGGCGGCGGCGTGATGAACAGAGCCATCGGTGTCCTGGAAGCGAATAATTTTCATCGAGATTAGTTCCGTTAATTGACTTGGTTTTGCAGCGGTTCCGCGCGCAGGAATCTTGCCGTCTCTTCGGCCGCCATCTGTTGCAACCGCGACAAGCTCTGCTGGCTGTGCCAGGCCATGTGCGAAGTGAGCAGCGCGTTATCGCATTGCAGCAGCGGGTGATCCGCCGGCAGCGGTTCGGTTTCGAATACATCGATCCCCGCATAGCCAATGCTTTTCTGCCGAAGCGCCGACGCCAGCGCGATAGTATCGATTAACCCGCCGCGCGCCGTATTGATCAGAATCGATGTAGGCTTCATCTCCGCCAATCTGGCGGCAGACACCATATGACGGGTCTGTTCGTTCAGGGGCATGTGAAGCGAAATCACATCCGCCTCGGCAAAGAGGTTTTCGATCGACATCGGCCGAACGTCGGCAGCCGCGAACTGCTCGGCTTTCACAAATGGGTCATACGCCGCCAGCCGGAATTTGAATGCTCTGGCGCGTTCGAGGACCGCGCGTCCGATTCTTCCGAAGCCGGCGACGGCAAATGTCATTTCGCGAAAAGCAGGCATGGGAGTAATCGGAGCCAGCTTCCACACGCCAGTTCGCAATCGACGATCCAGCTGCGGCAGCTGCCTGCCCAGCGCCAGCGCCATGGCCACGGCATGATCGGCCACCTCATCGATGGCGTAATCTGGAACATTGCAAACGGGAATGCCGCGCGCCTTGGCGGCTTTGAGGTCGACGTTATCAACGCCAATCCCGTAGCGCACGATCAGTTGGCATTTGGGCAAGGCATCCAAAACCTCCGCCGTGATGGGCGCCCACTGCACCATCAGCACATCCGCATCGCGCCCGCCAGCGATGACCTCGGCCGCGGTCTTGCACTGGGCGTGATGAATCGCGCAACCTGTGGGGCCGAGCACCGAGCGCTCCGGATCAAGATTTGCAAATGAATAGTCGGTGACAAAAACCGTTGGCATGTTTTCTTAATCCTTCGCCAGATAATCATGAATCACGCGGCCTGCCACCAGCGTGAACTTAGCACGCCAGTAATAGCCGTCCAGCATTTCCCGCACGGGCAGACGATGCACCGGCGCCTGAGCATTTGGACGCAGCTCTGTCGTGCACGGCCCAGTCCAGCATTCGTGTACCGTTACATCCGCTAATGTTCTGCCGGTCAGTTGCCTGACCGCAGGGCGGCCGTCGATGTGAGGAATGATCTTGTAATTGATATTGACCGAAAAATCGTAAGCCAGCGACTTGAGCGCGGACAGGTCGCCGGCCTGCTGCTTGTAACCCATGGTCCCGGTCACTATGTCGATGCCATTTCGGTTGACCGTGCCTACGAGAAGATCCTTGCGAACTTCCAGCCGAGGCTCTGCCCATTTCTTGGGTTGGCCGTGCGCTTCTCGGCCATGGGCAAGCCCGACATCGCTGTTGAGAAAAAGATAAGGCGAATACCCCCCGCGCTCTTTTCCGGGAAGCTCGGCGCCGATCATGACATTGCATTCGCCGTAAGCGCCGAGCCACTCGACGTCGTGCATGTTGTAGATGTGGATTAGCACAATGTCACTGATAGGCACCAGTGGCGACGGAAGAAGTGCCGCCACCGAGGATTCATTCGTGCGATAGACTAACGTCATGACTTCGACATCGTGAAATGTGAACGGAAACTCCGGGACCAGCGGGGCATCCCAGGGCATCGACCAGGCGGTCTGCGGTTTGCGATTCATCGGATTCCCCCGGCTTGCGAAAGTCGCGGCGCGTCCGGCGGCGCCGGCTTGCCGACACGTTCGTAATATTCCGCGGGAATCTTCTTGGGATCTTTGTAGATATACCAGGTGCAGGGCGAGGCAGCATCCTCAGGATATTCCGTCACACGCATGGGGTGGCCGTAATTCTCGATGGCCATGATTTCGTTCACCATCGAGCAATGCGCGCAGTAGTAACAAACTTTTTTCTTTCCCCAGGTCCAGGCATGTTCGGTCTTGGAAAAGCCAAACAGCTCGGGCCGAGGCTCCTTGCCGCTCTCCACTCTTTCACGGGCCACACCGCCGCTGCCACAGGGGGCTAGTTTCAGCACGAACCGGTCCGGCTCTTCGGTAATTTCAATCTCACCCTGCCGGCCCGGTCCCATCAGATGCCCGCGCAGCCCCTCGACGGTTAGTTGTAATTGCGTCTTCACATCGCTGGCCATCACTTTGTCGTAGCGGGCTTTGTAATAGCTTCCCAGCACCGAGCGCATGGCCCGCTCGAGATCGGCTTCGCCGTAGGTGTCCGCAATGTAGGTGAAAAATGCCCACGACCAGTTCACGTACATGTCATGAACGACTTGCCATTCGAGCCGGGCGTATTCCGCCAGCCGCTTGGCCTCGGCAATGTCGCCGCGGTCCATTGCCTCATAGACAAATCGCAACGACGATTTTCCCACTTCATTCGGCTCATCCTGGCGAAGGTCGCGTTGAATCAAATGCGATAAAGACAAATTCATGGATTGTTTCCCAAACGTTAACACGTGAGCATAAAACCGCCGCACACATTGATGGTCTGGCCAGTGATAAAACTGGCCTCATTCGAGACTAAAAACGCGATCAAATTGGCAACATCGGTTGGCGTGCCCAACCTGCCCAACGGAGTGAGTTTCGTCCAGCCGTCAGTCAGGTCCTGCCGGGACTTGCCGGTCGCGGCATGCAACTCCGAAAAAAGTCCTTCCCACATCGGGGTATCAGTAACAGCCGGGCAGACCGTGTTGGCGGTAATGTTTTTCTTGCCGTAGGAGAGCGCCAGCGATTCCGTCAGATTGGCGACGGCCGCTTTGGACGCTGCATAATGCGCGCTCAATGCCCGTCCTTTCCGCCCCGCGTTGGAACCGAGGTTTACAATACGACCACCGCGCGCCGGATCCATTGCCTCCGCCGCCGCCGTGGCGACTTGAAACAGCGCCCGCAGATTGATCTCCAAAACCTCATCCCATTCTTCCACGTCAATATCCTTCATGGGTCGGAAATGGCAGACACCCGCGGCATTCACGACGATATCAATCCGCTGCGTTTGTTTCATGCAGTCCGCCACCAATGATTTGGCGTTCTCTTCGACCCGAAGATCGCGAGTGAGTTGAATATGGCCGCCGCCACCAAGGGAACTCAGCAACTTCGTCAGCTTCGACTCGTTGCGGTCCACCGCGATAATGCGCGCTCCCTCGCTCGCCAGGCGCATCGCAGCCGCCTCTCCAATACCGCTGCCGGCGCCCGTGATGAGGGCAACTCTTCCCGCAAAACGTTGGTTGCTCATTGAATCCTCCCGCCCGGGAAACGCTTAAACACTTCTGGGTCATATAACGGAATGATCAGGTCGGCCTCGCGACTCAGCCAATCATAGGCGCGAAGGCATTCCGCCATGCTTTCCTGAATTCCCAGCGGCCGATGCTGCTCGATATTCGGATACTTAAAAACACAATCCGTGAGCGCGATGTGCCCCATTGGTGTATTCACTATATACGCCATGCTGCTGCGATGATGGGTGCCCACCCATTTAGCACGGATGGCATCGTTAAAGGGTTCGTCATCCCCTAAAAGACGCAACCGCGACCATGCCGCAGTCGTGAGATACTGATGCACGGCATCGGGCATGACAATCGGCCGTGGCAACTGATGCGAGAATCGGTCCGGCGTCTGAAAATCGATCCAGCCTTGCCGCGAAAAAGCGATCTTCGCATTGGGAAACAGATGCAAATTCCCCGTGGCATAAACCGTCAGGGGTGTCACCAGAATATTGTTGATCTGCTCCGGCGCGATATTCCGGGCCGCCAACTGATCCAGGATAAATTCTCCCTCGCCGACGGTGGTGTTGGTGCGCTCGTCCCAGGACCGCCAGAAGCGATCGACCTCGGAAAAATCCTTGGGCAATCCGGTGTTGATCAAGGTGATCTCGTCGTCGCGCCGAAGAATCGCAGAAATGAAGTTCAGCTCTTCCCAGTCTGCCCGGTTGTCCATCCAGTACAATTCATAGCGCGGCGCGAAATGTCGTGCCGTGCGGAAAAGCTCGATGGTGTAAGTGCCTGCGACGCTCATAGGGTTCTGGAGTTCAAAGTTTCGCGTTCCAACCGCCATCAACGGTGATCGTTGCCCCCGTCACGTAGGAGGCTTCCTTGGAACATAGGAATACCGCCGCTCCCCCGCAATCCTGCGGCTTTCCCAGTCGACCTGCGGGGCAGTTCCACTGTATCCAGTTCTCAACGGCGGACGTATCCCGGGAGGCCGCATCATTGATGTCCGTGTGAATCCATCCCGGGGCGATGCAGTTGACCGTGATGCCGAATGGCGCGAGTTCAATCGCCATGCCCATCGCCAGGATGTGAAGGCCGCTTTTGGTGGCGCAGTAATGAGTTTGCGTCGCGTTGGACCGGAACGCTCCGACGCTGGTGACAAAGACAATGCGGCCGCCGGTTTTTTGCTCGGCCATCAATTGAGCTGCCCGTTGCGTCACAAAAAAACCGCCGCTGAAGTTCGTCGCCACGTGTTTCGACCAATTGGCAGAATCGATCTCCAGAAATGGCGTGAATTGACAAATGCCGGCGTTCGAAATGCATAGGTCAATTCCACCCATCAACTCCGCGGCTTTGGCGACCATCGCGCGAGCGGCATCGCAATCCCCCACATCGGCATCAATGTGGCTGATCTTACGGCCCGTTTTCGCCGACAACCGCTTCGCCTCTGCCGCCGCCCGCTCGCCATCGTTCAAATGACAAAGCACGACATCCGCACCAGCAACCGCCAGCGCCTCGGCAATGCTCAGACCGATGCCGCGCGAACCTCCCGTAACCAGTGCCCGTGAGCCAGCCAGTTCAAGCATGTTTTTTTCTCCGGACGTGCCTCGCCTTCCCCTTGCCGACGCTCCCGATGTAGGCATCACGAACATGCCGAAGATGCGTGCCCATCGCCTCCGCGGCCGCGGCCGAATTTCCCTGACGCAGCGCCTCGTAAATGGCTCGATGATCTTCCAGACTGCGCCTGCGCACCGACGGAAGCTGCGCCGTAATTTCGCGGCTGGCCCGCCCCAGAACCGCTAGGCTCTGAACCACTCGAATCAGGAAAGGATTTCCGCTCGCCTCGAAAATAATCTGATGAAATTGAATGTCCGCCTCGGAAAAAAGCGCGGCATCGTTGACGACTTTGATCGCCCCGGCCAGGCACTTTTGCAGCGCAGCAAGATCGGTCTTTCCAACCCGCCGGGCCGCCAGACCCGCAATGTCCGATTCCAGCAAAATCCTCGCTTCAAACAATGCCAGCAGATTGGAACGATCCAACCGGATAAAAAAATCCAGAGGCCCCAGCAGCCTGCTCGCGCCCAGGTCCGAGACGGTCACACCCGTGCCATGTTTGATCTCCACAACCCCCTGCAAGCTCAGCCCCCGCAGCGCCTCTCGCAGCGTCGGCCGACTCACTCCCAGCGACACCGACAAATCCCGCTCCGCCGGCAACCTCTGCCCTGCCGCCAATTCACCCGCTTCAATCATCCGCAGAATTCGCTCCGCGATTTGCTCGGGCGCCATTGATCGCCGAAGAGGCCCGGAAGTTTGAATCGCAACCATCTTATTCGCCTTCTACCTAAGTGGTCTTACCACTTTACCACCCTAGACTTTAGACTTCAAGCCTATGAATTCCTTGTATTTGCTCCGCAATTTTACACAGCCGTCAATCACTCGTCGGCGGACAACGCCTTCTCGCCTACCGTCACCGCAGGATAAACCAGTCCATTCCAGCAGATCACAAACTTTTGCGATTCTTTGTCAGCAGAAGGAATCACCCATCCATGACAATGAAGCACGCGACCATCTCCATTCCAGCAGCTACCCGTGCCGACAGAGATATCCCGGTATTCACAGCCGCGTGGGTCAACCAATCCCTGCTGAAAAAGAATCGTTGTTGCTGACGTGAGATCGGCGGAAAGCTTCGTATTCGGCGGCGACCAGGCCGCCTGTTGCATCGGTGGCTCAGGGAAGCTTTTCTCAATCGTCAGCGGAGAAGATTCGAATTCCGCTCCTTGTGCGCAAACCACGAGTAATACGGATTCCATTTTTTTATTGCGCCTCTACTCCCCAATCCCACGGCCCGGCCGTGGGCTTTCTGCTCCAAGCAAAGCCATTTGAAAGATAGAAACGGTATAATCCCAGCGCCAGGAGTAGCAGTTTGCTTTTGCTGCCCATCATCGCAACTCCTCTGTCTAATAATTTGCCACGATATTTGGATCGCTTCTCATTCAGGCAATAATTCTTGTGCGCCTTCCCACCATTTCTTCATCAATTCCCCCGCGGGTTCGGCTCGCGCCATGGCGGCAGATTGCCCGGCCCACGCCTGCATTCGATGGATGTCTGATTGCTTCTGGGCCTCCGCTCGCATCAGTGATGTGAGTCCGCGTTGCACGGGATACTGGGCGGGAGGAGGCGCATCAGCAGATACTGCGGCTCGGAGATAGTTTGTAACAATGCTCCGTCCCGCCCGGCCACTGAAAGCTCGGGTAAGAACTGTATCCTCTGGAGCGGTGTGCGCTAGCGCTTGTGCCCATGCGGGATGCAACTTTGCTTCGGGCGTGCGCAAGAATCCTGTGCCAATCTGCACCGCACTGGCGCCCAGCGTGAGTGCGGCGGCGATCCCGCGCGCATCGGCAATTCCGCCCGTGGCAATTACCGGCACGCGCACCGCATCGACCACCGCTGGTAGCAATGAGAACAGGCTTACCAACTTTCGCTCGGCGTCTTCTGCATTGAAAGATCCGCGATGCCCGCCGGCTTCGGCGCCTTGGGCGGCGACCAGATCGGCTCCCGCGGCTGCTGCTGCAATCGCTTCTGCGACAGTAGTGATATTCGCACACCATTTGATCCCCTGGTGTTTCAGCTTTTGCACAAGCTCGGGCGGATACAACCCCATGACTGATGACACCATCGCTGGCCGAGCCCGCAGCACCGCTTCAAACTGCGCGGCAAAATCCGGCGGTGTTGCATCACCAGCAGAGGATGGAACTTCTGGGCCAAATTGAGCCAGAAAAGTTCGCACGCGCGCTTCGTGATCGGCATCCCGCCGCGGCGGTGGATCGGGAATCCAAAGATTGATTTGAAACGGCCCGGCGGTTCCAGCACGCACTTCCCCTGCCCAGGCGAGAATCTCCTCGGGCTTCATGAGCACGGACCCGCAGGCGCCCAGGCCTCCAGCATTAGCGACTGCTATTGATAAAGACGCAGGACAAGCTCCCGCCATGGGAGCCAACAAAATCGGAACGCGTAATCCGAGCCGCTGGCAAAACTCCTGAGCTTTTTGCTTTGCACTATTCATCGCGGAACTCTGGATCGATGCGTCATTTCACGTAGCGTTGCTACAGTGCGTAGCGCGCTTTTCCGGGGCAGCTGAAGCGACCACGCCGCTACAAGAAATAGCACTTTGCTCTAACGATAACAAAGTACATAAAGAAAGTTCAACCGGATAAAAACAAAAAGCCCCGCATGTATATGCGGGGCTCCACGAATGATGTTCGCTTTAAGTTAAATTAAACGGATCGCAATTAGGCGGCCTTCGCCAAAGTCTGCTTGATCTTCTCGATCAACGACTCCAGCGTAAGGGCCTAGGGCCGATCCTGCAGGCGGATTGTCGCGCTGCTCTGATCCCCGGTTCACCGATCGATTGCGCCAAGGTCATCGCCAATGTAACCGAGACAACAAAAACCCTTACGGGGATTGAAAATCCGCTCCCGCCGCTGCTGAAAAAAGAGAAAGCAACGATCTGGTATGCCCGCCACAATAGTTTTGCAGCACTCGATCCATTGGAAAAAGCACTCAGTCTAACCTGCCAATCAACCGTTTATCCACGTTTGCCCCAGGCCAATGAATGGGAAAATATTGATGGATTGGTCATGGCCGCGCCGAATTTGGATACGCATGGCTTTACGCTGCACGAAGTGCACCGTCTGCGCACGCAAACAGGCCGAAATTCTCCCGTAATATGCGTTATTCCGCCGAAACAAGAAACAACGCCATGCTCTGATGAACTACTGACGAATCCAATTACCCTCAATCAATTGAACGAATTCATACGTATAGCTCTCAAGAACACGGCCTAATCCCTATGACCGCCACAATAAATGAACCTTCCCTCGAACTAGCCCAACTGCGCAGCGCGGTCGACCATGTCGCCTGTGGAGTGGTGTTGTCCGATGCGGAGGGGAACCTGCTTTATTGGAACCACGCTGCCCTTCGCCTGCACGGCTACGCCACCGTGGAAGAGGTCAAGCGCCACGTCACAGATTTCGCAAAGACCTTTGTATTCAGCACTCCGAACGGGAAAGTCCTTGGCGTAACAGATTGGCCTTTACCAAAAATGCTGCGCGGGGAAGAAATTGAAAACTACGAATTGTGGGTGGAGCGCACGGATATCAAGCGGAAATGGTTTGTCAGCTACAGCGGAGCGCGGGTTAATGGATCGGAAGGCAAGGACCAACTGATCGTTTTGACCATGCACGACATGACGGCGAGGAAAGAGGCGGAGAATCGGCTGCATAATAAGGAGACGATTCTGCGCACGATGATCGACGAGATTCACGATCCCGTATACATCAAGAATGCGGACGGGAAATTCATGTTTGTGAATCAAGCCATGGCGCGGCTGGGGAAACGGACCACCGATGAATGGATCGGAAAAGATTCCAACGAAGTCTTTGGTCCGGAAATTGGGAACGAAGCTCTGGAGATGGATAAGAGGGCCATGGAGTCGGCCTATCCATTTACTTACGAGAAAAGCTCCGACGCGGGTGGCTTGATGCGGCATTACCTGATTACCAAGTGCCGTTGGCTCGATGGAGATGGAAAAGTTGGCGGACTGGTGGGGATTTCGCGAGATATCACATCACTCAAAGATGCCGAGCAGGTTGTTCGTGATGGAGAACGGCATGTCCGGGAGGTCATGGACAGCCTTTCGGTGGTGGTTGTGGTGCTGAACGTGGATGGGCGAGTTTATGAAATGAACCGAATGGCCCGCGAGATCTTTGCCGAGGAGGGGCTAAAGACCGCGCAGGTGATCGGTACGCCGCTTACATCATTACAGTGGTTTTCGGCATCGCCTGAAGTGCGCGAAACCATGGTGCACACGATTTCGCGAGCCGCAGAAGGGCAAAGAATTCACCTTGACAACGTGGCGCTGCTGCATCACGGGCGGGCTATTTTGTACGACGTGGTATTGGCGCCGATGCACGATCAGGCAGGAATCGTCAATCACCTGATTTTGTCTGCAGTGGATGTTTCAGAGCGAAAAGTTGCTGAGGAAAAATCACAGGAGCACCAGGCGCAATTGGCACATCTAGAGCGTGTGCAGACGATGGGACACATGGCCTCGGGATTGGCGCATGAGCTGAACCAGCCGCTGGCGGCGATTGTCAATTATGCCGGGGCGTGCCGGCAGATCATCGCGGGGGGCAAGGCGGGAATGACTGATCTGGATTCAGTGTTTGGCGATATTCTCACTGAAGCGACACGAGCGGGCGCGATCATTCGGCGCCTGCGCGGCTTTGTGCAGAAGCAGCGGCCGCAGGCCGTGGCCGTGGATATCAATTCACTGGTCAATGAAGCGATGCGAATTTTCTCCTATGAATTTCGCGCGGCGCAAGTGGTCGCGCGGCAGAACCTCGAAGCTAATTTGCCTTATGTGATGGCTGATCCCGTGCAGATCACGCAGGTGCTGGTGAATCTGCTCCGCAATGCAGTGGATGCGATGCGAGATCTGGATACGGGAAACAAACGGCTCACTGTCTGCACGGAATCCATTCGAGAGGGTGTCAGAGTGCTGGTTGTTGATAGCGGCATCGGAATTCCTCAGGAGCAGATGGGGAAATTATTCGACGCTTTTTACACGACCAAAGCGAATGGTCTGGGCATTGGCCTGGCTTTGTGCAGAATGATTATCGAGAATCATGGTGGACAGATCAGCGGGCAGACCAATCCTCAGGGAGGAATGATATTCTCCTTTACGCTGCGGCACGGTGAACAATCGGCTGGGGAATGAAGATGATGGAATTGGAAAAAATGGTATTTGTGGTGGATGACGACGAAGCGATGCGCAAATCAACGCAGCTGCTTTTGAGCGCGGGGGGATTGAAATCCACGACATTTGGTTCGGCGGATGATTTTCTGCATTTTTACACGCCGGATAAACCGGGATGCCTGATTGTTGATCTGACCATGCCGGGGATGGGGGGAATCGAGTTGGTGCGGCAGTTTCGCAAGCGAGAATGGCACATACCGACGATTATTGTCAGCGGCACGGGAACGATCCGCACGGCAGTCGAAGGAATGAAGCTGGGCGTGGTAGATTTTTTGGAAAAGCCGGCTGATCCGGATTCATTATTACAGAAAGTGCGCGCGGCGCTGGAGCTGGATGAGCGGCAGCGCAGACTGGCGTCCGATCGCGAACCGATCGCTAAAAAAATTGGGTTGCTCACCGACCGGGAGAGAGAAATCCTGCAAATGCTGGTGCGGGGCCTGGCCAGCAAGCAGATCGCGGCGGAGCTGGGGATTGCGATGAAGACGGTTGAAAATCATCGGGCGAATCTGATGCACAAGATGGGGGCGTTGAATTCAGCGGATTTAACGCGGATGGCGGTGACGGGCGGGATTGAATAGGGATGCCGGGCGGGTGAATGCGCCCCCACTCATATTGTTTCACGATGGGCAAGCCATGGGTCTCGCGGCAGTATTGAAAATCGCCGCGAGGCCGCGGCGGCTAAACAATTTTGGCGCGTGAATTGACTATAAACCGTATGACCCACTACCAAGCGATGAGGAATTTGAAGTCGGCTAGCCACTGAAGTGGCTAGCCCGCAGGGAAATTTGGTCGAGCACGTTCGGGTTGTTGGGTGGGGGGATTTCGTGGTCGCAGAAAGCGACCATGCCGCTAATGGAAATGGAAATAAGTTCTGGTGCATCAGGCGGCGACGGAGTGGAAGGGGTGGCGGGAGTTGAGCCAGACGACGATGCGGCTGATTTCTTTGGCGAGCTGGTCGATCAGTTGGGGAATACCGGCTAGCTCGTTGCTCGCGGCGAGGTCGTGAATTTGCTGGGCGATTTGGGCGGGGGTTTCGGCGGAGATAGTGGCGGACAGATTCTGAATCGCGTGGGCGTGGAGAAGAAGGTCGTCGATTTTATTATTGCGCTGCGCGGAGGTGAGAATCTGAACCTCGGCGATAGCTTGAGCGCGGAAACGATCGATCAGTGAAGAGGCGAAGGCCGCATTGCCAGCACAGCGGTCGAGGATAAGGGAATAGTCAATGGGATCGCGATGGATGGCGTGGAGCGTCTCCGCAGGCGCTGTTGAGAGAGTTTGGGGTTGATGAGAATCGGAAAGGCGCTGCCGGACGGTGATGATCTGATCTTCAGCAATTAGAAAAGCATCGATGAGATCGGGATCGAAATGCTTGCCGCGCTCTTTGAGGATGATGTTGCGGGCCTCTTCGTGGGTGAAAGCGGGCTTGTAAACGCGGCGGCTGGTCAGGGCGTCGTAAACATCGGCGAGGGCGACAATGCGGCCACACAGGGGGATTTCTTCGCCCTTCAAACCACGTGGATAGCCTGAGCCGTCGAATTTTTCATGGTGCGTGGCGGCGATGTCGCGCGCCATTTGCAGGAAGCGGGCATTGGGGAAGCGCTCCAGGGCAGCATCCAGGGTCTGCGCGCCGATGAGGGTGTGGATTTTCATCTGCTCAAATTCTTCCGGGGTCAGCTTGCCGGGTTTGAGGAGAATGTGATCGGGAACGCCGACCTTGCCGATGTCGTGCAGCGGGCTGGTTTGATGGACGAGGCGGAGATAGGCATCGTCGACGCCGTGGCGGCTTTTTACCTCTGGAGAAAGATTGCGAGCGATCACCCGGGCGTAACTTTGCACGCGATCCAGATGGGCGCCGGTTTCGGGATCGCGACTTTCGGCGAGCTTGGCCATGGCAAACAGGGCCAGGTCGCGCGTTTCGAGGGAAAGAATTCGCTCGGCGGTTTTGAGGCAGACGAGCAGCTCGTCGGGATTGAAGGGCTTATTCAGAAAATCGTCGGCTCCAGCGTCGAGGCCCTCGATCTTGGAGCGCACGCCTTCGCGACCGGTGAGCATGATGACGTAAACGTAGCCGTTAATGTCCTGATTGCGCACTGCCTTACAGAATTCCAGGCCGTTCATGCCGGGCATTTCCCAGTCGGTAATGACCAGATGGACGTCGCCCTGGCTGAGGCGCTCCAGGGCTTGTTGGCCTGTGCGGGTAGTAATGGGAGCATGGCCCATGCGGCGAAGGGTTTGCTCCAGAACGCGGAGCATTAAGTTGTCGTCATCCAGGATCACGATCTGCATATGTATTTTCCGTACGAGTCTGAGTTCCGATAAAAAAGCCCGAAGGAGAATGGTAAAGAGCCAGGGGTGTATCGGCTAACTTTTGGCTGAGTGCAGTTGAGCACGTTTCTCCTCTTTATGGGCGATAATGAGTTCTTATCGCTCAAAGAAGATCGAATTAAACGGGGATGCGGAACATAGGTATTTTTACCAATAAAGAGATGTAATAATGGTGGTGCGGAAAAGTGGAATTTGATTGTCCGGTTTGGATGGATTGGCCGTATAAATAATGAGGAGATAATCAGCATGGTCTCCGATTTTGAAATTGCCGATGCACAGGCGCCAGCGCGGCGGGCGGCGATCATGATGTATCTGCTGGGGATTCTGGGCTTTTTTGGCGGGATAGTGATTGCCATAGTGGGGCTGGCGTTGCGGGATATTCTGAGCCAGCCGCAGTTTGCTGAGGTGTTTCGTCATGCTGGGATCAGCGCCAGTGCGCTGCAGCTGCCGATCGTTATCGTGGGAGCGGTCTGCTGCCTGGGGGGAGTGGCCATGGCGATCATGGGATTGTTCGTGAAAAAGGGAGCGGTGCTTGCCCTATTGGCATCAATTGGATTGACGATTATCGCGCTGTTCACCACGGGGGTTATTTTTCTGGCTAGCTTACTAGCGGCGCGATCGCAGGATGATGTGACGGTGGCCAGCGGGGTGTTGATTCTGTCGGTGCCAGTGCTGCTCCTGGTGATTCTATTTATCTGGTTGATGGCGGCGCTACGGAATGCGGGGTATTTGCAGACGGTGAAAACGATGGAGCAAGCGTAGAAAAGTTTCGCGGTTTTGGGTGGGCTATACCGTTTCTATCTTTCAAATGCGCTTTGCTTGGAGCAGAAATCCCACGGCCCGGGCCGTGGGATTTGGGAGTAGAAGCGCAATAAAAAAAATGGAACCCGTATTAGGAAATACTGAGCGAGCGCGGAAAGTAATCCTGGCGCATGGCTTTTTTGGCCAGGGCGAGGGTTTCTTCGGCGACTATATTGGCTTTTTTGGTGCCGGCTTTCAGGATATCGAGAATGTCGGCGGGGCGCGATTCGAATTGTTTGCGGCGCTGACGAATGGGGTCGATCAGGGTGTTGATCACTTCGATGAGTTTGCGTTTGACGGCAACATCGCCGACTTTGCCGGTCTTGTACATTTCGCGATGCTCGTTGACCCAATTCGTGTCGGGATTGAAAGTTTCGTGGAAAGCCCAGAGCGGATTTTTTTCCGGATCGGTTTCGCCGGGATCGGTGGCGCGGATGCGTTTGGGGTCGGTGTACATGCCCATGATTTTTTTCTGGACGCTGTCGGGATCGTCGGAGAGGAGGATGGTGTTGTTGAGCGATTTGCTCATTTTCAATAATTGACCGGTGGCCTCGGAAGGGCCGCCCGTGCCAACCAGGCGGTGCACGCGGCCGAGCTTGGGCTCGATGATGGGGAGCAATCCGCCAGCTTTTAGATAATCCTTGTCTTCGGTTTGCGGATCGACATTGCAATACATCTGATTAAATCGGCGGGCGACTTCGCGGGTCATTTCCAGGTGTGGCAATTGATCTTCGCCGACGGGCACGAGCTCGGGGCGGAAAGCGAGTATGTCGGCGCATTGGCCGACGGCATAGAGAGGAAAGCCGAAGGGATAAGAATCGCCGAGGCCCTTATCGCGAATTTCGTCGCGCACGGTGGGGTTTTTCATCACGCGATTGAAGGGAAGCAGCATGGAGAAGAAGAAGGTCAGCTCGTCGATGGCGGGGACTTCGCTCTGGACAAAAATGGTGGATTTGCCGGGATCGATGCCGCAAGCCAGATAGTCCGTGGTCAGATCGATCACGCTCTGGCGGATTTCGTCGGGGCGGTCGGCGCGCGTGGTGAATGCGTGTTTGTTGGCGATGATGAAATAGCAGTCGTATTGATCCTGGAGAGCCAGGCGATTTTCGACGCTGCCAACATAGTGGCCGAGGTGGAGTTTGCCGGTCGGCGTGTCGCCAGTGAGGATGCGGGGTTTGGTGGACATGAAAGCATTTTAGGGAATGGAGGGAGGATGACCAACTGTGTGAGAGGAGATTAGAGAGAACGCGAAGGCGCGATGAAATGCCGCGAAGGAATTTCTGTTTTATTTTTTCTTCGCGTTTCTTTTTCGCGATTTAGTGATTTCGTGTTCTCCTTTTAAAGTTCAGAGGCGGAAATAATTTTCGCAGTGCCGGATGAGGTGATCAACCATGTGCTGATCTTGCCGGGAGATAATTCGCTTAGCGTGAGACGAGTCTTCCCGAGGCGGATAGTCGGTTTGAGCAATTTATGTGTGCGGTTGAAGAGACGGACGATTGTGCCGTTGCCATTCTCGGCGGGTTTTAGGGCTAAGAGTTGCAGGCCATCGGGGGCTAGTTCGGCAAGCGAACCGGCCTTTGGTAATGGGCCGGGATGAGAAGCAGTGAGAATGTTAACTGGCGGTCGTTCGAGTTCTTCGGCTAGGCGGGGCAATTCATCGTTGCCAGGTGAGATCAGGAAATTGAATTTGAGTTCGCCGGCGTCTACGGCGGGACGCCAGGGAACTTGATCCGCAGCCGTTTTGATGTCGTCGCCATAGCGAGAAGCCCGGCAGATCGTGGCTTGCAGATTGCCATCAGCAATATCGAAATCGTAAAGAGCGTCGGTAGCGATGCCGAAATTTGTTTGGCCATTTTTGATAGCGCGAACCCAGCGGCCGCCGGGCATTTGGCCGATGGGGCCACGGATCACCGAGCCGCCGGGCACATCCAGCTCGGCTTGATCGCAGCCTGGGAAGACGATCTTCACGCGCTTCGAGCGTTCATTGATGAACATGCGGGCGCGGATGTCGATCGCTTCTCGGTCCTTACTGAGGAGGAAAGTCAGTTCCAGTCGCGAATTGCCGCCGAGGAATCGCACCCACAGAGCGGCGCGGAGCGGGCCGGCTTCGAGAATCTCCGTGCGAGCTATTTTCCAGGTTTCCAGCACATTCGACAACGTGATGGCGTCGGGCTGCTCGGCCATACCGCCCCATGATCCCCAGGGATCATCAACCGTGACGATTTGCAAGCCGGCTTTGCCGAACAGATCGCGGCCGCGATGTTTTATGCGAATACTTTTTGAGCCGACCGCAGTGCGAATATCGTAAACGCCATTAGAAATGAGATTTTTGCGAGCGATGGCAGGGTCGGAAATTTTTGCGGGTTTGAAGCCTTCATCGTAGCCGAACTGGACGACATTCCAGCCCATGCTGGGAAGGCGGAGTTTGGTGACCACGCGGGAACGCCAGGCGAGTTCGGGCATCGAGCGATGCTCGTTCTCGATAATTTGGAAATCGACCGGTTTACCATTTGGCGCGACCAGCTTGACGGGCAATTCGTTCACGCGGTTTTGATATTTCCAAATCGGGCGGTAATCCAGGGCGGCTTCGAGTTCGACGTAGCCGTTGAATTCCCACGGGTGAGGATTCCAGACGAGGATGACGACGGGGCCGGGTTCATCCCGGGCTGGGGACGGTCCGGCCCTGCCGGCGCGGGTGTCGATCTGGTTTGCCAGACGATTCAGGGCATCGAATTCGACGCTGCGAGCAGTGTGTATCGCGCCGCCCATCCATTGGATTTGTTCGTCGAAGGCGCGCTCAATACTCGAGCCGGGAAGAATGTCGTGGAAGGAATTAAAGAGGAGCGAATTCCACGCGTCCTGCAGTCTTTCATCCAAAGCCCACGGCCGGGCCGTGGGCTTTTGCGCGCGAGTAATCGCCGTTGCAGTTATCTCAGCGCGCTGCACGAGGTTCTCCGCCTGCCGATATAAAAATTTGTATTTCGCGACCGAGGAATAGCACCCGCGCAAGACGAAATTTAGTTCGCCCTTGTGCACGGGCAATTCGCGGCCGTGTTTTACCTCCTGGCGGATCGCTGCGAGCAGGCGATGCAATCCGGAGAACTGCAATTGCACTTCGGGATGTTTTTCCCCCCAGGCGCGGATATCTTCGATCTGGCGGCGCGAGGGACCGCCGCCGTGATTACCCAGGCCGAAGAAAACGCCGACGTTTTTCAAATCACTTTTGCCAGCAGCGTCGAGCAATTGATCCAGACGCTGTGGCATTTCGTGGCGCTCGGCACCGTACCAGCCGAAGCGAGGCCGATAGGCCAGCACGCGCGAATCGCCGATTCCTTCCCACCAGAATGCCTGGCTTTCGATCGGCACAATGTCATACGCAGGCCGGGTGAAACAAAAACCATCCATTCCGCAAGCGGTGAGAATTTCCGGCAGTCCCCCACTGTGCCCGAACGAATCCGCCGCCCAGGCGACCGTGGGCTTCTTGCGAAATTTCTGCCAGAAATATTGCCGGCCATGCAAAAAATGCCGGCAGAATGTTTCGGTCGCCGGCAGATTGGTGTCAGGTTGAATCTCTGTCCCGCCGACGATTTCCCAGCGGCCACTTTGCACGTACTTTTTGATCCGCGCAAATGTATCCGGATCGGTCCGTTCGATATGGCGATAGATCGTTGCCTCCCCGCGAACAAAAGTGAGATCGGGAATCTCATCCATCATGTCGAGAATCGCCCGACAAGTGATGATCCCCTCATTCAATCCCTCGCGCCAATCCCAAAGCCAAACCGGATCCAGATGCGCATTGGGAATCAGATGGAAAACGTACTGCATGAAAAAATCCTTCGGAGTGATAGTTGATAGTTGTTAATAGCTAGTTGTCGTTGGTCTTCAACAGCTATCAACTAACAAATAACAACTAACTTCTTATAGCACTCCATACTTCTTCAAATACTCGCGCTCCTGCTTCACCGCATCATGCTCGGTGATACGCTCGGCATTCCAACCCGCAGCCCGCGCGCCTTCGATGTTGTCTTCGCGATCATCAAAGAAAAGAATTTCGTCGCTACGTAACCCGAGCTTATTCTCGACCGCTTTATACGCTGCCAGGTCCGGCTTGGCCTCCCTGATCTCGTGGCTGGCAAAAAGATGATCGAGCTTAAGGATTGGCTTATACAATTCACTCCCCCCCGCCAGCGCCTGCCAATGCCGATCATTGGTGTTCGAGAGACACGCGGTCATCATCCCTTTCGCTTTTAATTCTTCGATCAACTCGTGCGCCCCCTCGTACATTTCGCGCAGCCAGGCATCAAATGCTCCGCAGAATTGCTGGCGCGAAATTCCTTTGAGGCAACCATCCACACCTCGGAAATATTCCTCAGTGGAAATGTGCCCGCGCTCGTACTTGTGCATCAGCGGGTGATGCTTTTCCCATTCGACATCTCCCGGCGTAAGTGGCACGCCAGCGCGCACACACGCATCTTCCCACCCCGCAGCCAGGCGCACTAATACGCCGCCGATGTCGAAACAGACCAGCTTGATCCTTGGACTACTCATGGATGGGCTCAATAAGGCAATGCCAGGGAAAAATCAATTGCATTCTTTTGACTATGCGAGATCGCAGTAAGATATTGATAGATCGAGTGAAGATAGCCGCGTGATTATTCTCAAGCCCATTTCGCTGGAGGATGTTGTTCATTACAAAGCAATTCGTTTGCGCGCATTGCTGGATACGCCGAGCGCTTTTGGTTCTACCTACGCCAAGGAATCGCAGCTGACCGATGCGGATTGGCAGCGGCGTGTCGGACAGTGGAACGGCGATCGAAGCATCTGTTTTCTCGCGTGGGATGGCGATCAGCCGTGCGGCATTGCGGCTGGGGCGCCGGATGAGGCCAATCCGCTGCAGGTCTATCTGCTCTCCATGTGGGTGGCGCCGACGCATCGCCGCCGTGGCATGGGACGCATGCTGGTTAATGCTATATTTGATTGGGCAAAGGAGAAAAAATTTTCCGCGCTCTGTCTGGATGTGACTTGCAATAACCAAGCGGCGATCCGCTTTTACGAACAACTGGGATTCACAAAGACGGGCGTTACCAAGCCCTATCCGAATGATCCCGATTTATGGGAGTTCGAAATGACTCGCGCAATTGCATCGACTGATTTTACGACACGCATCACCGCCACGCTCGCGGTCCGGGATTGGCCGGCGGCGATGAAATTCTATAAAGCTGCATTTGGGGCGGTGGAAACCTATAGCGTGCCGGGCGGCGGGGTTGGACAGTTATCCATTCATGGAGCGGATTTCTGGGTGGCGGAAGAATCGCCGCAGCATGAGAATTTTTCGCCGGAATCGCTGGGCGGTTGTTCGGTGCGAATGCTGCTCATGGTGGAGAACCCGGCGGCGATTCTTGCTCAGGCGGTCGCAGCCGGTGCAAAAGAGATTTACCCAGTTAGCGAAGCCCACGGCTGGCAGATCGGCCGAATCGTCGATCCCTTCGGCCATCATTGGGAAATCGCGCGACAGTTATCCTGAAAAATGGAATAGAGCAGACTGAATCGCGGACGCATCATTCGGCTCCTCGAAATTCCTCAGACACGACGTGATTCATACAAACTCGCGGGATGGAGTTGTGATGGAAAGCGTTTTTGGCAGTGGTACAGAAGTGCACCGCCGGTGAATTGATTACTTGTGGGCAACGCCATTGAAACTATCCGCTGCGGGTGCCGAATTGCCGGATCATCTGCTCCTGGCTCGCATTTAATCTGCTCATCGCTTCGGAGTTTTGTTCCACGACCCGGATCAATTCTTCCAATTGCACGCGATCGGAAAGAATTCGCGAATGCGCTTCGTCCAGTTGGGATTCGCGTTGTCTGCTCATGCGGCGTTCCCATAGCCACATCGCGCCCATGATGCCGGATGCGCCCAGGCTCGTGATGTCGTTGAAGCCGGTGGTTTGTGCCAGCAGGTTGATTAGCATCGGATTCTCCTCTCTTTTTAAAAACGCGTGACTGCGGGATAGATGATGACAAGGTGAAGAAGACCGAAAATTTTTTTGCCCTTCGTCACCTTGTCACCTCTTTACCTTGTCATCTTCACTCACGGCGTAGATGAATCTCGGCCAGGTAGCGCAGCTCATCGGCTTTACCGTCGTTATTCCAATCCAGCTCGGCGCGAATATTTCGCAGCGCGCTGCTAAAGAGCGTGGAATACGCCGTGGAGCGCGCTTCATATTGACTGGCGGCGGCGGCGGAACTGACCAGCGTCGCGGCGTTCAGAGCGCTGTAGGCCATCGCCAAACTTCCCAAGGCGCAGGCACGCTTGAAATCCTGCGGATTTAGTAATGTTGGGGTGATCCCGCCCACGGGTGTGCTGGGAACTCCGGCAGCAGCGAGCAGTTGATCGGTAATTACCCGGCGGTAAGGCCAGAGTGTGCGAATGCTGAACGTCACGCTCCCCGTGCTCGTCGGCGGCAGCACCGGCGATCCGCTCGATCCATCATCTGGCTCGAGGCCTTCGGAAAGAAGGCTGATCGTCATGGTTGTTGCCGTCACCTCCAGCACGGGAAACAAGCCGCTGGTGCCGCCGGTTAAAGAAACCACCTGGCCCGGCTGCACGTCATAATCGGTCAGCGTCAGCGTGGAAGAGGTAATCACCGTCCCGCTGATATTGCCGGAGGTATTGATCACGAGCTGGCCGGCCGACGCATTGGAAAAAATCTGCTGGTCCCAATAGAGCAGATCGACATCCTGGCAAAACATCATGGCTATTTCCTCCCTCGAAATAGATAAGAAAAAATGAAAGCCCACGGATAGTTATCCGTGGGCTTTACGTTCTTCCAAAAAATCACGTGGTGAATCCGCTGATCACGCCGTGCGCGTTTTCATTGCGGAACTCCAGCGTGTATTCGCCGAGCACCTGGCCCTGCACGGCATCGCCCACCGGCGCGAGCGGTTTATATTGAAAACTTCGCCCGCTCAATGGCATGACTTCGATTCGGCTGGAATCCAGCAGCAGCACGGTCCCCAGCGGAACCCAGCGCGACAGCACCACTTTGCACGTGCCAAAATCGCTGTCGTACACCGCGATCTGATTGGAGAAGGTCTGATCTGCCGGCTCGGTGTGCCGCCAGGAGGTCATGAATTGATTCATGGCCCGCTTTTCTTTGCCGCCCACCACGATCAGGTCGACATTACCGCTGCTCTGCTGCCAGATGGTGCGCAAAGCGAGGTTCAATTGCGTTTCGGTCAGCGCGGTATCGCTGGGAAATCCGCTGACGCCCGGCGCGAATTTGTTCGTGCCGATATATGCGAGAACACCGCTCATGGTGCGCCGCACCGTGGCCGAGCCCTGCTGCGTGCTCGTGGGGGCGCGCCCGTTGATCACGCTGTTTTCCAGATCGCGCATCAGCTCGCGCAGACGATTTTGTTTTTGATAATCCAATTCATCCGCAACGCCGATCTGCTGCACCGCCAGTTCGCTGCCGCTGACATCGACTGTCGAGGCGAAAATCTGCGTGTAATTCAATTTGCGCACGCGGTTGGTGAATAGCGGCGACCCGGCCACGTCACCTTCGAGCGAAGCATTACCGATGATGTCGATGGTGGCGCCGTTGGAGAGCGCATAGGCGGTGGTACTACCGTAGGTGCGCGAAATGGTTAATTGGCTCGAGCCGGTATTGATGGCCGTCACCAGCATCACTTCGCTGCCGCCCTGGAGCTGGATCTGATCGCCCACTTCGAATCGACCCACGTTGCTGACGATCACCGTGGTATCCGTCGATGGATTGCCGAAAGAGCTCTGATTGACCGTGTCGGTGTTGGGATTGAGCGTGTCTTCGATCCACTCATGCACGGTCGAGCGCGCCGGCCGAGCGGCATCACCCAATACATCCAGCAAGGGCGTCTCATATGGCGAGACAATGCCTACGAGATCCGAAACATCTTCCGCCAATTCCGGCAGAGCGCTGCCGGCTGAATACGTTGCTTTTCCTGTAAACGACATGATTCCCCCTTAAACGCGCGGTCCGATGCACCGCCGCTAAATATGTTCAACTGTTTGTCTTCCCCATTGCAGCCCCGGATGTACATCCGGGACTCCTGATTTTAATGCCTTACCGCGCGGCGCAGTTGCAGATACTCCGCGAGCAACTGTCGATTCAATCCGCGCGAGAGCGCTTGCGCGACCTGATGCAGCCGTAAGCGCGGGCCATCATCTGCTGCTACCTTCATCGGCGCCGCTGGCGGCGATTGAATCGCTTCCGCTACTACTGCGGGCGCTCCCGCAGTCTCCACTGCTTGCACTTGTTCCGACATAAATCCCCCTGTCTTTTTTTTGAATCGTTCATCGTAGCATGGCCGTCTCGGCCATGTTTTTAAGCACTCACGGGCGAGACGCCCGTGCTACATTTTAATTCCTAATAACCGAGTTCTTTCAGCACCACCTCCTTCGCAACTCCGATATTCAATTTTGCCTGCGCTTCCTGCAGCGAATCCATCTCATCGCTGGGAAGCGGATCGCCCCAGTACAGATTCACTGCACGCTCCGGCGGCGTGTTGGGCAATGCCCCGCACGCATTGAGCCAGGCGAGGATCAGAGAACACATGCGCTGAATCCCCATGCCATAAATAATTTGCTTGCGCTCAATTTTGCTCAGCAGCGCCATCAGCGTGATGCGCAGGGCAGCAGCACTGGTGAGATTGCCAATTTTTCCCTTGATGGACCCCGCAGCGATCGCCGTCACGCTGCTCACCTTATCCAGTGCTTCGCGGATATCTTCGATATGTGCGGTTTCGCTGGGGCAATTGTCGTCGCCACCAAACTCCACCACATCGGCTTGCTCGTTATCCGTCGCCCACATTCGCCCCGGCGATATCGGCATATCCAGGAATCCATCGATGCCTTTGCCAAGATACATCTTGAATGATTGCAACGTGATTCGGTTAGCCCGATCGCTCATGCGCGTGTTGAGCTCATCCTGAAGCGGAATCATCGGCTCGACTTCGCTGCTTCCCGCATACGAGAACGGCAGCGTCGAATTCTGAATATGCACCAGCGGAATTTCGCCCAGCGAATTCACACCCTGCGCGATCAGAGCGCCATTGCGATAGCGCTGCCAGGCAGTTGAGGAAATAATTTCGATCACGGTCGCATCGCTGGCGGGGGCGATTTTGCTCAATGTGCCACGCAGCCACTGGGAGAGAAATCCTTGCCTGGGTTGGGGGGAAGCAGCATTGGGCTCTTCCCAAACCTGGGCGTAGGCCTGCACGGATCGCCAATCGACTTCTGAAAGGATTGGCATGGCTCGGGATGGATCGACGATCTCCAGGCGGATCAGAGAAGCGATTTTTTCTACATTCACTGGCAGTGGCACTTCAGCCGGTGGCGAGCCATGTCGAGCCGTGCCACTGGAATTAGGAGGATCGAACGAGGGAGGCGGAGATGTGGTTGCATCTCCGCTGATTCCCTCGCCGACGCCTCCTCCCCCTGCGTCTCCCCCGGTATCTCGAGGCGGCGGCGGGGTGTCTACAGTTTGCGAGACGACCTCCGCCAGCCGCGAAATGTCTAATTTCACCAGCACATCCACAAATCCATATACGAATCCAAGCAGAGCCACTTGCTGGAAGAAGAGCATGCCGCCGTGATTGGCGAGCACCTGCCGAAGCACCGCGGTAAGCAGTTGTTGACGAGCAGGGTCAGTCGCGGCGGACTCGATGTTCAGCTCGCGGCCGAAGAGATATTCGACCATGGTGTTGATGCGCCAGCCGATATCGTTTTCGATGACGACTTCCTTGCGCTTAATGGGATTGAGCGAATGCAGGTAGCCGCCGGTGATGCGCGAAGGCAGGCCCCATTCCTGCGCCTGGAGGTAAGGCTTACCGCTCCTGGAATCGTGGGGACCGAAAGCACGGGGGATGAGCGGGTTGGCGTAATAATTCCACAAGCGCCGCCAGCGCGGGCGATCCACTTCGAGCAATCGAAGCAGTGATGCATCGATATGGGTGCTGCTGCTTTGCGATAGTCCTAAAGGTTCGAGTTGGTAAGCCATAATCGTTTGCTCCTTGTTATGTCCCTACATAAGAACCCCCGCGTTGCAGGGGATGGAGATATGGCGCGCAGCGACAACAGGAGAAATTCGCTGATGACAATTGAAAATTGGAGGAAAAAAATTTGGAATTTTTTTTTGGAGAATGGATGGCTGTTACCTGAAGGAACGCTGAGGAGTGCAATGTTGATAATTACGTGATAGAGCCGGGCCGTCCTCGGCCCGATGTTCGGGGCCGGGACGCCCCGGCTCTACCAGCTTCGAAAATGTGCTGCAATCCATAAGTACCTTTCTTGCATCCTTATGCGCTTTTAAGCTATATTGCCAAAAGCTTTTCAGGGTTTACGGAGAGCACGTCAGTGAATAAAAGAACCATTGCGATCATCGCGGGATGTGTGTGCGCTGCCGCCTGCCCATGGGCCTGGTCGCAAAACAACCTGGAACGCTTTCAGCGCCAGCTGGATACGCTGCAGCGGGATACCCGCATCGAGGCGGATGAATCGATCCCCATGGATCAGCGGGCACTGATTGATTACGGGGCGTACATCGACGCTCTGTTCATCGCATTTCCGAAATACGATCAAGATCACATCATGCAGCAATATGAAGGTGTCGTCTGGGGCAATGTGAATCTCGACGGGGCGCAGGATTTTTTCATCCGCGGTCGGTATGACAACCGCATCTTCAGCGGCGACAGCCGCGTGGGTGGTGAGCCGGATGAGGAAAACCAGATCGATCGGCTTTATTACCGCTTTGATCTGCAGCGCTTCCTCGCTTCGACGAACGGAACGCAGCTGGGCGGAGATGTCTCGGTGACGGCGGGCCGACAATTGGTGAACTGGGCCAACGGCCTGGTGCTCTCGCAGCAGATTGACGGGGCGGTGGTGGACACTTCATTCGGCCACGCCAAGGCGGAATTTATCGCGGGACGAAGTTATTACAACCAGACGGATATTGATCCCAATCGGCCGAACTTTGTCGATAACGAAGATCGCGTGTTTTATGGCGCGCTGCTGTCGTATCAATTTAATAAGCATCAGCCGTTCCTCTATTTTCTGAGCCAGCAGGATGAAAATGGTGATCCGGTGCTGACCACGGGGGCGGTTTCGACGGAGTTTAAATACAACAGTTTTTATCTAGGCGGCGGGTCGACCGGTAATTTGACCGATCATCTGCTCTACACGGTTGAAGCCACCTACGAAGGCGGCAACGATCTCTCAGGCAGCACGGGAAGCATCGGGACGCAAACGAATGATTCGATCCAGGCATTCGCAGCGGATGCTCGCTTGGATTATCTATTCACTGATCCCCACAAGACACGGTGGACGGAAGAATTCATCGCGGCTTCGGGCGACAGCGATCGCGGAGTTTCCAATTCCAATCTGGGCGGCAATGCCCCCAATACTCGCGATAATGGTTTCAATGCCTTTGGCCTGCTGAATACGGGATTCGCGTTTGATCCAGCGGTTTCCAACGTGATGATCCTCCGCAGCGGGATTACCAGTTTCCCGTTTAATTCCTCGCCGGTCTTCCGCAAGCTGCAACTTGGAGCGGACTGGTTGCTCTATTCGAAATTCGAATCGGGCGCACCGATTGATGAGCCATCGCATAGCGGGGATTGGTGGCTAGGCACTGAGTTGGATTTTTCGGCGACCTGGCAGATGACCAGCGATCTCTCGTTGCTCGTGCGGTATGGGATATTTTTTCCGGGGTCGGCATTGGATAGCGATAGTGACCCGCGCAATTTCGTGGCCGTGGGGGTGACTTATGCGTTTTAACGGAACGTTTTCAACATGGTCACTGAAGCGACCACGCCGCAATTTGCTTCTTGCGCTGGGCGCGAGTTTGACGCTGAGCGGTTGCATGGCGACGGTGCCGCATCCACTGCCCACTACGATGTATTCCAATGATCCCGACGAGCAGATGGAATTCTGGCATACGCTCCCCACTCGCTCGATCGTGGACAATGACGAAGCGTTTCATGCGCTGCTGATTTTCTTTGACGGAAATGATCCGAATGACAATTACTCGGATCGCGTGGCGCAACTGCACCATCGCAAGATGCTCCCCGGCGATTTCCATGCCCCAGCAGACGAAGCGGTCACAAGAGGTGTCCTAGCCGTCGCCCTCTGCCACCAGCTGCATATCAAGGGTGGGATCACGATGCACCTGATCGGCCCCGAGCAGCGCTACGCCACGCGCGAACTGCAATATATGAATCTCTACCCCCCTTCCAGCCCGCAGCAGACTTTTTCAGGGGCGGAATTCATTGGTATCATCAGCCATGTGGAAGATTATCAGCGCGCGCAGAGTGGGGAGTGGGCGAATCAGCCACACGTAGAGAAACCGCTGAAGTGATAATTGATAGTCGTTAGTTGTTAATTGTTGAAAACCAGAAACAACTAACCATTAACAACTATCAACTAACATTTATCCATGCATTGAAATGCTGGCTTCCATGCGGCTGTTGGGTTCGGGGATGTCCAGGGTTCCGACCATGGCGGCGGCTTTTTGCTTGGCGAGTTGCTGCATGAGCATCATCCAGGTCTCGCGCTGATAACGCAGCACATCCATGGCTTCATTCAAAGCGCTGACATCGTGGGCGGTGTTGGCGTGAATCAATCGGCGGTAGGCGAAGTTATAAAGAGCGGCTAATTTACCGCACAGTTCCGGATAGAGATCGTGCTTCAGATTGCTGTTGAGCTCCGCGAGGATTTTCTGCATGCGGATCAGGGCGTTGTGCGAATCTTCGAATTTTTTGTTTTCCAGGGCGACTTTGGCTTGCTCGCCAAATCGCAGCGCTCCGTCGAAAAGCATGAGCTGCAATTGCTCCGGCGTGGCGGTGAGCACTTTGGTCTTGAGATAATTCTGAGCTACTTGCGGATTCATTCTTCTTTTGACGTATCGGCCAAAACCGGGGTGGGTATTGAATTTGCGCATCGGTGGGCGCGAAAATTGCGCCATGCGGCAAAAAAGATCTTGACAGCGAACGAGTAGCGGGTCTATCTATACATAATTACTCATCTAAAAAAGTTTCTTGTGCAGACTGCACGCATTTCTTCGGGGCAAAACGCTGTGCAGCATTAGCGGTGATTATTTCAGGAGACTGTCATGCGGTTTATTTCCCGAAATCGTAAGAATTGCCTGCAACGGTTGTTTTCCAGTAGCTGCGATATGCATTCTCTGGAATCGCGCCGGCTGCTTAGCGCCACGCTGACGCCTTTCATCGGTTTCAACGGCGCCAATGGCAGTAAACCCAATGACCTCGTTGCTGATTCCAGCGGCGATCTCTTTGGCATTACTGCCGCCACCGTTTCCAACAACATTGTCGGCCCCGGCGAAGTATTCGAAATTCCCGCCGGAACGACGACGATGCACGTTATCGCGTTGCTGACGACCAGCAGTTCCCTGGGCATCAGCCTGCAAGTCGATTCTTCGGGCAACCTTTTTGGAACCACCTTTGGCGATGGCGACGGTGAGCTGGGCACCATTTTTGAAATCGCCAAAGGCTCCAGCACTGTCCAAACGCTCACATCGTTTTCCTCAGGGGCCCAAGCGGGAGACGGTTTGGAAGCTATAGATCCCCAGGGTGATCTCTTCGGCGATAGCGGACTCTCGGCCTTCGAATTATCTGCCGGCACCACCAATGTCACTACGGTCAGCAGTCCCGACGCCGGCGCTTATACCAACAACGTCACCGAAGACCGCGCCGGCGATCTGTTCGGCACGACCATCAACGGTGGGCTAAACGGCGATGGCAGCATCTTCGAAATCCCTGCCGGCTCCACTACGCCGATGACCATCGCC
The DNA here is from genome assembly GCA_036490535.1 of Tepidisphaeraceae bacterium. GTDB lineage: Bacteria > Planctomycetota > Phycisphaerae > Tepidisphaerales > Tepidisphaeraceae > DASXDR01. Next base: position 13,448 of record DASXDR010000075.1, on the reverse strand, counting down.
TCCTTTGACGGCTCCGACAACGGCTCGCATCCTCTCGGCGTCAGCATCGACAGCAACGGTGATCTTTTCGGCGTCACCAGCGCCGGCGGTCAATTCGGTTTCGGCACGTATTACGAAGTCGTCGCCGGCACTAATCAGATCACCGTGATCACCTCCTTCCAAGGCGGGCAACAGGGCCAGAATTTCACCGACAAGGGCCTTCTGGACAGCAATGGAAATTATTTTCTCCTGACCACCTCGGGCGGCGCTAGCGACGATGGCGACATCATCGAAATTCCTGCCGGCAGTAGTGATGCCCAGGATGTCTACGATCTGGACAACAGCCAGATCGCGTCGGACGGGGACGGGATCATCCAAGCCAACAACAGTTATTATGTACATAGGCAATTCGGCAGCGGCGGCTCCGACAACAACGGAGCCATTGAAAAGTTTTCGCCCGACAATGGCGGCTCTGGAGGCGGTGGTCCCACCGGCGGCAGCGGACTCAGTGGCAATCTCAGCGGCTCGGCGCCCTCTTCAACCATCGCCGGGCAAAAAGCAAAAATCTCCCAGGCCCTCACTCTCACTAACAGCAGCGGGGCCACTGTCACCGGCTCGGCCGCCCTCTATCTCTCTTCCGATGGAACTATCGATGCCAATTCCATTCTGCTCACACCCAAGAGCAAAACGATCAAGCTCAAAAACGGCGCACACGCCAAGGTAACCCTGATCGCCGCCTCCATCCCCGCGTCAACACCGAATGGAACCTATACCCCCATCGCCCAGCTCACTACTGCCAGCGGCACGACCGACGCTGCCTCATCGAGCACGATCACCGTCGCTCCGGCGGAAATCGACCTCTCCGGCTCTTTCGTAACGCAACCCGTGCCCGGTAAAGGAGGCAAAACTAAACTTTCGCTTTCCGTCACCAACAACGGCAACACCACTGCCAGCGGCCCCCTCAGCATCAACATCGATTCCTCATCAACCCAATCCACCAGCGGCGCGACGGTCATCACGCCGGCCAGCAAGAAGATCAACATCAAACCAAACAGCAAGCCGGCGAAAATCTCGCTGCCGGTTACGCTGCCGGCGGGAACCTATTTCCTGGTGATCCAGCTCGATCCGGATAATGCGTTTAACGATACCAATCTGGCGAATAATGTTTTCGCCACCACCGCCGCGATAACCATTGGATGAGCCTTCAAATTTAACCCCCGCACCCGAGCATTCGATATTGTAGATCGTGCGGCAAAGGAAGCTCAAATGAAGATCTCTGTATTGACCACGTCGAGACGTTGCAGTTCGCTGTCGCGCTTAACGCGGATCGAATCAAACATTGAGACTTTGGAGCCCCGGCGGCTGCTCAGCGTTACGTTCGGATCCGCGCAACTCCTGGATGGGTTTACGATCGAGCCCTATGCCGTGGTGGACATGAATGGCGACAACAAGCCTGATATCGTCGGTGTCGGGGAGAATGACCAGGGGATCGAAATCTTTCTCAACCAGGGCAACGGAACCTTCGGCACGCCCATCGTTGTGCCAAACTCCACCAGCGCCGGCCCCAGCGGCCTGGCCATCGGAGACTTCAATGGCGACGGCGTCCCGGACATCGCCGTCATGAGCGGCAATGACACCGTCAGCTGCTTTCTCGGGGTCGGCTCAAACATCGGCGGGTCCACTCTCTCCTTCTTAGGGCCAGTGGTTTCGTCGTACGCCGTCACGTCGGGAGACGTCTCCCCGCAATCCGTCATTCAGCCTGCGGACACTTCAACATCAACGATCAACGCTGTCACCTCGACATCGCAATTGCAAACCGCGCATTTCGGCGGAACGATGGATGATCTGTTTGTCGATGATGCAGGCAACGCCAATCTGGGGCAGGTCCTGCTCGCCACCGGGGGCGGAAATTTCCAAACCGACACCGCCAATATCCTCGCCGGCCCGGGCGACGACGAGATCCATCTGGATAACCGCTTCGTGATCGCTGACTTCAACGGCGACGGCATCTCCGACATAGCCTACGATAGTGTCGTCGGCGATAGCTTTGGCATCGTCGTCCAATTCGGTGCCGTCGGCGGTACATTCCTCACTTCCCAGTACCCTTATGCCGTGCCTAATGGTGGCTCGATTAATCTCCTGGCCGCGACGCTCACCTCGCCCAATGGATTGCCCGACCTGATCTGCAATGACGAAGATTCCAGCAATGTCGATGTCCTGCTCAACAACGGCGGCGGCTCTTTCGGCACGGCTACGGCTTATCCGGTGACCGACTCCCAATTCATCAGCGTCGGCGATTTTGATGACAGTGGCTCGCTCGACATCTCCGCTGGCAACCAGATTCTCTTCAACACCGGAGCCGGCACATTCAGCCCGGCGCAAACCATCGACTCCATGGTCGCTGACGACAGAATCAGCGCCGATCTCAATGGCGATGGCTACGCGGATCTGCTGGAATTTGGGCCTAATGTCCAAATAGAAGGAGCTTCCAGCAGCGGTGGCGGTGGAACCACCGGTGGCGGCGGAGGCACGACCAGCACCAGTGGTTTTTCTGGCGATCTCACCGGCTCCGCTCCCTCTTCCACAATTGCCGGCCAAAAAGCAAAAATCTCCCAGAAGCTCACCGTCACCGCCAGTTCTGCCGTCAGCGATAGCGTGACCGGCGCGCTCTATCTCTCCTCCAACGGCACGGTCGATTCCAATTCCATCCTTCTCAAATCGCAAACCAAAAAAGTAAAGCTCAAAGCCGACGACCACATCACATTCAATCTGAAAGCCACATCCATTCCCTCGTCCACGCCCAATGGCACGTATCAATTGATCGCTCAGATCACCGATTCCACCGGCACCACAGACGTGACCGGCAGCCCCATTACCGTTGCCCCCGCCGAAATCGATCTCTCCGGCGCATTCTCCAAGCAACCTGTCCCCGGCAAAAACGGCAAAACCAAGCTCTCGGCCATTGTCACAAACCATGGCAACACTGCCGCGGTCGGCTCGCTGTCCATTTCCATTGATCGCTCCCCGGACGGCCAGCTCGATGATGCCACAGTCCTGGGAGTTCCCAGCGAAAAAATTAACGTCGAACCAGGAGCATCGAAAAAGATCGGCGGCACCGTGACCCTTCCCGCCGGCACATATTTCCTGGTGATTCAGCTCGATCCCGATAATGCATTTAACGATGTGAACCTGGCGAACAATGTTTTCGCCACCACCGCCGCGATAACCGTTGGATGAAAAATTAGGCCGCTGTCGCTTTAGGCGTGAGGATCGTCAGTTTGTTGTCTTTCATCTGGGCAATACCGCCTTGGATTTCGAAGCGGATTTTTTGACCATTGGTGGTGTCGAGTTCCAGGGGGCCTTTGGCGAGCTTGACTAGAATCGGAGCGCGATCGGTCAGAATGCCCATCATCCCGTCATGCGCGGGGATAATCGCCTGCGAAATCTTGTCCGCGAAGGCCTGCTGCTCGGGGGTTACGACAACACATTCGAATGCCATGGCAAAACCTTAAGGGGAAAGGAAGGGGATTGCAATATGATTATGGATTCGGATGGGGTCGTGGCGTTTGGAGAGTGAATCAACGCGGTGCTGCGCACCGCCGCTAACTATTGGCGTCGCAAGTTATTTAGCGGCGGTGCGCAGCACCGCGTTGATTCATGCAAACAGAGTTAACCTTTGCGATGGGCCACACTCGCAACCACGGTGATCAGCTCCGCTGGCTCGACCGGTTTGGATAGATGCAATTGAAAGCCGGCGTTGATGGCTTTAATGCGATCTTCGGTACGGGCGTAAGCGGTCAATGCGATTGCGGGAGTCTGGCTTTGGCCATGCTCCAGAGAGCGCAACTCGCGGATCAGCTCATATCCATCGCGCCCGGGCATGCCGATGTCACTCACCACCACATCGGGCTTCTCGCGCTTGATGACGTCCAATGCTTCAGAGGCGGAGGCGGAGGTGAGGACGACGGCTTTATATCCTTCCAGAAATCGCCGCATCATCAGGCGGGCATCGGGTTCATCATCCACCACGAGCACTTTTATGCCGCGCAAACTGGAGCACTCTTTGGGTGCGCCCTGCAAGATTGCTGGCGGTCGCGCGGGTTTTTCGGAAATCTCCGGCTGCTCCTGCGCAACAGCACCGATGGGCAAATGGATTTCAAAAGTTGCCCCTTTTCCTTTTCCGTCGCTTCGAGCGGTGATGGTTCCTCCGTGCAGTTCCACGAGCTGTCTGACAATCGAAAGCCCCAGCCCCAATCCGCTGTGGCGACGGGTCGTGGAACCATCTGCCTGGCGGAATCGATCGAATACGTGCGGGAGAAATTCGGGGTCTATCCCTTCACCGGTATCCGCAACTCTTAGTTGCATGCTCGAATCTATTCTCTTGAGCGCGACGGTAATGCGTCCGTCGGCGGGGGTAAACTTCACCGAATTGCTCAGAAGATTCCACAGGACTTGCTGCAGACGATTGGGATCGCCGTTGATGGGCTCGGCGGAGGGGTCGATTGAATACTCTAGCCGGATATTTTTTGCCTGCGCCGCCGGTCGGGCATTTTCGATGGCCACATGCACCGCAGCAGCGAGATCGACAGGCTGAATATCCAGCCGCACCTTTCCGGAGATAATCCGGCTCATGTCCAGCAGGTCTTCAATGATTTTGGTTTGGGCGCGCGCATTTCGCTCGATGATTTGCAGCCCCTCGTTCAAATCGCCTGTCTCGCCTGTTTCCCGCATCAGCTGCGACCAGCCCAATATCGAATTGAGCGGCGTGCGCAGCTCGTGGCTCAGGGTCGCAAGAAATTCGTCCTTCATTTTTCCGTTGCGTTCAGCATCGGCGCGGGCGCTGCGTTCGAGCCCGAGCAGCTGGTCGCGCTCGGCGAGATATTCGCGCACCTGGTATTGTCGCTGGCGCGCGCGTAAGTTGGATTTGACCAGGCTCACTAGCGTGGTGACCCGGACGGGTCTTTCCACAACGCTGACATTGCCGAGCTGTTGCATCGCCTGGGCGAGCAAAGCTGGTTCAGCGCCAGAGCGAGATAAAACAATAATGGGGATATCCGACCAGACCGATTGCGTGCGCACACATTCGGCCAGCACATCCGGTCCGTCAGTCGCGGCCTCTTCGGAAATGATGATCGCCCCCACTCCGTCTTTGAGGGCGCTGCATAATTCGCGGATATTGGCAAAGAACATGCACGTTATCCCTGAACCACCCAGCAGTCTGCCAATTGCCTGCGCATCGGCGCGCGTAGGCGCAATGACGAGCACGCGCATCTGGTTGTCCGGGACAACTGGCATGCCATCGTGGGTCATTCTTCACTCCTGGATGCCAGATTATCCTGATTGCCGATATAGCGCGGAACGCCCGTAAGAATTCCCTGAAATCCGGTCAGGGGTTTGCCGATAAAAATACCTTTATCGCCGACATCCAGTTCGCGAATGGTTCGCTCGTGCTTGCCACTGCGTTTTTTCACAACGGAAATGGCTCTTCGCACCCAGCCGGCGGCTTCGAAATAGCGGAACAAGATGACATTGTCCGCCAGGTACGTGGTATCCACGGGATTGGTCATGTTCCCGATCATCCCGGATTGGGTCACCGTCAAAAGCGAAACTACTCCCTGTTGCGCGAGAAATGAGAGCAACTCGTGCAGCTGTGCGGTGAGGAATTTCTCTTCCGGCATGGCATTGAGGTAACCATTGAGGCTGTCGATGATCACGACCTTGGCCAATTTGCCATTCTCATCGTCGCCGGTCACCGCGCGCCGCACTGAGGTGGTGAATTCTCCGGAGCTGAGTTCAGCAGGATCAATCTGCTGAATGGTTATCAGCCCTTTTTCCATTAATGAGCGGACCGGCATGCCCAGCTTTTCTGAGCGCAAGCAGAAAGTGCCGAGGTTTTCATCAAATATAAACAACGCCGCGCGGTCTCCCTTTTGCGCTGCGGCGACGGCAAACTGGGTGGCCACGGAAGATTTCGCCGTGCCCGCAGGTCCAATTAACAAAGTGCTCGTTCCCGCGGGCAAACCGCCGCCGAGCAGGGCATCAAGTTCTTTGTTTCCGCTGGCGAGATTTTGTTCCGTGAAGTCGGCGTGATGTTCTGCTGCCACCAGGCGGGGAAAAACATCCAGCCCACCGCGGCGAATGCAAAAATCATGGTATCCACCGCGAAACGCCACGCCGCGCATTTTGCTCACGCGCAGGCGCCTGCGCTCGGCACCGAATTGATTCACCAATTGCTCCAGCACCACGACTCCATGCGCGATGCTTTGCAGATGATCGTCTTCTATGCCCCCCGTGCGATCATCGAGCATCAGCACCGTGCAATCACGGCCTCCGAAAAATTGCTTGAGCGCCAGAATCTGACGCCGATAACGCAGCGGGTTCTGCGCGATCAAGCGGATTTCCGATAGCGAATCGATCACCACTCGTTGCGGATGAAATTCATCCACCGCCGCGATCATTGCTTCGGTGGTTTCGCCCAGTTCGAGTTCCGATGGGTTAAAGACAGTCAATTGCGCGTCGGCAGACAGATTTTGCTCCGATGGCACGAGCTCTTTGATGTGAATTTTGGATAAATCCCAGCCGTGGGTTTCAGCGACCGTGGCGATTTCCGAGCCACTCTCAGAAAGCGTGATATAAAGGCTCTGCTCACCTTGCCGTACCCCTTCCATGAGAAACTGCATGGCCAGCGTCGTTTTCCCGGTGCCGGGGGTGCCAGCTACCAGAAAAAGACAATTCTTGGGGAATCCTCCACGCAAAATATCGTCCATCCCCGCAATTCCAGTTGAGAGGTGAGGTCCCGCCATCCTTTTGTTCATAATTGCTGCTCCTGTCGCTAACAGTTCAGACCGCTTACCCGGAGCGTCTGACACGCCTGTTCATGCGCGAACATCTGATTTTACAACTGGGCGGCTTTTTCCGTAACGATGTTTCTGGCAAAAAAGTATGGGAATTGCCAGGTTTAGTCTTAGGACACTTAGCACGTTCATAGCCCAGTTGCTCACGAGGTGCTCCTCATTTGCTTTTGCAGGTCATCTTTCCCCACAATATCTAAATGAAAATCCTGATCATCGGTGGCACGGGTTTGATTTCGCTGGGAATCGTTAAGCACCTGCACGAGCGCGGCGCGACCATCACCCAATTCAATCGCTCGCAGCGGGATAATCCTTATTCGAAACAAGTTCGCACGATCGTGGGCGATCGCAACACGCCTACGGATTTTGATGCATTGTCCAAAGAGACTTTTGATGTCGTGATTGACATGATCTGCTTTACGCCGCTGCAGGCGGAGATGGATGTCAAAATTTTTGGTGGCCGCTGCCAGCAATTTATTTTCTGCTCGACAGTCTGCACGTATGGAATCAAGATTCCGCCGCAGGTTCTGATCGACGAAACATTTCCGCAGGAACCGATCAGCGAATATGGCAGGAACAAGCTGGCTTGCGAGAAAATTTTCCAGACCGCTCATGAACAGAAAAAATTCGCCTGCACGATCATTCGTCCCAGCAGCACTTATGGGCCGGAACATCCGCTGATTGATCAATTGGAATTTGATACGCCGGCGTGGGATCGCATTGAGCGCGGGCTGCCTGTGTTATGTGCGGGCGATGGCCTTGGGTTATGGCAATCCACGCACCGTGACGATGTGGGCAGGCTTTTCGCCTATGCATGTCTGAATTCCAAAACCTATGGCCAATCCTACAATGCCACCCGGCGCACGGTTTTTACCTGGCGGGATTACTACCATCAGGCTGCGGCGGTTCTGGATCAATCACCAAAGATCCTGTTTATGCCCGCTGACTGGATCATAAAACATGACCCAGCTCGTTTTGGTCTGCTTCGCGAAATCTCCCGTTATCACGGCGCGTACAACAGCGCCAAAGCGGAAAAAGACGTTGCGGAGTTCGGGAAGTATTTCATCGATTTTACCAAAGGCATTACAGAAGTTTTCAAATTTCGAAAAGAAGCTGGCAAATGGAAATCTTCTGACAACGATCCGCTTTATCAACGCATGGTCGCCGCCGCTCAGGAATTCGCTCCGTGAGACGAACCATTTCTCGCGCTAGTTGAGCCGGGGCGTCCTCGCCCTGATCCTGTATTTCCACTCGTAATTCATTGGTAAAAAAAGAAGACAGCGGGTTTAACACCACGCTGTCTTCCGGAGGGGAGAAAATGCGCCGTAGCGCAAGCTAGCGATTTTACCTATCTTATCGTATCAACGCCGTTTCTCATGTCAAATTGTAAGTAGGTAAACATTATTTCAATCCTTATCGGCAACTTGATCTGAACCGCATTAACAAATGAAAGATACCCAACTTGTGAAAGAGTCTGCTTACGAATTGATACGGTATTTTAGCATACAGAACCCCAACCGCAACGGAAAAATCGGCAAGATTTACCTAAACCCAACATTTTACAAATTTTCCAAGGTTTCACGTAGGTTTTGACTGGAATCCTCGGGGGATAACCTGACACTTGGGCCGAATTTCATGGTAATTTCCTGTCTTCTCAGGAAAACCCGGGGCATTTCCTGACCTCTCGTGCTTCCTTCAATTTTTACCGGGTAGATCGGCACACTGGCGCGCTCGGCGAGGAGGGCGGTGCCGGGATGGAAAGGGAGCAGGTCGCCGGTGGTTTCGATTCGGCCTTCGGGGAAGATGCCGACGATCATGCCTTCGCGCAAGGCGCGGAGGGCCTGGCGGGTGGCGGTCAGGTCATGGCCGGTGCGATTCACGTAGATCGTGCGGGTGGCGCGGAATAGAGGTCGGAGGATTCTGGATCGGCCATATTCGGCGGCCATCATCCATACGATCAGGCGGGGGCAGACGGCCTGGATCAACACCGGGTCTAACCCGGATAAATGGTTGGAAATGAGGATTCCGGGGCCGGTTCGGGGCAGCGGGCAGGGTGAGATTAGATGAATGCGATGATAAATCCGGCCGTAGAGAACGGCCGCGAGGCGCAGCCAGCCCAGGGTGATTTCATCTTCGGGACGCTTCATGAAGCGTTTGCGATCATACCCGGGAAGTTTGGCAGGAAACGCAACGGAAAAATCGGCGAGGACAACATTTTATGAGAAATTGCGAATTTTTATGTTGTGTTATTGCGTAAAGGTTTTATTATTGGGTCATGGAAGGAAGAAAATATCTATCGTTGTTGGGCGTGATTTCCATTGGCACAATTTTGCTGGGGGTGACGCCTTCGCTGGAGGCCGAGCCATGGGGTGTGGATATTCATGCCTGGCCTTCGAGTTATACGAGTTATGAATATATTTCCACGCGGTTTGGGACGGGTGGCAGCATAGTCATGGCGACGTCGCCCAGCAGCGCCGGCGGCACGACGGACAACACCGGGCTGGCGATGGCTGCAAATGGCTCGGCAACCCAGGCATATACCGGCGAATCATCGACCTGCTCAGGTTCATCGGATTTGACCACCGCGACGCTGGTGGATCAGCACAACGATAATGCTGGTGCTGCGGGGACTTATGCAGAAGGCCGCACGCTCGTGGATATGTTCGATGTACTGACATTCACGAATCCGACGGCGGGTCCCGCAGATGTGACGACGGTGCCTTACACGCTGACGGTTTCGGGTTCGATGGGGGTTGATGGGCCCGGGTTTGGGGTGAATACGCCGGAAAATTCGCTCTCGTCATATTTCTATGTGGATAGTGTGGCATATGACACGGCTGACATCACGGTGAATATGAACTCTGGGACGGGATATGTGCCCGTGGTTTCACCAGGGGCGGGCAACTGGACGTATACCGATGCCGGCCTGATGGTGGATACGGGAACATTCACGTTCACAGGCACGAGCGCGTCGCACTCGATTTGGTTTTACCTGGATTCATCGGGTTCGGCGGCAACGTCTGACTACACGATGACAATGTCCATGGATACACCGAGCACGGTGACGATGAACTCGGCATCGGGAGAGTTTTTGACGGCAGCGCCAGAGCCAGCAGCGGCGGGGATTTTGGTCATGGCCCTGCCTGCGTTGCTGCGACGCAGCAAGCGGCGAGTATGACAAATCATTTGCGATAGCTCAGGCGGCGCGGCATATCGATACGATCGCGAGTAAATCGAGAGATGCGGGTTGGAATCCTTTCGGATGCGCATGGACTAGTGGCGGCGGCGAAAGAAGATAATAGGAATCGGCTCAAGCCGCAGGTGGCGAAAGTGTATGTTGAAGCGATCACACTTCGGCACGGAAGGTTTTTCCCAGTTCCGCGCCAAGCCCAAAATAATGACGAAAGTTGTAAATGAGCGGGCTCCATCTGGCGGGATCGATGTGATGATCGCCTTTGATGAGTTTCTCGTCGACGTGCACGCGGAGTACGCGCACTTCGACCGCTGCCAGCGCGACCGGATAGTGTTTACCGGGATCGGCTAGGGGATGGACGTTCTCAAGCTGCGCTTCAAACTGGATCGGGCACTCCAGCACCCGCGGCGGCTTGACGCATTCCGCGGGCACGGGGGTCAATCCCGCCGCCGCAAACTTATCACTGCAATAGCGAAATTTGCTCGCCTTGTGCGGGGGGACGGGGTCGTTGCCCGTCAATGGGGCCAGCCTTTCCACGTGCTGCCAGAGATCGGGCGAGGGCACATTCACCACGCACTGGTGCGTCTGCTTCAGATTCGCAATCCCCTTGGTCGTTTCTTCAAACCCCAGTACCAGGGTCCAGCCCAACGCCCACGCCGATGACAACGGCGTCAGGTTCGTCGCGCCCGCGGCGCTGATTGTGCTCACCAGAACGACCGGGGTGCCAAAATACAGAATGCTGGGCTCAATGGTTTTGTGCATGCAATTCTCCGGAATAACCAAATGCAGAGCTATTATTTTACCATATGTGTGGCGAGTCGAATCCATGAAATCAGAATCAATAAAACTCGTGCAGGGTGTGGCGCTTGCCGCCCAGCTTTTTTTGAGGCGGCTCAATCTGCATAGGTTAAAAATCAGGGAGGAAAACGGTGAAGTTCGCCTTTAAGTGTTGCCATAAAAGCTGGATGCCACCTTTTTGTAGATCTTGCGTCTGAATTTAAGATAGGCTTCGTATTTGAATCATCGACTCCGGGCGGCAATGATTCAATTATGCGGGTTGGAATCCTTTCGGATACGCATGGTCGAGTGGCGGCGGCGAAAGAGGCGATGTCGCTACTGCTGAAAGCGGGATGCGAAACTTTTATTCACTGCGGCGACGTGGGATCGACGGATGTATTGGATTTGCTGGCTGGGCATCCGAGCAGTTTTGTTTTTGGCAATACCGATTATGACCGCGAAGTGTTGGAGAGATATGCCAAAGATATTGAGGTGAATTGCCTGGGTATTGGGGGAGCAATCGTTTTGGAGAAAAAGAAATTAGCGGTCACGCACGGGGATGATGCAGAAATACTGCGCAAACTGCTGGCGGATGAGCCGGACTATTTATTCACCGGACATACCCATATTGCCAAAGATGTGCGGCAAGGAAAAACGCGCTGGATCAATCCGGGAGCGCTGCACCGGGCGGCAGTGAAAAGCGTGGCGATGGTGGATTTGGAGAAGGGTGAGGTCGAATTTCTGAAACTTGGGGAGTAAATGGTGGGTGAAAACCCGCGGATGGCCATCCGTGGGCTTTAGGTTGATTCGAAGCTACGATGATTCAATGATTAAGCCCGTATGAAGTTAGATGTATTGTCAAAATCGCCGTGGTATGCCGACGGGCTTTCGTTTTCCTGCACGCAGTGTGGGAATTGTTGCACGGGAGGGCCGGGGTTTGTTTGGATTAATGAGGAAGAAATTCAAAAGCTGGCGGAGTATTTGAAGATTTCGGTATTGGAAGTGCAGGAGAAATATTGCAGGAAGATCGGGGGAAAGGTGAGCTTGAAGGAGCGGTTTAACCGCGGGTTTTATGATTGTATTTTTTTGACGGAATTGCCAGCGGAAAAAGGAGAGGGAGTGAGGCAGAGTCGGCGGGGGTGCGGGATTTATCCGGTGCGGCCGATGCAGTGCAGGACCTGGCCATTCTGGCAGGAGAATCTGGAATCGGAGAAGGCATGGGATAAGACCGGGGAGAAATGCCCGGGGATGGGACGAGGGAAGAAATATTCGCAGGCCGAGATTGAGAAGATTCGGGATTCGGAATAGAGCTTCTTTTAGAAGTTGCGCTGTTGCGGCATGTAACACTTGTTAGTTGTTAATTGATAGTGGTTAGTTGTTGAATACCAATACAACTAACAACTAACGACTATCAACTAACATTCATTCGACGCGCCGCACGGGATGGCCGCTAAACATTCATGGCGTTTTTTGAGCGATGAACACTTCGATGGGTTTAATACTTTTGGTGTAATTAATTCCCGTGGTTCGGGCCAGAATGGTTAGATGATTCTGGATGGTGGGCGGAAGCCGATCGTAAACATCGGAACTGATGACAATATAGGGCGGCCAGGTTTGGGGAGATTCGTGTAAACCTTTTGAGGGGAGCGAATCGATTTCGCCAGCGTCGTAGAAGGCCAGGCTTTCTTCTTCGTAACCGATCATGCCAGCGGATTGGATGTGGCGAGCGTTAAGGATGTCGGCGAGATTCGGGGAGATACGGAGGAATTCGGCTTGGGGTAGATACAAGGCAAAAAGAGCGATTACAAAAATGGCAAAGCCGATTCCCATGGCATTTATTCCTGCTACTAATCTGCCCTTCCAGAAGAGGCTCAGGACAAAAATAGCATAGGCCAGACCGACGAGCACAATAATTACACCGGGCCATAGAGGGATTTGTGGAAACCAGCGGTCGGGGAGAATTAATGCGGTGGCAATGGCGGTGGTGATGAGGGACCAGATGGCAAACGCTGAACGGGGAACGATGAACGGTGAAGAAGAATCCAATGATGAGGGATGAAGGATGAAGGATGATCCGCCCCCACCCCTGCCCTCCCCCTGAGTACAAGGGGAGGGAGCTAATTCTGCTGGCTTCTGTATTTTTCGCACGGTGCGGACGATTACATCGGCGAGTAAAAACGCAAGTGGAGGGAAGATTGGGAGGACGTAGTGCACCATTTTGGTGGAGATGCATTCGAACATGAGCCAGGGGCCGATCACTGCAGCGAGGGCGAATTGAATGTGCGGCTCGTGGCGGTGGCGCCAGGCGCGGATCACGATCAATGGTAGAAATATCGACCAGGGGTAGAAGGTGGCGAAAATGGTGAGGAGATAAAATCCAGGCGGCCCTTTGTGGCCTTCGAGGGGTTCGTGCATGCGCTGCAATAGATCGTGGCCGAGGATGCGCGCGAGGAAGCCGGGGGAGCGGTGTTCGACCAGAAAGAGCCAGGGGACGACGATAGCGAGGTTGATTAAAACAAGGACAAAGATCTTGAGCGCGATATGTGAGGAGCGTTTGGAATTGAAGGATGAACGATGAACGCTGCCTTCGACTGTGCTCAGGCTAGGGAACGCTGAAGGCCTCCCACCCCTGCCCTCCCCCGGAGTAC